>JBGSLA010000150.1:0-10852 GCA_041740935.1 Desulfobaccales bacterium | reverse complement strand
TTTCTATAAAAACCTGGTGGCACATCCCGGCCTTGCGGCCGGAACCAAACGGAAAAAATTGAAGTGATTTCTTAATAAGATTAGCATGATGCAAGCAAAATCTTTGTCGAAAAACAAGAAACTCAAAATTAGTAGCACAGGTGTCCTCACCTGTGCATTCTCACGGGTTCCGAAGAACGCCTTGGTGATGGGCGGTGCCCTCCTCCGGTAACTCTTCAATGACGGTGCTCATGGTCATTCGGATCACCCGTAAAGCATGAAAAGCCTTTATGGTGTGGGGACAGCCGCCCCCGGCTGTCCAAACCGGGCAGGCGAGGGCGCCTGCCCCTGCACAAAACAAACTTTTCAGGACAGAGGATTAACCATGAAAAAAAACGGCAGGTTGTTTTCCTGGCATCGATTCGATCACCGAACTTTCCATGGGTTGCATTCCTGGTGGGGCCGGCTTTTTCTGCTGTTTGCCCTCATGGCTCCCTTGACCCTGGCAACCCCGGCCGCGGCCGCGGCCGAGAACCCCCAAAACACCTTGGTGGAACTGGACGCCGAAGGCCAGGTGGAGGTGAAACCGGATAAGGCCACCTTCAATTTCACGGTGGTGACCGAGGCGGCCCAGGCCCAGGAGGCTTCCCAGGCCAACGCCAAGGAGGCCGAGAAATTCCTGGCCGCCATCAAACAGGTCCTGGGACCGGACGATAAAGTGAAGACTTTACAATTTTACGTCAACCCCGTTTTCCGCAGAGTGGAAAAGGTCCAGGGCAAAGAAAAGCTCCGGAAGGACGAAATCGCCGGCTACCGGGCCTCCCACCGCTTTCAGGTGGAGTTGCGGGATTTGAATAAACTCGGCCAGGTGGCCGATACCGCCCTCAAGAATGGCGCCAATGAGGTGCACGGGCCCTACTTCAGCCATACCCAGGAGGAGGATTTGCGGAATCAGGCCGTGGTCAAGGCCCTGGAGCGGGCCCGCAAACTGGCCGACGCCCTGGCCCAGGCCGCCGGGCTGAAGGTGGCCCGGGTGGTCAAGATGAGCACCAGCCACGCCATGCACCCCCGCTTCGAGATGGCCAAAGCCGCGCCCATGGCCGCCCCCGGGCGGGAGGTGGACACCCCCATCGAGGTGGGGGACATCACCTACCGGGCCCGCCTCACCGTCACCTATGAACTGGCCCCTTAAGCAGGCAGCGAAATTTCTTGGCTGCCCTTCCCTTTACAAGGGCTCATAAGGTGGTTACTATCTAGAGAAAATTTTGGAGGCCGGTGTGAGAAAAGAAGTAGAAGTGGCTTTGGCAAAAATCCGCCCCTTCCTGCAGAGGGACGGTGGCGATATTCAACTCATCGACGTCACTGAAGACGGCATCGTCAAGGTGCAGCTCCAGGGCGCCTGCCAGGGTTGCCCCATGTCCCAGATGACCCTGAAGCAGGGCGTGGAAAAGGCCCTCATGAAAGAGGTCCCCGGGGTCAAGGAAGTCCAGTCGATTTAGCTTGATGCGTGGGGGAGGGGGCTAATACCAAGATGCGTTCAAAGAGGTAAGGCATCCTGTAGCCGCAGGCTTTAGCCTGTGCAAAAACAGGCAGGATGCCGGTTCTCCCGTTTGGGGATGCGGGAAGCTATTCTGGGGGGAGGGCGGGGGATTTACCATCTCCCGGCCCTCCCCTCACTTTTCTTTAGACGTGGTACGGATGGCCCCGGAGGATGGCTTTGGCCCGGTAGAGCTGCTCCAGGAGCACCAGCCGGGACAATTCGTGGGTGAGGGTCAGGCGGGAGAGGGCCAGCTTTTCGTGGGCGAGGGCCGTGGTGGCCTCATCCAGGCCCAAATGACCGCCGATGAGAAAGACCAGGGTCCGGCCGTCCTCTTCCCGCCGGGCCAGCCAGGCGGCGAATTCTTCAGTGGTGAATTCCCTGCCCCCGGGGTCCAGGGCCGCGACATATGATTTCGGGGGAATCTGGCCCCGCAGGCGCTCCCCTTCCCTGGTTTTGATGAGTTCCGCCGTGAGTTTCTTCCCTTCTTTTTCCTCCCGCACGCTTTTGACGGCCAGCTTAAAAAAGGGCTTGAGGCGCTGCCCGTAAAAGGCCACACCCTCCTGAATAAAGGGCTCCCGGGTTTTGCCCATCATGAGAATAATGACCTGAAGCATAGATGCTTATTTATTGTGGGGAAAGTCAGTTTGAGCTGCGGGCTGTTGCATACAAAAGCAGGCGAGGGCGCCTGCTCTACATTATTAAGAAGAAACAGTAGGGCGGGAAAGCGCAGCGCCTCCCGCCTTTTTTTCTGCCGCAACCAGCGCAGCCTAAAGGCTGCGGCTACAGAAAAAAGCCGTTTTGTTCTTTCGCTCCCATTCAAGGAGCGACCTGAGAGTTCCCTAGTCGTTCCCCGTCGTCAGGGATGCGAAGCCTGAGTTAAGATCTGAACCGCATTACCTCTGCGAGCCCGCTCCTCCCAATTTTTCTTCCAGCAACAAAAACCGGCTCTTGCCGCTGGCGATTTTGCGCCGGTCGCTGGTGCGGGTGATGACGGCCTCAGCAACGCGGCGGCTGCCGTTGCCGGGGGAGAGCACGCCCCGGACGTTTATCCGTTCGTCGGGTTTGAGGGGCGCATGGAAGCGCACCTCCAGGCTCAGGGTCAGCCCCGGCCCGGCAAAATGCCACACCGCGTGGGCCATCATTTCATCCAGCAGGGTGGACAAAATCCCCCCGTGGATGACCTCGGCCCAGCCCTGGTACTCCCGGGGCAGGGCCAGTTCGGTTTCCGCGGCCAGCTCCTCCGGAAAATAGGTCACCTTGATCTTCAATCCCCTCGGATTGTCCCGGCCGCAGACGAAACAGTAATTGTCGGCGATGGGAGTTATATTGAGCGGGGATTCGGGATTTTTCTCTGACATGGTCATATATGGGTCACCTTCAGGGATTGCCCCGGTTTTTTGACAGCGGCTCATTGCCAAAGTTCAGAACAGTCGCTCATGAGCCTTCGGCTTTCTCAAAACCAAGAAAAATTCGGTGGGGTGGGCCTTAAGTGCCCGCCGGAACACTGGGCGGCCAGGGACGGCCGCCCCACCGGAATACAGCTGTTAGAAGAATTTTTCAAAGCAGCCGAAAAATTTTTTATAAAGCCGCTACCCTTTGGGGGTTAAACCCAACAACTCCGCAATCTGGGCGGCCAGATCAGCGGTTTTGGCGGCCGGGTCGTCGGTTTGGGGGGTGATGAGCCGGGGCCGGTTCTGATACTCCGGCCTGGGGGTCACCTCGAACTCCGGGGGAAATTTGTCCTGGAAATACATATCCTGAAAGCCCACAAACTTGAGGTGGTGCGCGGTGGCATCCAGCACCGCGGTTTCGCCCGGGTCGATGAGGCCCCCCGCCACCGCCGCCCTGAAGCCCGCCAGGGATTCGCCCCCCTGGGTGCAGGCGATATGGCCGTGGCGGTTGGCCAGGAGCATGCTGTCCATGATCTCCTGTTCGCTGACCTCCACCACCGCCACGCTGGCCTCCCCGGCCCGGCGCTGGTAGTCCTCCACCAGGCGGATGACCCGGGGCATGGAGACGGGGCTGCCGATCATGGCGGCCTGGGCCACGCTGGGGGTCACCGTCACCGGCACAAAGAGGCGCTTTTTGCGGTCGGGTTGGCGGTAATAGAGGAACACCGGGTTGGCGTGGCGGGACTGTACCCCCAGGACCCGGGGCAGGCGCTCGATGATCCCCAGCTCGTGCAGCCGCAAAAACCCCTGCAGGACCGCAGTGATGTTGCCGGCGTTGCCGATGGGCACCACCACCACGAGCCCTTTGAGGTCGTAGTCGAACCACTGGGCGATTTCAAAGGCGTAGGACTCCTGCCCCCTGATGCGCCAGGAATTTTTGGAGTTGAGCAGGGCCACCTGGTAATTGTCGGCCAGGGTCTCCACCACCTTCATACAGTCGTCGAAAACCCCGGGGACCTCCAATACCTTTGCCCCGGCCCCCAGGGGCTGGGCCAACTGCTGGGGGGTGACCTTGCCGTGGGGCAGGATCACCGCGGAGGCGATTTTGTCCCCCAGGTAGGCCCCATAGAGGGCCGCGGCCGCGGAGGTGTCCCCGGTGCTGGCGCAGATGGAGAGGATTTTCCCCAAATTGCGGGAGCTTACCAGGAAATTGAGATAGCTTAAGGCCGCGGCCATGCCCCGGTCTTTAAAGGAGGCGCTGGGGTTCTGGCCGTCGTTTTTGAAATAAAAGGGTCGGCCCACTTCACCGGCCAGGTCGTCATTGGCCGCCACCTGGGGGGTGTGGCCCTCCCCCAGATAGATGATGCGGTCCAGGGGAATCACCGGGGCGATGAGCTCATAGTACAGGAAAATGCCCTTGAGGGCCGGGACATTGAGCATCCTGCGGTAGTCGAACAGCCGCCGCCAGAAGGCCCCGGGCTTTTCCTGCAACCGCGCCTCGTTTCTATCGACCAGCATAAACAGCCCCCGGCACGTGGGGCAGGTGTACAACAACTCAGTGATGTCGAATTCGGCGCTGCACTCCAGGCAGCGGTACACCATGTCGCCGTCGGGCGCGGGGATTATATTGTAACGAATGTCGTCCGGGAAATATTCAATCTTCACTGCGCCTCCAAAAGAATAAATATATATTGATTAAATAAAGATATTACATTAATTATGACATTATTATTCATAAATGTTTTTTAATTATTTCTTTAATAAATTCTGGAATATTTTTTTGGAGTTCTTGCGTTCTATTTTTAAGTTTTTCATAAACATTAACTTCATTTTCAGACCATATAATATCTACTCTTCTAATTTGACGCATTGCAATATGTTCATAATTCTCTGGATAAGCCCAATAGCATTTATGACATATATCAATTTTCCTTAACTCTATCCAATTCACACAATGTTCACATGACCATGATTTTGCACGATTAGCTGAACCACAAAGTAACATGTAAGAATTGGGGTCTTCCATATTGCCTAAATCATCCCCAGCGACCTCATATGGTATTCTATGGTCAATCTGCAAGTCTCTCTCGTTAAATTCTTCAAGATAGATTTCGCATCGACAACCGTTGATCTCTATTAATTTTTTCTTAAGTTCTTTAGAAAATGCTGTTCGTCCCTTCAACCTTTTATATCGTAACCTTTGGGGATCACCAAAACGATAGGCTCCTATTTTTCGACCGTCAGATCCTTCTACTCGAAATGTTTCTAATGGTATTCCCTGCTCCCTGACATCACGTGCAGCTCTTGGTGGGTGATTATAACCGTACAAATCCTTTAATTCTTGGGTAGTTATATGTCCATACTTAAGAATGTGATCAATTACAGTTCGTGGCCGCTTTGCTTTTACTGATTTGCATTTCTTAACAAAATCAGGGGGCAGTTTTATTCCAGCCATTTTTGACTCTCCATAAGGCACAATTGTTCACCTCTAGTATATTTATAAACTATTGGAACATTGACTAATTCATTAACTAAACCATGTGAAAGATAGAGTGATTCTATTGTTACTGCATCTCTGCCTAATAAAGTAGCTTGTGATGATCTTCCTGCATATAACTCAATAAGCGTTAAATTGAGATTTTCAGGCAATTTTCTTCCATGGGTTTTGGCTCCAGTACGACCATCATAGCTTACAATATATCTAATTCCTTTATTATTAAGGGTATTAAGTTCCTCCACAAATTCACAGAATTGAACACTTTGTAAATATCGAGTATCTCTATTTCCACAAACGCCTTGGTAAGGGGGATCCATATAAACAAGGTCATCCTTTGTCACTTTATCTAAAATATCTCTGTAATTCACTGATGAAATTGTTGTTTTTCCTTTCAATAAATAAGACACACCTAATATTTGAAGTTTCATTGTCTTAGGACGCATTCCTTTTCTACGATTGTCAGGACTCTGGTTAAATTCACCTTGAGAGTTATATCTCACAGAACCTTTAACACAACGAGCTAGAAGGTATAGAAAAAGATCACTGCGTCCAGTCAGATTAAATTCATCTCTGACCTTATCATAAAATATTCGAGGGTTAGAGAGTTGTTTCTGCCAAAGAGATTCGTATTGTGCAGATATTATGTCTGGATTTTCTATGATATCTCTCCACAAATCCATTAGAGGTTTATTTAAGTCATTGATATAGTAATATTTAGCCAATCCTCTAAAAGCAGCCGCAATTGTTATCGCCGCCGATCCTGCAAAAGGCTCGTAAAGTGTATTAATTTCAGGTGGAAAATATCTTAAAATTTCATCAGCAAGATTACGTTTACTCCCTTGGTATGGAATAGGGTGTGGTATTTTATTGATTTTCATAATAAGTTATTTAGAAAGTTAAGTGATACTTCTTCAGCTTGTACTGCAGCAGGCTTTTGGTGATGCCCAGGAGTTCGGCGGCCCGGACCTGGACCTGGCCGCTTTGCTCGAGGGCCCGGCGGATCATCTGCTCTTCGATCTGCTCCAGGGCTTCGGTGAGGGGCGTTTGCAAGGGGATGAAGCGGTCGATGTTCAGGCGGGAGGGGTCGAGGGACTCGCCGCCCAGCTCCCGGGGGAAGTCGTTGACCGTGATCAGGTTCTGGCTGCAGAGGATCACGGCCCGCTCCATGACGTTTTCCAGTTCCCGGACGTTGCCCGGCCAGGCATAGTGGAGGAGGAGCTTCATGGCCTCCGGGGAGAGGTGAATTTCGCCCCGGGCGTTTTCCTGGGTGTATTTTCTTAAGAAATGGGTGGCCAGGGGCGGGATGTCCTCCGGACGTTCCCTTAAGGGCGGGATGTGGAGGTGGACCACGTTTAAGCGATAGTAGAGGTCTTCCCGGAAGCGGCTCTCCTCCACTTCTTCTTTGAGGTCCCGGTTGGTGGCGGCCACCAGACGCACGTCCACCTTGATGGTTTTGTTGCCGCCCACCCGTTCGAAGGATTTGTCTTCCAGCACCCGCAGGAGCTTGGACTGGATCTCCAGCGGGATCTCGCCAATCTCGTCGAGGAAGATGGTGCCGCCGTCGGCCTGTTCGAAGCGGCCGATCCGTTGTTTGTCGGCGCCGGTTAACGAGCCTTTTTCGTGGCCGAAGAGTTCGGATTCCAGCAGGGTCTCGGGGATGTTGGCGCAGTTGATCTTGATGAAAGGGCGGTCGTGGCGCGGTGAATTGTGATGGACCGTTCCGGAGAGGAAGCTCTTGCCCGTACCGGTGTTACCGGTAATCAGGATAGTGGCATCGGTAGAAGCGAATTTTTTTAAACTTTTGATAACGGCCTTGAAACTCTCGCTTTCAGCAATGATCCGGTCAAAGCTGTAGACGATATCCTGGGTGCGGCGCAGATAGGCCAGTTCATTTTCCTGTTGCCGCTTGTACAGGGCCTGGCGAACCGTTCGTTTGACCCGACCTGGCGAGAGGGGCAGGTTGAGGATATCGTAGATGATTGGTTCCAGCTTTTTGTCAAAGTGGACGCAGTCTTCCGATTCGCAGGTGATAATGACGGGAGTAAACGGTGTCTGTTCCTGAATTTTTTCCAGCAGCTTGAATTTTTTGCCATTTTCGGGCTGGAAATTCAAAAAGATGATGTCGTAGGGCTTTTTGCTGACCTCGGTTTGGAAGGAGAGAGGGTCATTTTGAAAGGTGAGATCGAAATTCGCCTCCAGAGCCGTTTCGATACTCAGCCTGCTTTCCGGGGGACATTTATACGCGAGAACTGCAGCTCTTTTCTCATTCATGGCCCATGCACCTGTTGCTGGTTTCGATTTTGTTTTTTCAATATCTTTTTCGTAATTATAAACCTCCTCCCCGGAAAAGCAATCGGAACTTTTGTCGCTTATGCAGAGAGAAATCACGATGCTAACATCTGCGGACTGTGGACAACCGGCAATGGATTGCCGGATGATGGAACGGGCTCTTGTCCAGGCTAGGTTGGCCGCCGCTACGGGCGAGGTGCCGGTGGGGGCGGTGGTGGTCGATGTCGATGGGACTGTCCTGGCCGAGGCGGGTAATAATTGTATCAATGCTTCCGACCCCGCCGGCCATGCCGAAATGAGAGCCTTGCGTCAGGCGGCCCGCACTGTAGAAAACTACCGACTGCCCGGTGTCACCGTCTACGTGACCTTGGAACCTTGCCCCATGTGCGCCACTCTGCTGGTGCACGCCCGGATAGGGAGGTTGGTCTTTGGTGCCGTTGACCCCAAAGGCGGAGCTGTTGTCTCGAAATACCGGATCGGCAGTGATGGCCAGCTCAACCACAGTTTTGCAGTTACTGGCGGGATTTGTGCCGAGGAATGCAGCCGACTCTTGCGGGACTTTTTTCGGAACCGGCGTTAGTTTTCTGTTGTAAAAAAGGTGGACTCAGGATAGAAAAGGCATCCACGTCGGATGCGAGAGCAAACGATCAGTACCGTGAACAAATGCATCACGGAGAGGTGACCGAGTGGTTTAAGGTGCACGCCTGGAACGCGTGTGTACGAGAGTACCGTGAGTTCGAATCTCACCTTCTCCGCCATTTTTCATAAACAAAAAGGGGTGGTTGCCTGTTTGGCGACTATCCCTTTTTTATTTCCAGAAATTTATTCCATTGTTCAAAAAGAACAGGGAGCGTTTTTGCTGGATTCAGTTTTTTGGGACAGCGATGTATACTGCCGCCGTTTCTCGCGAATGAGGGGTTAGGCGTCACCGTTCTTGCCATTGCCTAACTTCGGCGGGAAGCGCCACCAAGCCCAGGCCACAAGCAGCCCGAAGCCCGTATAGGCCATGGAGAATACCCAAATGGGTGCTTCGTAGTACAGGGCACGGCTGGCCCAGTGCTCAATGAAGCTACGTTTGTAAGCGAACTGCCCCGCCTGCTCCCGCAGCGAGGACTCAAGCTCAGTGAGCATGCAGTACTCTCCCATCCAGGCCTGAGAGATCACGACGCCGATAGCCGCCAAGTGAGTGATCCGCCACCACAGGTTATTGACCCAAGACCAGCCAGCCCTGTTGCCAAGAAGGATCACCGGGAGTCCCAGGACCACGAACAGGACAACTACGAAGTGGAGAAGCAAAATCGTGTCTGCGAGGGCTTGATATGGCAAAGGCGGGTCTCCCTGCGACGCCTAATGGTGAAATAATCTGTCGGCCAATGCACTGCCCACTTTTAGACCGCAGGTAATTCCGGTCCGGTTTATTGACTTGATACTAGAGAAGGCCCCCTGAGCACCCGGCGGACTATTCCGCTATAATGGGGGTATCAGCAACCCTTAGCAAGGAGGCCTTCTCATGCGATTGTACACCAAGCAACACAAGCATTACTGTGGAATCGACCTGCACACCAACAAAATGTACCTGTGCATCCTCAGCCAGGAAGGGGACATCCTGCTCCATCGCAACATCAAGACCGAGCCGGAAACCTTCCTCAAAACCATCGCCCCCTATCGGGACGATCTGGTGGTGTGCGCCGAGTGCATGTTCTCCTGGTACTGGCTGGCCGATCTCTGCGCCACGGAAAACATCCCCTTTATCCTCGGTCATGCGCTCTACATGCGAGCCATCCACGGCGGCAAAAGCAAGAACGACAAGATTGACTCCCAGAAGATCGCTGCCTTGCTCAGGGGCGGCCTCATTCCCATGGCCTACGTGTATCCCCAGCGGATGCGTGCCACTCGGGATCTGATGCGCCGGCGCAACCATCTCATGCGCAAGCGGGCCGAGCTCTTTGCCCACACCCAGAATACCGCCAGCCAGTACAACCTGCAGGTGCCTCTGGGCCGGATCGCCAAACCGCAAAACCGGGAAGGCTTGCTGGATCGGTTCGACGATCCCTCGGTGTGCATGTCCATGGCCGCCAATCTCGACATGATCGACGCCTATGACCGGGTGTTGGCCGTCCTCGAACAGGACATCATTGCCCACGCAAAGGAGCATGACCCGACTGCTTATGCCCTCTTGAAGAGCATCCCCGGCGTAGGCCGGATCAATGCCCTCAATCTGCTCTATGAGATCGAGGACATCAGCCGCTTTCCCAGGGTTCAGGATTTCGCCTCCTATTGCCGCCTGGTCACCTGCTCCAAAGAATCCAATGGCAAGAAATACGGCAGCGGCGGCAAGAAGATCGGCAACGCCCATCTCCGCTGGGCCTTTTCCTTGGCTGCGCAACTGTTCCTCAAAAGCAACGAACCGGGCCGGCAATTCCACGACAAGCTGGTGCGGAAACACGGCAAAGGCAAGGCGCTCTCCATCCTGGCGCACAAGCTCGGCCGAGCGGTCTATTTCATGCTGAAAAACCGGCAGGGGTTCAACATGCATACGTTCCTGGCCGTCTAATCGAGGGGACGGGCGAGCCCGACACCTAACTGGAGCTTTTTTCGAGCATATCCGCATGGCCCTCCGGAGCATATCCTCCGTCTGCATCAGCATTATGGGCCATGGTCTGCCGGTGCACCGCAGCCAGAAGGCTTGATTGGCCGTCCGTCCCGCTCGTTGAACATCTGCTTGTTGATGTGGTTCTGCCCCTCACCCGAGCCCGGCTCTAACTCTGGCATGCCGCCGCATGACCAAGCCGTTTTGAATGGGACGGCACGAGGGTACGCGATTGTTTCTAGGACGCGACAACAAAATCCTTGCCGCAATCACCCGGCCTTCGTTCCCGGCGAGCCCGCGAATGGAACCCGGTCTCCGACGAGCAAGAGCGTGGCCCATTCTCGACCGGGTTCCATTCGCTCGTTGCTCTTGCCAGCATCGCCTTAACTGGCAAAGTGGTTGATCCTCGATAAGTGTTTGGCGCAGAGTCACTCTGTCGTCGAATATGAAACCCAAGTCAGGGCGCGCTTCATCGGGCAATTGGTCGGATTGTACCGACCACAGAGTGATAAGTTCATCGCTCCCGGATACCTTTATCCGTTGACAACCGGGGGCCTTCTAAGGGT
>JBGSLA010000149.1:0-3142 GCA_041740935.1 Desulfobaccales bacterium | reverse complement strand
CCCTGCAAGGCGGTGCGCAGCATCCAGCGGAGGCGGGGGAAGGCCCATAAGGCCCGCCGGCCGGCTTTTTCCGGCTGCTTCGGGGTTTCGCCCGCGCCTGTGACCGCGGCCTCGTCGGACTGAATCATGCCGTCATGAATGCGGATAACCCGCCGGGCAGAGCGGGCCACCTGTTCATCGTGGGTGACCAGCACGATGGTGACGCCCTCGTCGTTAAGCCGTTTAAACAGGGCCAGCATCTCTTCGCTGGTCCTGGAATCGAGGTTGCCCGTGGGTTCATCGGCAAACAAGAGAGAAGGATGGTTCACCAGGGCCCGGGCAATGGCCACCCGCTGCTGCTGGCCGCCGGACAGCTGGGAGGGTTCGTGGTCCAGCCGGTCCCCCAATCCCACCTTGTGCAACAATTCTTCGGATTGATGCTGCGCCTCCCCGTCGGAGAGATTGATGCCATTGTAGGACAGGGGCATGATGACATTTTCCAGGGCGCTGGTGCGAGGGAGCAGATGAAAGGTCTGAAACACAAAGCCGAGTTTTTGATTGCGCAAGAGGGCCCGGTCATCGGAGGACAACTCGGTGACGTCCTCACCTTCCAGCCAATAGTGACCGGAAGTGGGCCGGTCCAGGCATCCCAGGATGTTCATCAGGGTGGTTTTCCCCGAGCCCGAGGTCCCCATCAGGGCCACGAACTCCCCCTGGGATATGGTAAGGGACACCCCTTTGAGCACCGGCACCTCGATTTCGCCCAGGTGATAGGTCTTATATATATCTTTCAGTTCGATGAGCTTCATAAAACCTTGTTGCCTGCCAGGCCCAGTTCTTGTTAAGACGAACTCAATGAAACGTCGTCTATTAGTTTGAAAAATCTGATTATTTTCACCGAAAACCGCAAACCGCAAACCCAAAACGGCATTAGGGGGGCGGCGGTGGCGCTCCCGTCTTTTTCTTGGGGAAAATTTGGGGGGTGAACGGGCTGGCGGAGGGACGGGCCGCAGTCTCCTGGGGCTGATCTCCCACCACCACCTGCATGCCCTCCTTGAGTTCGGGGCTTTCCACTTCGGTCAGGGAACCGTCGGTGACGCCCAACCGAACCTGAAGCGGCTGAACCGAGCGGCCGCGGGGAATCCACACGGTCCCGGTTCTAATCGGCTCTTTTTCCCCTT
The DNA here is from genome assembly GCA_041740935.1 of Desulfobaccales bacterium. Taxonomy (GTDB): domain Bacteria; phylum Desulfobacterota; class Desulfobaccia; order Desulfobaccales; family 0-14-0-80-60-11; genus JBGSLA01. Next base: position 1,982 of record JBGSLA010000149.1, on the reverse strand, counting down.
TGGCTGCGCCCCCCGCGCCCCTCTTCTTGCCGCTTCCTGCTGCCGATGCAGTTTCCCCCGCCCCGGCGGCCACCTGGTCCGGCTGGGGGATAAAACGCAGCGCCGCGTTGGGGACCATGAGGACATTGGGGCGGTCTGCCACCAGAAACTTCAGGTTGGCGGTCAGGTAAGGAATCAGCCGGCCATCCTTATTGTCGGTGTTCACTTCCACGGTATAGGTCACCACGTTTTGGGTCATGGTGGCGTTGAGCCGCACCTTCCCCACCTCGCCGTAAAAAGTTTCCCCCGGATGGGCATCCACGGTAAACACCACGGGCTGGCCGGGCCGGATATTGCCGATATCCGCTTCGTTCACCGAGGCCCAGACCTGCAGCCGGGTGAGATCCTTGGCGATCAAAAAGAGGCTGGGGGCATTGAGGCTGGCCACCACGGTCTGGCCGATATTCACCCGGCGGTCGATGATCACCCCTTTCACCGGTGACTTGATGGTGCAATAATCCAGGTTTTGAGAGGCCCGCCGCAGATTGGCCTGGGCTTGGGCCACCGCGTCTTTGGCCTGGATCACGGCCGCCTCCCCCACCTTCAGATTGGCCTTGGCCACCTCATAGGCCGAGAGCGCCGCGTCATAGTCGCTCTGGGACAGGGCGTCGGAGGGCCCCAGTTTCTTGGCCCGCTGCCACTCCCTTTCCGCCTGGAAAAGTTTGGCCTTCAGTTGCCCCAAATCGGCCTCGGCCCGTTTGACGTTGGCTTGGGCCTGGGCCACCTGGGCCTTGACCTGGGAGACTTCGGCGGCATAAAGGGCGTCGTCGATCTGGGCCAGGATGGTGCCGGCCCCCACCACCGAGCCGTAATCCACCATTTTGCCGTCCTTATCCTTCCCGAAAGAGACGATCTTGCCGGCCACCTGGGCCCCCACGTCCACCACTTCTTCCGGCTCCACGGTGCCGGTGGCGCTGATGGTGGCGGACAGATCGCCCCGGATCACCGCGGCGGTGCGGAAGGAATCATTGCCCTGGCCGCCCCCGGACCAGAACCACCCGGCCGCGGCCCCCAGGGCCACCACCAGAGCGATGGCCCCGATCGTCAGCCCGGGCCGTTGTCTGAAAGGCCGGGCCGCTTTTTCCAAGACAGTATTTGGCATATTTTCCCACTCGGGAGCCGGGGCGCCGGTTCGATGCAGTCCGCAGGTTCGCCCCCGGCCTCGGGTTCTCCTTTATATATAACAGAAAAAACCGCCATATTCGACGCGGCGGCTTCGCTTTTATGGCCGGTAACAGTCGAATCAGCCTTCAGGAAAATGTGCCTCCGGCAAGGGTCAGTTTAGGACAGTCGCTCATGAGCCCTCGGCTCTCTTAAAACCAAGGAAAATTAGGTGGGGCGGGCCTCCGTGCCCGCCGGCACATTGGGCGGCCAGGGACGGCCGCCCCACCGGAATACATCTCTGAGAAGAACTTTTCAAAGCAGTCGCGCATGGGCCGTTGGCTCACCCATAAAAAATGAAAAGGCTTTTCTGGTGCAGGGACAGCCGCCCCCGGCTGTCCAACCAGGGCAGGCGAGGGCGCCTGCGCCTACATAAGGCGAACTTTTAAGGACAGAATAAACTTTGGACCCTGGACCCTGGACCCTGGACTTTGGACTTTTCAGGACAGACCATGCGGGCGACCCGGGGTCAAGGCCATGCGCCTGGGAATAAGGGCGTGCAAATTGAAGTTTCTGGTAGTTCGAAGCTCTCGCCGTCTGAGTCCTTGAGGGTCAGCTGCTGTCCCTGGAGACGGTAGGACAGGCGCTCCCGTTCGCCGGTCAGGGAACTCTGGATAACAATCAGTTTGCCTTTTAGTTCGTAAGTGCCTTTATCCATGAGTTGCTGAAAACTATAGACTTCATAGGTCGATGGCCCGATTTTCAGGACTTCGCCGTCCTGACTTTGCCAGATGCCGACCAGGGAAGCGGCGGGCTCAGGCGGGGTGGTCGGGGCCGGGGAC
>JBGSLA010000148.1:0-6175 GCA_041740935.1 Desulfobaccales bacterium | reverse complement strand
GCCCCCGGTCGTGGTTTCCGGATTGCCCAGGAAGAAACCGATTTTTTCCCGTATTTGATTGATAAAAATGAAGCAGGTTTTGGACCTGGCAACGATGGCCGTTAATTTGCGGAGGGCCTGGCTCATCAGCCGGGCCTGGAGGCCCATGTGGGCGTCGCCCATCTCGCCCTCCAACTCCGCTTTCGGCACCAGGGCCGCGACCGAATCGACGACGACGACATCCACGGCGCCGCTCCGGACCAGGACCTCGGCGATTTCCAGGCCCTGGTCGCCGTAATCGGGTTGGGAGATAAGGAGGTTGTCGACGTCCACCCCCACTTTCCCGGCATAAGTCGGGTCCAGGGCGTGTTCGGCGTCGATGAAGACAGCCTGGCCGCCTCGGCGTTGGGCCTCGGCGATCACATGGAGGGCAAGGGTCGTTTTGCCCGTCGCCTCCGGCCCGAAGATCTCGACAACCCGGCCCCGGGGGATGCCGCCGATCCCCAGGGCCACGTCCAGGCCGATGGAGCCGGTGGGGATGACGGCCACCTCGATCTTTTCGTCCGCCCCCAGGCGCATAATGGCCCCTTTGCCGTAGTGCTTCTCGATCTGCCCCAGGGCCTGGGCCAGGGCCTTGGACTTTTCGGTGGGTTCGGTGGTCATGGTGTCCCTCTTTTTCTTATTTATTTTTATTAATTCCTAAAATTATGATAATTTTATTCTAATTATTTAAATTATTAATGGCCTTGAAAGCTGTCACAGCTCTTTGATAATCCTCTCCATTACTACCTTTTCTTACGTATATAAAAGCGCCTTCTTTTGCAAAAAAAGCGCCTTCTTTTGTCCTATCAAAAAGGTGAAGAACTTCAGCTGTTATAGCTGCATCCGCACTCGTATGTATTCGAAAGCGGTCACGAAGTTTTAAAACAAAAGCAAAGACACCCATCCTCCCAGGTTGCATATTGTTATTTCTTTTTAAAGGATAAAGTCCTGATCTTTCAAGCCGATGATAATAACAACCGACATCTTTACTCAACCGTGCCACAAAATCTGCCAAGGTTTCCATAATACACACTCAATTCACTACGGCGATTGTTGCAAGGCCTCGCTCACAGCCTGGGGATTTCGGGCAATCACTCTAAGATAGGCGCGCGCTGCGGCATCGGGCGCCTTGCGGCTCTGCTCCCAATCGCGCAACGTCCCCAGGGGAATGTGAAACCGCGTCGCAAACTCTTCCTGGCTGAGCCCCAGCGCCCGGCGAATGACTTTCACCTGGGGCGTGCGTTTCATCTTCTTCTCGTTATCGGGCGTGATGGGTTGCGCATCCGGGTCGCTCAGCGCGGCGGTCTGACACGCCGCTTCCGTCATCGCCTCAAACCTCTGCCAATCGGACTTAGGAGAAGTTTTCTTCGTGATATCTACGTCTTTCATAGGGTTCGGCTCCTCTGGCCGAAATAATGCGGATCACATCACCTCTCATGGTATAAGCGACGTATATCAGACGGCCCTCAGCCATGCCGATGATGACAAACCGGTCTTCCCCATATGCCTTGCGCCTGTCGAGCCATTCAAGGGCAAAAGGGTCTTTGAAAACCGCACGAGCCGCCTCAAAACTGACGCCATGCATGGCGTAATTCTTGGCGGCCTTGATTTCATCTCATTCAAAATTATGCATAGAATATACGGCTTAGCCGTAGTTTTGTCAATCCCCTCTCGTTTACTAGCTCCTGATAGGTACTCAGGGTAAAGACGGGATGCGCGGCGCTTTTCCGCCCAGGTTATGCCGCAAAAGGAACCTCGAGAATAACCTTCGTACAATTGTTTCAATATTTACCCATGTTTGATTACCGCGGCAAACTCCGGGTGCATATCATTCTCTCCGATAAGAGGAGCTTAAACCATTTTACCCTCCCAGGGGGATCACTTTCAAGGGCAGGTAGGTGGCCCCCTGGGGGGAGAGGTTGCTGCGAAAGAGCACGATTTCACTCACCTGGAAGGGCGCGGCCGGCGGCGGCGGCAGGTTCACCAGGCAGCGGGTCAGGGCCGGGCGCCCCGCCGGGGATTTCACCCGGCCGAGGGTCAGGTGCGGCGAAAAAGGCCGGTCCTCCGGGGGAAAGCCCAGGGCCGACAGGGCCGCCTCCAACCGGCGGTGAAAATCCCGCATGGCCTCCAGGTCGCCCCCCACCCCCAGCCACACCACCCGGGGGCTCTTGGGGCTGGGAAAGGCCCCGGCGTCGGTCACCTTCAGGGCAAAGGGGTCCTGCCCCCGGGCAACGGCGGCCACCGCGTCGCTGATGTCCGCGACCTGCAGGTCGGTGATATTCCCGAAAAATTTCAAGGTGATGTGGATATTCCCCACCGGCACCCACTTGACGTCGGCGCCGCTTTTTTTGAGCTCCTCCTGGGCCCAGGACAACACCGCCCGGAGGCTGGCAGGCAGATCAATGGCGAGAAAGGCCCGGATCATAACATACCGTTTTCGGCTTTCAGTTTTCGGTTTGCGGTATTCATCCAATAGGGGAATTATAGCATAGTATCAGGAAGTTATTAATAGCTCAATGAACCTCCCCGAAAGAAAGGGGGTCGCGGACCTGATTCTTGAAATCCTGCTTCACCGCCATAGCCGGGGCCAAGCAGAGCTTGGCAGGCAAGGGGTTCCCAAACAGGAGTTTGGGAACCAGAATATGTCCGCTCATTTTCCCGGAAAAAAGAGGGCTATTGACCTCATTCACCGACCCGGTAAGCTATTTCATCGAAATCGAGGCCCTGGACCTCGATTTCTCCAAAATCAAGGGGGGTTGGGAGGGGAGTTTGAGGGGAGGGCGGGGGGCCTGCGGTCCCCCGGCCCTTCCCGCAAAAAAACTTTCCCGACAAATCAGGCCAGCAACTCCCGGCGCAGCCAGTCCAGGGCGGTCTCGGCGGTCAGGGTCTTGACCATGTCCCGGTCCCCGGGAAACTGGTGGCTGCGGGTGTCCACCCCTCTCGGGCCGGCCAGACCCATGAACACCAGGCCCACCGGTTTTTCCGGGGTGCCGCCGGTGGGGCCGGCAATGCCCGTCACCGCCAGGCCGTAGTCCGCCTGGAACAAATCTTTTACACCCCGGGCCATGGCCGCCGCGGTTTCGGGGCTCACCGCGCCCTGCTGCTCCAGAATATCGGCCGCCACCCCCAAAAGGTCCATCTTGGCCCGGTTGCTGTAGGTCACCACCCCGCCCTGAAAATAATCGGAGGACCCGGAAATATTGGTGACCCGGTGGCAGATGAGCCCGCCGCTGCAGGACTCGGCCACCGCCAGGGTCCGGCGCTGCTCCCGAAGGCTTTTCCCCACCACCTCCTCCAGTTGGGCGCCGTCCACTCCCAGCAAAAAATCGCCCACCTGCCGCTTAAGCGCGGCAATGAACGTATCTAACCGCGCCTCCAGGGCCGCCCGCTCCGGCCCCCGGGCCGTCAGGGTGAGATGAATCTCCGGAAAATTGGGATAAAAGCCGACTTCCACGCCGGGGGCTTCCTTTTCGATGGCGTGCACCGCCTGCTGGACCTCCACTTCCATTTTGCCGAACAGCCGCAGAGAACGCTGCACCAGGTGCCCGGGCGCGCCGGCCATGGCCACGAGGACCGGCAACACCCCCGATTCAAACAGCAGCCGCATTTCCCAGGGAACGCCGGGCAGGAAAAAGAGCCAGGTATCCTGATATTTCAGGGAAAAGCCGCAGGCCGAGCGCCCCGCGTCCAGAATGGCGGCTCCCTGGGGGATCAGGGCCAGCTTGCCGTAGCGCGGCTCCCAGACAGAGCCCCGCGCCTCGAGGCGCTGACGGATGCGGCTCACCATGGCCTCATCCAGGATGAGCCTGAGGTTCAGGGCCTCGGCGGCCTGGGCCACGGTCAGGTCGTCATCGGTGGGGCCCAGACCGCCGCTGATGATGACAAAGTCGGAGCGCGAAATGGCCCGGTGGAGAATCTCGGCGAACAGGGGCGCGCCGTCCCCCAGGGTTGTCATGCATTGCAGCTTCAGACCCGATTCATGCAGGCGCCGGGCGGCATAGCGGGCGTTCACCTCGGCCACCCGGCCGGTCATGAGCTCATTGCCGGTGATGATGATTTCGCCTGGCATAGAGAATTACTTTGAGGGGAGGGCCGGGGGAGAAAGGCTCCTCCCACCCTCGACTCAGACTCCTCGTCACCGGGAGAACAGGCATCCTGCCTGTTCCTCCACAGGCTGGAAGCCTGTGCTCCCGATTTCTCCAGCACGGGGCTCCAACCCGTGTCTGGACGGGCTGGGAGGCCGTGCTACCGCAAGTTCCAAAGGTTCAAGGTCGCCGGGGGGCGTGCTCTTCAGCCCCCTCCCCCCAAAACCATGATTATTTCCAGCACCAACCTTGCCATGACCCCGGCGGCCACATCGTCCAGGACCACGTCCACCCCGCCTTCTCCCCGGCTGAGCCAGCGGATGGGCGGGGGTTTGAGGATGTCCAGGGCCCGAAACGCCAGGAAGCCCAGCACAGCCCAGGTCCAGCTCACGGGCATGCCGGCAAGGGTAACGAGCAACCCTGCCACCTCGTCGATGACGATGGCCGGGTGGTCCACCCGGTTAAGCAGCCTCTGGGCCGGCCCCGCCACCGCCACACTCAGCGCCAGGAGACCGGCAAAGGCCAGGGCGTACCCCACAGGGCCCAGGTGCGCCAGCAGCCACCACAGGGGCAAGGCCGCGGCCGTGCCCCAGGTGCCGGGGGCAAAGGGTAAATATCCCGCGCCGCCCCAGGTGGCCAGGGCCAAAGTAAGGCGGGTGGCGGCGCCAGGGCCGTCAGCCGCCGCGGTATTTTTGCTTAACATGTCAAAATTACATGGACCTGAAAAGTTGTCAACTCTTTGCCCGACCCCTCAAGTTGCACCCGGCCACAATCTCATTTAGTGAAACTCACAGGACAAATTCCGCTATGACTTGCCTTTCGTGGCTGAAAATGCCTACACAATAAAGCAAATTATCTTATAATGAAACAATGCAATCCGAGGCCTCCGAAAGGGCTGCCCCAGAGCCCCGCATCATACCCCGGCCCGAGCACACCCTGTCCCGGAAAAATGTTACCCTGGAGGCCTTAAAAGTCCTCTACCGCCTGCACCACGCCGGCTTTCGGGCTTATCTCGTGGGGGGCAGCGTCCGCGATCTTTTGCTGGGCAAGACCCCAAAGGATTTTGATCTGGCCACCGACGCCCGTCCGGGGGAAATCCGCAAGTTGTTTCGCAACAGCCGCATTATCGGCCGGCGCTTTAGGTTGGTGCAGGTTTTTTTCCGGGGGGGCAAAATCATCGAGGTGTCCACCTTTCGCTGCCGCTCCGAATATGACGACACCCCCGAGGAAACCCTGGCCCGGAACAACACCTTCGGCTCCCCCGCGGAAGACGCCCACCGCCGGGATCTGACCATCAACGGCCTGTTCTATAATATCGCCGATTTTTCCCTGGTGGACTACGTGGGCGGCCTCAGAGACCTGCAGGAGGGCTACATCCGGGTCATCGGCGACCCGGCGGTGCGCTTTGTGCGGGACCCGGTGCGCATGATCCGGGTGCTGCGCCACGCCTCCCGCACCGGCTTTGCCATTGACCCGGCGGCCTGGGAGGAAATCCTGGCCAAACGGGACCTCCTCCGGGTGTGCCCCCCGGCCCGCCTGCGGGATGAGCTGCTCCGGGATTTCAAAAGCGGCGCAGCCCGGGCGTTCATGGAGCTGATGCTGGACAGCGGTTTGTTTTATGCCGTGTTCCCCACCTGGAAGGGGCGCTTGGGGAAAACCGGGCGGGATCAACTTCTCGACCACATGGAACGCCTGGACGTGATCTATCGGAGCGAGCTGCCGTTTTCCGAGAATCTCTTATGGGCCTTGTTCCTGACCCCCTATCTGCACCGGGAGCCCCTGCCCGGGACCATGGCGGAACTTCGGGAAGCGGTGCCGGCGCACATCCGCCTGGCCCTGGGGACCATTGAGTTTCCCCGGCAGCGCCAGGAGGAGACCGCCCAGATCGTGGCCCTGGCTGAAATCATGGCGCCTCATTTTGAAAAAGGGCAGACCCCGCCCGCCCGCCTGGCCCGGCTGGCCGCCTACCCGGAGGCCTGGCTGCTGAACCGCCTGACCACCGTGTCGTTGGAGGACATCGTCCCCCTGCTCACCGAGGCCGAACCGCCTGCGCTTACCACATTGGCGCC
>JBGSLA010000147.1:0-1712 GCA_041740935.1 Desulfobaccales bacterium | reverse complement strand
CCGGGGGGCACCCGGCGCCCGTGCTTGTTAAAGGCGTCGGTGACAAAACTCAGGCCGTAGGTGGGCTGGATGGCGAATTTGCCGGTTTCGATGGGCACCGCGGTGTCGGTGATGATGGGGCCGAAGGTGGGGGGGCACTCGCCTTCCTTGGCTTCTTCCTTGCCCTCCTCTTTGCCCTCTTCCTTGGCCCCTTCTTTGCCGCCGTTGTTTCCCCCCTTGGATTCTGCGGCGGCCAGGACCCTCTCCTTTACCCCGGCGTCGGCCTCCGCGGCCGTCCAGGCCTGGATAAGCCCGGCCGCAGCCAACAAGAGCAGAACTACGAAAAAAACTCCTCCCTTTTTCATCCCTGATTCCCTCCTTCTCCTCCTGGTTGAATGGTAGTGAGTTGACAACAGTGTTTATGCACATGGCAGCATTCTTTGACGGTGTGATTGAGAAAGTCGTGCTCATGGGAGACGATCATAAAGGCGATGTCCAGGCCCTGCAAAATATGGATGAGGCGGTGCTTGGTGGCCTCGTCCAGGCCGGTGGTGGGCTCGTCCAACAGGAGCAACTGGGGCTGCATGGCCAGGACGGTCGCCAGGGACACCAGCTTTTTTTCGCCCCCGGAGAGCTTGTAGGTCACCCGGTCCTCGAACCCTGCCAGCCCCAAGCGGTCCATGGTCTCCCGGGCGATCCGCACCGCCTCGGCCGACGACTTCCCCAGGTTCAGGGGACCGAAAGCCACGTCTTCGAGGACCGTGGGGCAAAAAAGCTGATCGTCGGGGTTTTGGAAGAGCAGACCCACCTTTTGCCTTACTTTGAGAAAATCCTTCTCCTTTTTGACTTCCTCCCCGAAAATGATGATGTCGCCCGCCTGGGGACGCAGGAGCCCCATGATCAGGTGCAGCATGGTGGTCTTGCCGCAGCCGTTGGGGCCGATGAGCCCGAGATGATTGTCCGGCAGAAGTTGAAAATTAAAGTCCTGGAACACCGGTCGGGGGGCGCCGGGGTAGGCGAAGGTGATCTGGCGCAATTCGATCAGGGGTTCAGTCATAAGGCTCTCACAGGGAGAATGGGCTTCAGCCACTCCAGATAGAGGAGCCCAGCCAGGGCCACCAGGGAGGCGGCCAGAAAAATTTTGTCCCGGCGCTGCCAGGTAAAGGTCCGCAGGCTGTAAAATTTCCCCTGGAAACCCCGGCAGAGCATGGCCTGGAAGACCCGCTCGGCCCGGTCGAAGCTCCGCACCAGGAGCATGGCGGCCAGATAGGCGTAGCTGCGATAGGTGTGCAGGTTGGTGCGGGGCCGAAAGCCCCTGATTTTCATGGCCTGTACCAGGCGGCGGTATTCATGCTCGAAGACGTAGATGTAGCGGTAGGTAAACAAGAGCAGGTGGCACAACTTGTCGGGCAGTCTCAGAGAATGCATGGCCTGTCCCAGGGTGACGATGGGCGAGGTGGCGATCAGGGCGATCAGGGCGATGATGATGGCGTTGGACTTGAGGGTGATCAGGCCGGTAAAGACCAAGCCCTGGCGGCTGGCGGCCAGGGGCCCGAAGCGCCACAGCGGGTCTCCCGGATAGGTGAGGGGCAGGACAAACCAGAGGAAGAAAATGAAGCTGTTCACGGCCAGCAGCCGGACCACCAGTTTGCGAACCGGCAGACGCGCCAGGGCCAGGAAAACCAGGGCCACGGCCAGCCCGGCCAGGGCGGTGGCCAGGGTGTCGGCCGTGG
>JBGSLA010000146.1:0-10203 GCA_041740935.1 Desulfobaccales bacterium | reverse complement strand
CCACCCTAACCCTCCCCCATCAAGGGGGAGGGAACCAAAGGACTTTTCGGATGAGAACTAATTATGACCCTCAATCCTCCGTGCGCCAGCCGGAAATGACCACCGCGGTGGCCCCCTCCTCGGCCCAGTGATACAGCCATTCCATGTGGGGCGGCTCCACGTGCACGCAGCCGTGGGTGGCCAACTCCCGCCTTTCCGCGGGCGGCGGCACCCCCCCTTCATGGATGGCCTTGCGGTGCTTCATATCAAAAAACAGGGAAAAGGGCATGGGGGTGTCGTATTTGCGGGAATGATAATCCTCCACCTTGCTCCGGACCAGATAGATGCCCGGGTTGGTGGTGCATTCGTCATCGCCGGTCAGGACCGGAAACTCCCGGAGCTTTTTGCCCTGCTCGTAGACCGTTCCCACCTGCTTGAGCTGGTTGATCCAGATAACCTTGTCGTATTCCTGAAAAATATCCCCGGCGGCCCCGGTCCCCGTTCCCCCCAGGGCAGCCAGCGCCAGGACCAGAAAAATCACATTTTTTTTCCGGGGAAAGGTCGCCATGAGGTTCACTCTTGCCGATGAACGGTTCATCCGGGCAATTCCTCTGGGAATAATCCTCCGGCAGGCCGGTTTTTCGGATCGGCAGCCTGGAGCCACCGCGGCGGCAGCAAGCAAAAAATTATCGCCCCAAAAATCATACCAGATTTCTCCGGGTTGATAAACATTTCAGGGTCAGGCCAGCAGACACGCCTCGGGGCCGAGCCCTCAGGGTTGTCCTGATCAGGCCGCCGATATGGTAAAATGGGTAAGCTGAAGAATACCCCGTGGAGGAGGATACTATGATGGAACGGCAGGGAATCATTACCATCCATGGCAAGCCCCTGACTCTGGTGGGCGATGAGGTCAAGGCCGGGGCCGCGGCTCCGGATGCGGAGGTCCTGGATAACGACCTGAACCCGGTGAAACTTTCTTCCCATCGGGGCAAAATCCTGGTCATCGCCTCGGTGCCGTCCCTGGACACCCCGGTGTGCGACCTGGAAACCCGGCGGTTCAACGACGAGGCCGCCAACCTGGGGGCCGACATCGAGATGCTGACCATCAGCATGGACCTGCCCTTTGCCCAGAAGCGCTGGTGCGGCGCCGCGGGGGTGACCCGGCTCAAGACCCTGTCGGACCATCGCCTGGCGGAGTTCGGGATGGCCTATGGCGTTTTGATCAAAGAGCTGCGTCTGCTGGCCCGGGCCGTGTTTATCGTGGACCGGCAGGGCACGCTGCAGTATGCCCAGCTGGTGAAGGAAGTGACCGAGGAGCCGAACTATGAAGAGGTCCTGCGGGCCCTGGCAAAGATAGCGGGGGTCTGAGACGGCTGGCGGTTCTTAAAAAAATGCCAGGCAAGGTGGTCTCTGCCCGCCAATGCCTAACACTGCTGAAGTGAACCGTATTGTGCCTGATAACAGATGGCTTAAAAAAAAGGAATATTGGTAACCATACCATATGCCTGTCAAATCCCCCTAAATCCCCCTTTAGCAAAGGGGGACTCCTGTGAGTCCAGGTCTTGAACCCCCCTTTTAAAGGGGGGCAGGGGGGATTTGTTCTCATCCGGGACTGACCGGAAGTCCGAATCGTGGTAAGTCCCCTTAAGCTTACAGAAAAGGAGCACTGGCGTCTTTAATTTTTACTTCTATGGCGGCAAGGGGTTTCCAGCCCAGCAGGCGCAGGCTGAAGCCTGCGGCTACCGAAGATCGCCCATTGCACGCTCCTTGGTATTACCTCAGAGGACGCCCCGCAATTCCTGTTCCAAGGCCGCAAGGATGGCGGCGATGAGTTCCGGATGATGCCGGGACAGGAAGCGGGAACCCTCCACCTGCACCGCGGTGGCCAAGCCGGCCCGGGAGAGATTTTCCTCCAGGTTCAACAGACCCGCGGTTTTGCGGCCGGAGAACACGCAGTTTAAGGTGATGAACTTCCGGGGCGGCGAGGCGAAAAAGGCCTCAAGGCCCCGGGCCAGCACCTCGAGGGTCACCGTCGGGGCCGGGGGCAGCCAGCGCCCCAAGACCCGCATGAGGCTCATGATTTCAAAGCGGGAGACGGTGGAAATGGTTGTCAGGCCTTCTGGATCAAGCGTCCCCCAGCGTTTCTCCATCCAGGCCAGCCGCTCCAGGGTATAGGGCACCAGATAGTCCCGGTAGGCCGGCAGGTGCGCCGCCAAATCCTGGTAAAAGCGCCGGTTGAGTCTGGCGGTGATCCCCGGCAGCACCCGGTTCTGGGGCAGGCCGAAGTCGCCCAGATCCACGAACGCCCCGAAATAATCGGTGCTGTGCAGGGAAATGAGGAGCCGCGGCCCCTCCCCCGGGGCGCCGTTCAAACAATGGGCCGCCACCCGGGTGGTCCAGGCGTCGGTCTCGGATTGGGGAAAGGGGTGGTAGCGGTCCGGCGGACGGCGCACCTCCCCGGAATGGGGGGTGGCCACCACCGTGGCGCACCGGGATGCGTAGAGATGGCGATAAAAATCCTCATAGACCCGCTGCTTGGCCTCATATTCCTCTTCATGGCGGGCGGCAAAGGCCAGGTTGGCGGTAAATTCCCGAAATCTCAAGGTCTTCGGCAGGTGGCAGGCATAGGTGTAGGCATTCACCGGAATGGGTCCCTGGCCCCAGTCGCAGGTGAAGCCGGAGGCCTCCCGGAAGGGCGGCAGGGCCCGGTGGAAATCAATGCCGTAGCGGCCGGCCTCCGGATTTTCGTCATCCGGCAGGCGGGAGCACTTTCCCAGGAGCAGGCGCCGGCCCCGGCCGTCAAAAACATCATAATTCGGCGTGTCCGCCAGGTGATGGGCGATTTGGCCCAGCCCACTACCAGGCCCCAGATACGCCCCGGCGGTGCTTTCCTGAACCATGTGGTCCGGCCTTTCTTTTGATGTCGGCACAGGGCGGCCGGCGGAGCTTCAGCCGGCGGCCCTTGCCTGGATGGTGTTCCTTTTCTCGTTTGCCCCTCAGTGTAACGGCAGGTTGCAGGCGGCGTCAACCCGGAGACGAGAATCAGCCGGCCCGGGCGGAGATGGACCATAAATCTGCCGGACCCCGCCGTCATGCCCCGGTGTTCAGCCCCGCCTTTCTTTTCATGGCTTTTTTCGCTGATCCCCTTATAATGTCGGCAAATGGATGGAAAGCTCTTATGCCGAGTCGCAGTCAAACCGTGACAGGGGATTTCCAGCCTCTCAAGGCGCAGGCTGAAGCCTCGCGGCTGCAGAAAATAGCTTTTTGAGCCCAACTCGCTCTTAAAATCGAGGTTCGTCCAGCGGACGGCCTGGTTCGTCAGGGGGAATTTGTCATGCCCGAAGCCGGTCCCCGAAATTCCCGGGAAGCCATCCTGCTGTTTCATTTCGCCGACCGTTTGAAGTCCGAACTGCTCATCGCCTCCCACCTGTTCGCCCTGCTCCAGGACCAGAAGGGCCAGGAGCAGGAAGGGGCGAAGCGCCTGTTTCTCCATTACTTCCGGGCCCTGGAGGGGGAGATGGGCATGGGCCTGGCCCTCATCGGCGAACAGGATATGGTGCGGCTGCGCACCGTGCTATCCGGCCTGGCCGGCATGGTGGACGCCAATATGTTCGGGGAGGTGCAGAACCACCTCACCTGGATGATCAGCACCATGACCACCCATGCCCAGCGGGCCATGGAATTCCTGAAGAAAGAGGGCCTGCTTTAATTGCTTATTCATCCAAGGCTGTCCTGAAAAGTCCAGGGTCCAGGGTCCAAGGTCCAAAGTTTATTCGGTTCCGAAAAGTTCTTGTGTGGAACCGCCGCCTCGGCGGTTCGTGCGCCGGCAAAGGCGCCGGCGCCACATTTGCCAGGCTTTTTCAGGGGAAAGCCTGGGGGTTTATTTTGCCAAAAGCTCTGGCCGGGATGGAAGAGAGATGGATATCCCGGTCACCTGAATCTCACCACATGGGGGAGGGGCAACCAAGGAGGCCCAGCCTCCCTTGCCGATACAGGCTAAGACAGAAGAAGACCTTGGACTCGGGACTCTGGACTTTGGACCTTTTCTCCCTTTCCCCTTTTCTCCCTTTCTGGTCCTGTGTTAAGATAAATTTCCGGTCTGTCGCCGGGCCCCACCCCAGCCCTGAGGAGGCTTCATGGACGATCTAGCCAGCCTGAATTCCATTTTTAAGCCGAAAAGCGTGGCCGTCATCGGTGCGTCCACGGCCCCCGGCAAGCTGGGGCACGACATCCTGGCCAACCTCAAAAACGGCGGCTTTGCCGGACCCCTTTATCCCATCAACCCCAAGGCCGAGGAAATCCTGGGCCTCAAGGTGTACAAAACCATCACCGACACCCCGGAGGCGCCGGAGTTGGCGGTGGTGGTCATCCCCGCCAGGATCGTCACCCCCACTTTGGAACAATGCGCCGAAAAAGGGGTCAAGGCTGCGGTGGTGATCACCGGCGGCTTTGCCGAATCCGGGGAGGAGGGGGAGCGCCTGCAGGAGGAGATGGCCCGGGTGATCCGGCGCACCGGGCTCAAGGTGGTGGGCCCCAACTGCCAGGGGGTCAACATGCCCCACCACCGCATGTGCGCCTCGTGGCCCTTGATCACCACCCGGGGCAAAATCGCCTTTGCCTCCCAGAGCGGTACCGTGGGCGCGGCCTTTCTGGACCTGGCGGCCGCGGAAGGCCTCGGGGTGAGCGCCTTTGTGTCCCTGGGCAACCGGGTGGACGTGGACGAGGCCGAAATGCTGCACTATTTCAGCGCCGACCCCCACACCCAGGTCATCGCGCTCTACCTCGAGGGGGTGAAGCGCCCCAGCTATTTTCTGGACGCCATCTCGGAATGCGCCAAGCCCCTGGTCATTCTCAAGGCCGGACGCACCAAGCGGGGCAGCCAGGCCGCCGAGTCCCACACCAAGTCAATGGCCGGGGCGGACGCCATCTATCAGGCCCTGTTCCGCAAACACCGGGTGTACCGGGCCGACACCCTGGAGGAGTTGTTCGATTTCGCCAAGGCCCTGGCTTATCTCACCCCCCCCCAGGGCCGCAACCTGATGATCACCACCAGCTCCGGGGGCGCGGCCATCCTGGCCATCGACGAGGCCGAAAAGCTTGGCCTGGCCACCCCCGAGCCCGGCCCGGCCCTGAAAGACCGGCTCCGGGCAATGCTGCCGGCCCATTGCGTGGCCGGCAATCCGGTAGACCTGACCGGCGACGTCATCAGCGACCCCGGCCTCTACCGCCGGGTCATGGACGCAACCCGGAGCGAATATGACTACCAGGTGGTGATTTTCGGGGACCCCATTCCCGGGGCCTCCCAGGTGGTGAGTCCCGGCGCCTCGGAGTTGGTGATTTTTCTGGGCGGCGCCGAAGTGGAGCAACAAGAGCGGCAAAAGCTTTACCAGGCCGGCATCCCGGTATTTCCCACCCCGGAGCGGGGGGTGGCGGCCCTGGCCCAGTTCTTCCGCTTCGGCCCCCAGCCCCAGCCCGAAGCCGCGCCCCCCATGGGGCCGCCGGCGCCAGGCCTGCGCCTCCTGCCGGGGCAGGAGGCCGCCGAAATGCTGGTCAAGGCAGGCATCCCGGTGGCCTCGGCGCCGCTCGCCAAAACCCCGGACGAAGCCGTGGCCCTGGCCCGCCAGTTCGGCTATCCGGTGGTCCTCAAGGTGGCCTCCCCCGACATCCCCCACAAAAGCGACGTCGGCGGGGTGCATATGAACGTCGCCAACGACGAAGCAGTGCGCCTGGCCTTCCAGGAAATCCTGGCCACCATCCGCCTCCACGACCGGAAGCTGGAAGTCCACGGGGTCACTGTCTCCCCCATGGCCAAGCTGGGCGGCCTCGAGGTCATCCTGGGCGCGCTCACCGACCCCCAGTACGGTCCCATCCTGATGTTCGGCCTGGGGGGCATCTACACCGAAATTTACCAGGACGTGGCCTTCCTGATGCTCCCCGCCACGGAAGTGGAACTGGAAGGGCTCATCAGGAGCATCAGGGGCTATCCCCTGCTCACCGGCTTTCGGGGCCAGCCCAAGCGGGACCTGGAGGCCCTTAAATTCGCCATGCGGGCCCTGGCCATCTTTGCCCAAAAACATCCGGAACTGGACCAGGTGGAATTGAACCCCCTGCTGCTGTATGAAAAAGGCCTGTTCGCGGTGGACGCCCGGATTTTTTCCCGGGTATAACCGTGCTGCCCTTCAGGTAACGAAAATACAAGAGGCCACGGCAAATGACCCGTCATGTCGAGGGAGCCGCCGGCCAGTGTCCTGAAAGGTTTATATCGTGCAGGGGCAGGCGCCCTCGCCTGCCCTCAGTGGACAGCCGGGGGCGGCTGTCCCTGCGCCTGAAAAGGCTTTTCATTATTTACGGGTTAGCCGCAGACTCATGCACAACTTTCCTGAAGCAAGCGAAATCGGTACAAAACCATGGCCAAGACCTTGTCTGTCAAAGAAATTTCTTTGACTTTTGCAGCCGGCGTGCTGGGGGGGTTGGCGAACAGCCTGACGCTCTGGCTCTTCGGCGCCCTGGGCCTCAGCCAACTCCTGGGGGTGGCTCTCGCCCCCCCGCTCACCCCTGCCTGGCTCTATCCCCGGCTGGTGTGGGGCGGCCTCTGGGGCTGGCTCTTCCTGCTGCCCTTCCCCCGGCTCACCTACCCTTCCCGGGGACTTGTTCTGAGCCTGGGCCCCTCCCTGGTCCAAATGTTCGTGGTTTTTCCCCTGAAGGCCCACAAGGGAGTGGGAGGCATTGAGCTGGGCTATCTCACCCCCCTGCTGGTGCTGCTGTTCAACGCCGTCTGGGGTCTGGTGGCCGCCCTGTGGTTGAAGTGGTCCCGGTCCAGGTAATACTGTTTTCTGTTTTCTGTTTTCGGCAAAAAACAATAAAAATATCAACATGTTGTTTTTTCATTGGTTGCATTTCAATAAGAAATTTGTCTAACCACTTTTCCGACTTTCCTGTTCCTGTCCATATCCCCCATAACCGATAACCAAAAACCGCCCACCGTATCAAGCCTTTCCTTGCCCCTGCCCAAAAATTTCCCTATAATCGCCTTGGTGCCGCCAGGTCCCGGAAAGCTGTCCCAGGCCTTGAGAGACGCACCTTTTCGTGGTATGCCAGAGCGTTCTTCAGGAGGGATTCTACGTGAAAAATAAGCTGCCTCACGCCATGCTGATGTTATGGGCGGCGTTCCTGGTAGTGGGGGGATTTCCCCTCCCGGCCCGGGCCCAGCCGGTGCATTTTAAAGAACTCATGGCCTTCCTGGCCCTGGACCCGCCCCAGGGCTGGGAGGTGTCCCAAAAGCCCAAAGGCACCACCATCAAATCCCCGGTGCAGATGAGCGAGGCCGAAGTGGAATTCCGGGCCGGCGAACAAAAAACCGTGGAAATCAAAATAGTTGACGGCATGGCGGGCATGTTGTCCTTTGTGGACCTGGCCCAGGGCGTGGAGATGGAAAGCAGCGAAGAGTATATGAAACCCATTGAATTTCAGGGTTTCAAGGGCATGGAGAACTTTAATCACCAGGACAAGAAAGGGGAGATCATCCTGCCGCTGGCCGGCCGCTTCCTGGTTACCCTCACCGGCAACGGCATGGAGAACACCGAGGTCATCAAAGTGATGGCGGAAAAACTGGATCTCCAGAAACTGGCCGCCCTGGCCGCCAAGGAGAAGTAAGCCATCTCAAGAAAAGGTCGGTGCAGGTCGATATTCTCCAATAACCCCGGGGGATCGGGCCGGGATGCGCCAAAACCCGCTTGTTCCCCCTTTCCCGTGCGAGGCTTGAGCCATGATACCGCTCCTCATCATTCTTGCTGTTATTCTCACGGTGTTTCTGTTGGGCGTGACCCAGTACAACCGGCTGGTGCGCAGCCGCCAGATGGCCCAGGAAGGCCTGAGCGGCATTGACGTTCAGCTCAAGCGCCGGGCCGATCTCATCCCCAACCTGCTCGAATCGGTCAAGGGCTACATGGGGCACGAGCGCCAGGTCCTGGAAAAGGTGACCGAGTTGCGGGCCCAAAGCCTTAAGGCCGGCACCGTGGCCGAAAAAGGCCAGGTGGAGGGCCTGTTGTCCCGGGCCCTGGGAAATCTGTTCGCGGTGGCGGAAAATTATCCCGACCTCAAGGCCAGCCAGAATTTCCTGGATCTGCAAAAATCGCTGGCCGACATCGAGGAACAGATTCAACTGTCCCGCCGCTACTACAACGGCGCGGCCCGCAACCTCAATATCCTGGTGGATTCCTTTCCCAGCAATATCGTGGCCCGCATGTTCGGCTTCACCTCGGTGGAGTATTTCGAACTGGAAGATCAGGCCGACCGGGCCGTGCCCCGGGTGAGTTTCGGTTAAGCCATGACAACTCTAAAGGTTGTTCTCCGCCTTGTGCTTCTGGCCCTGGGGTTGGCCGGCTGGTGGTCCTTTCCTTTGCCTGCGGCCGCAGCCCCTGACAACTCGGAAAGAATATTAAATTTCCGCAGTTACATCGTGGTCCATCCCGACTCCACCATGACGGTCACCGAGACCATCACCGTGAAGTCCGCCCGCCGGGAAATCAAACGGGGCATCTTCCGGGATTTTCCCACCACCTACCGTGACCGCTACGGCAACACCATGAGGGTGGGGTTCGAAGTCGAGGAGGTGCTGAAAAACGGCGTCAACGAACCTTTTCATATAAAGGATGTCAGTAACGGCCAGAGGGTTTATATCGGCCACCAGGACATCTTTCTCCCCCCCGGGGTCTATACCTACACCATCACCTACCGCACCGACCGGCAGCTCGGCTATTTTACGGACTTTGACGAGCTTTACTGGAATGTCACCGGCAACGGCTGGGCCTTCCCCATCGACCGGGCCGAAGCGGTGGTGGTGCTGCCCCCCGGGGCCAAGGTGTCCAACTATGCGGCCTACACCGGCCCGTCGGGGGCCAAAGGCCAGGATTTCCGGGTGAGCTACGACTCTTCCGGCAATATTGTCTTCAGCATCACCCGGGGTTTGGGCCCCCGGGAAGGCCTGACCATTGCCGTGGCCTTCCCCAAAGGGCACGTGGTGGAGCCCTCCGAGGCCGAGAAGGCCGGCTATTTCATTCTGGACAACCTGGCCAACCTGGCGGCCCTGGTGGGGCTGTTGGGCACCCTGGTCTACTTTGTGGTGGTGTGGCGCCAGGTGGGCCGGGACCCCGCGGCCGGACCCATTATCCCCCTGTTTACCCCTCCCAAGGGCTTTTCCCCGCCGGGAGTGCGCTATCTCATGCGCATGGGCTATGATCAAAAGACCTTCGCCGCGGCCGTGGTGGACATGGCCGTCAAGGGCAGCCTGACCATCGAGGAGGAGGACGGCGACTACACCCTGCGCCGCACCGGCAAGAACCCCGGCGGCCTCGACGCCGGCGAGCAGCGCCTGGCCTCCAGGCTTTTTCTGAATGGCAGCGTCCTCAAACTGGAAAACACCAACCACATGCGCGTGAGCGACGCCAAAAATGCCCTCAAAGATAGCCTGGACAAGGAAATCAACAACATCTATTTTCATACCAACGGGGGTTCGTTTTTCATCGGCCTGGTTCTGTCGCTGGTGACCCTGGGGGCCATCATTCTGACCACCGCCACCTGGGAGGCCGTTTTCCCCCTGATCTGGCTGTCCGTCTGGAGTGTGGGCTGCTGCTTTCTGGCCGTCGCGGTGTATCGTCGCTGGCAGGGGGTTGTGAGCGGCCCCCGTTTGCGTTTCGGGAAAATATTTGCCGCCCTGGCCACCACCCTTTTTTCCCTGCCCTTCTTTGCCGGGGAATTATTCGGCGGCTATTTTGCCTTTACCATGTCCCTCACCGCCACCCTGTTCTTTGCCATCCTGGTGTTCCTCAACTGCCTGTTTTACTATCTCCTCAAGGCCCCCACCATGGCGGGCCGCCAGATCATGGACCAGGTGGAGGGCTTCAAGCTGTATCTGTCCACGGCTGAGCAGGACCGCCTGGAGGTCCTGCATCCCCCGGAGAAGACCCCGGAGCTTTTTGAAAAATACCTCCCCTATGCCCTGGCCCTGGACGTGGAAAACCAATGGAGCGAGCAATTCGCCGACGTTTTGGCCAAGGCCGCAGTGGACGGCCAGCCCTACCATCCCACCTGGTATTCCGGGCGCTCCTGGGACACTTTAGGGGCCTCCGGGTTCACCGACACCCTGGGGAGCGCCTTCGCCACGGCCATCGCCTCCTCGGCCATGGCGCCGGGTTCCTCCTCCGGCAGCGGCGGCGGCGGTTCGTC
>JBGSLA010000145.1:0-5933 GCA_041740935.1 Desulfobaccales bacterium | reverse complement strand
CCCCTCATCGTCAACACCGACTCCCACGCGCCCGGAGACCTCATCACCCGCGCCGAGGCCGAACGGGTCGCCCGGGGCGCAGGCTTAAGCGACGACGAGGTCGCGGCCCTGTTCGCCGCGGCCGAAGCCCTGGCCCGCCGTTTGGCTGGAATTTAATGGCCCCTGCCCCTCCGGACGCAGCCTCGTCGCGCCCCAACACCTTTAACCTGAAAATTCTCCTCATCCTGTCTTTCGGGCATCTGGCCACGGATATCTATCAGGGCGCGCTGCCGGCCATCCTGCCCTTTTTCAAAACAAAACTCTCCCTGTCCTACACCACGGCCGGGGTGGTGCTGATGGCCGCCAATTTCACCTCCTCCATCCTGCAGCCGGTTTTCGGCCATCTCTCCGATAAAAAAGGGAAAATCTTTCTGCTGCCCCTGGGCGTGCTGGCGGCCGGTCTGGGCCTGTCCCTGGCCTCCCTGGCCGATTCGTATGCTGTTCTCCTCCTGATGGTGGGGGTGAGCGGCCTGGGCGTGGCCGCGTTTCACCCCGAGGGCTTCAAAACCGCGTCCTTTTTCACCGGGGAAAAAGCGGCCACCGGCATGTCGGTGTTCGCGGTGGGGGGCAACCTGGGCCTGGCCCTGGGGCCCCTTTTTTCCCTGGCGGTTATAAACTACTTCGGCTTTGGGGGCCTGCCCCTGATGCTGGTCTTTGCCCTGGGGTTTCAGGTGTTGTTGTTCCTTAACTGGGGATATATCCGAAGCAGCAAGCCCACGCTAGCCGTGAGAAAAGCTCATGTTGCCGCCGCGGCCCCGCCCGGGGCCCATCTCGCCTTGTTTCTGGTTATCGCCACCGTGGTGATGAGATCCTGGACCCAATTGGGCATCATGACCTACATTCCCTTTTATTTCATCGAGCATCTTAAGGGGGACCCGCTTTATTCCGGCAAGCTGGTGTCCG
This sequence comes from Desulfobaccales bacterium, assembly GCA_041740935.1. GTDB lineage: Bacteria > Desulfobacterota > Desulfobaccia > Desulfobaccales > 0-14-0-80-60-11 > JBGSLA01. Next base: position 4,991 of record JBGSLA010000145.1, on the reverse strand, counting down.
CCTTTCTTCTGGGGGGTGTGGCCGGGACCATCATCGGCTCCGTGCTGGCCGACCGCCTGGGGCATAAGGAATACCTGGTGTATTCCCTGGTGGCGGCGAGCCTTTTGTCACCTCTTGTTCTTTTGGTCAGCGGCCCCCTGCTGCCTGTGGTGCTGGTTCTGGTGGGCCTGACCCTGATTTCCTCGTTTACGGTCACCATCGTGCTGGCCCAGCGGATTCTGCCGAACAATCTGGGAGTGGCTTCCGGCCTCATGGTGGGCTTTGCCATCGGCGCCGGGGGCTTCGGGGTCACCCTCATGGGGGTGGTGGCCGATCATTTCGGGGTGCTGGCCGCGCTGAAGGCCATCCTGTTTCTCCCCCTCGCGGGCCTGGGGCTGGCCCTGCTGCTGTGCCATCCCTTTGCCGGTCCACTCAGGCGTCAACCGGCCGGCCCGTCCGGCTCCGTCTGATAGCGTGCCGCGGATTGCAGCCAATACTTGACAAAAGCCCGCAATTCCCTTTAGGTAACGAATGAAGACCATTGATTCAAGTTTCGCACCCTCTTGCTCCAGGGAAGCCGCTGATTTTCAGCTAAAAACCAATTTCTGAAGAAAAAATGTAACCGCAGGCTTTACCGTGAAAGACTTCTGGAAAATGTAGAGCAGGCGCCCTCGCCTGCTCTTTAAAAAAAACAGCCGGGGCGGCTGTTCTACATTTTTTCATCCTCGGGGGTGGGTAACGTTGTCCATGATGGTTTAGCCTGCGAAAAATGGACTTAACCCGGCTACACCCTGAGCGCAGCCTAAAGGCTGCGGCTACATTTAGGTTGGAGAATTTCGGCGTCGTTTTACCGATTACCCCCTGTCTCTCCAGGTAAATCGGTTTCAGGGGGATGCGAAATTTGAGTGTTGGGAGATAGGTCGGGAGCACAGGCATCTTGCCTGTGGTAAGCAAAATATTTCTTGGAAAAAAGTTCTGATGACCCAAACCCGTCCGTGGTGGCAGAAACTTGGAATAAACCTCCTGGATTTCTTCCTGCCGCGCCTGTGCGTTTTCTGCGGGGCCGGGGTGGGGGGCGAAGCGACCGCCGCGGTGTGTCCGGCCTGTGAAGAGGCCATCATCTGGGTGGCAAGCCCCTTGTGCTCTTGTTGTGGACGACTTTTCCCGGTCCGGGAGGGGGCGGACCACCTGTGCGGCCCCTGCCAGACCGAGCCGCCGCCTTTCGATCGGGCCCGGGCCGCGGCCCTGTATGACGACGAGGGCCCTTCCGGTCAGGCCGTCAAGCGTTTTAAATACAGCCGTCGGCTGGATATGCTGCCGGTGATGCACTACTGGCTGCAGCGGCCCCTGTGCCTGGAGTTGGTCCGGGAGGCCGATCTTCTGGCGCCGGTGCCCCTCCACCCCAGCCGCCTGCGGCAGCGGGGCTTTAACCAGTCCCTGCTCCTGGCCCAGGCCTTTCCGGAGGCTCATCTGGAGAGGGAGCTCCTGGTCCGGGCGCGCCCCACCCCGCCCCAGACCGGCCTCAACCCCAAGGAACGCCGGGAGAACGTCAAGGGGGCCTTCGCGGTGCCCCGGCCGGAAATGGTGCAAGGCAGGCGCATCCTGCTCATCGATGACGTGTTCACCACCGGGGCCACGGTCAGGGAGTGCGCCAAGGTTTTGCGGAAAGCTGGGGCCCGCCGGGTCGATGTCCTCACCGTGGCCCGGGTGCGCTATGAGTAGGGCGGTTTTCTGTTTCCTGTTTCCTGTTTTCGGTAAAAAGAAACGGAAAATCAGCATATCGGCTACTGATCACTGATCACTGATCACTGGTTACTGGTAACTGACTGCTAACTGCTGGCTGCCGACTGCTGTCTAAACCGGCCCAGCCCTCAAAGAATCGACAACCATGACCCACAACACCGCAGACAAGATCATCGGCCGGGAGGATGCAGTCCGTTGGGCGCGGGAGCTGCAAGGCCGCGGCCTCAGGGTGGTTTTCACCAACGGCTGTTTTGATCTTTTGCATACGGGGCATGTGGCCTATTTGGAGGAGGCCCGCTCCCTGGGAGAGGCGCTGCTGGTGGCGGTGAACACCGACGCTTCGGTGCGCCGCCTGGGGAAGGCCGGGGTTCGGCCCATCAACCCCGAGGCCGACCGGGCCCGGGTGCTGGCGGCCCTGGCCGCGGTGGACCGGGTGGTCCTGTTTGCCGAGGACACCCCCCTGGAGATTATCACCGAACTTGAGCCCGACATCCTGGTAAAGGGCGGCGACTACCGCCTGGAGGAAGTGGCGGGCCGGGAGGTGGTCCAGGCCCGGGGCGGCCAGGTGCGGATTCTCCCTTGGCGGCCGGGCTACTCCACCAGCGGTCTGGTGGAACGCATCCGAACTTCGCCGGCTTGATCCGCCCTTTTTCCCCCAGGGATCACCCTAATCTTTTACCTTAAAGAAAATATTCCCATCTGCCGATAAGCCTATAAACAGTTCCAATCTGAGGCTGGGGCATTTTCTCGGTTAGCCCCGTGAGGATCGAACCGAGCCGCCCGGTACCCTGGTTTTCCTGTGGGGGGTCGGTCCCGGGTCTCGGCGGGGCATGAAGGCCTGGCCTTGTGGGTCACCGTACTACCGCCAAGAAAGGGGACCTCCATGAAACGTTTACACAATTTTATTGCGGATGACGAGGCTGCCAGCGCCGTGGAATATGGCTTTTTGATTGCCGGCATCGCCCTGGTCGTCGCCTTGAGCATCACATTGTTGGGGCAGGCCGTAACCGGTATTTATACTCAGGCCTCCACGCTCTTTTAAGCCATCATAACCGCCCGGTATCCGGTGTCTGCCCGAAACTGGCCGTGATTCCGGGCGCCGAGCACCTTTTCCTCGCCAGGCGGCATCTTTACCTTTGCCGCGCCTTGCCTTTACGATATATTCCCTCCTAGAACTCTGTCCCTCGAAAGGGTTTATATGGCCGTCCGTCTGGAGATCGGCTGGCGCCCGGAACTTACCGACGCCGAAGGGCAAGCCCTGCGCCGCAAGGCCCGGGAATATTTCGGTCTGAGCCTCGATAAGGTCCAGGTCCTGCGCCTGCTCATGTTCGATATGGATTTGACCGGGGACGAACTGGAGGCGATTCGCACCCAAGTCTTCACCAATCCGGTTACCCAGATTTCGAGTTTTTCGCCCCTGGCCCGAAAGTTCGACTGGGCCCTGTGGGTGGGCCTCAGACCCGGGGTCAGAGACAACCCCGGCGCCACCGCCCGCGAGGCCGTCGAGGCCTTTCTGGGGCGGAATCTCCCCCCTGAAGCCGTGGTGTACACCTCCAAACTCTATCTGCTGTTCGGCCCCCATCTCAGCCGGGAGCAAGCCGCCCGGATGGCCCGGGAGTTGCTGGCCAACGACCTTATCCAGGAATTTCGCCTGTTTTCCCGGGGCGACTGGGACCAGGAGCAGGGCGTGGGACTCATCCTCCCCCGGGTGCACCTGGCGCACCAGCCCCAGGTGGCGGTTTTTCCGCTGGACTCCCTGGACACCCTGCGCCGCCTGAGCCAGGAGCGCCACCTGGCCCTCAGGGACCAGGACCTGCCCATTATCCGGGACTATTTTCAACGGCCGGCAGTCCTGGCTCGCCGGGCCGCAACCGGCCTGGGACCGCCCACCGACGTGGAATTGGAGTATCTGGCCCAGGCCCGCAGCGATCACTGCAACCACAACACCTTCCGGGGCCGCTTCCACTACCGGGATGTGGCCACCGGGGAGCGCTTCCTCCTGGACAACCCTTTTAAGGTGTGCATCGAGGCCCCCACCAGGGAGATTGCCCAAAATAAGCCATGGGTGGTTTCAGTTTTGGAGGACAATGCCGGGGTGGGGCAGTTTGATGAGCATTCTTGTTTTGTGATAAAAGGAGAAACTCATAATTCTCCATCAAATTTAGAGGCTTACGGCGGCTCCCTCACCGGCATCGTCGGGGTTTATCGGGATCCCCTGGGCACCGGCCGGGGCTCCCGGCTCATCGGCGGGCTCTATGGCTATTGCGTCGGCCCCCGGGACTACGCCGGCCCCTTGAAGCCCCGGCTGCACCCCCGGCGGCTGCTGGACGGGGTCATCGAGGGGGTCAAAGACGGCGGCAACAAAAGCGGCATCCCCACCGTGGCCGGGGCCCTCTACTTTGACGAGAAATTTTTGGGGAAGTGCCTGGTCTTTGTGGGGGCCCTGGGACTGATGCCCACAGAAGTAGCCGGGGAGTCCGGCGCCAAAAAAACAGCCCGGCCCGGCGACCTGGTCCTCATGTGCGGCGGCCGGGTGGGCATGGACGGCATCCACGGGGTGACGGCCTCTTCAGAGGTGGCCAGTTCCGGCACCCCGGCCGGCCACGTGCAGATCGGCGATCCCTACACCCAGAAGAAAATGCACGACTTTCTGCTCGAAGCCCGGGACCTGGGCTACATCAAGTTCATCACCGACTGCGGCGGCGGCGGCCTGTCTTCGGCGGTGGGGGAGTCGGCCCTGCTGGCCGGCGGGGTGGAGGTCTGGCTGGAAAAAATTCCCCTGAAATACGCCGGCCTGGACCCCTGGGAAATCTGGGTGTCCGAATCCCAGGAGCGCATGGTGGTGGGCCTGGACCCGCAGGACCGGGAGGCCTTTGAAAACCTGGCCCGGCGCCACGAAGTTGAGGCCAGCGTCATCGGCCGCTTCACCGACCGGGGGGTGCTGGAGGTGAGCCATGAGGGCCTTGCCTGCGCCTCCATGGACCTGTCTTTTCTTGAAGAGGATTTTCCCCCCTGGGAGTTTGAGGCCGAGTGGCTGCCACCGGATTTGCGCCTGAGCGAGCCGGTCCTGGGGGAGGTGGAGGACCAGCAGGGCCTGCTCCTGGCGATGCTGGCCCGGCCCAATATGTGCGCCCGGGAATGGATCACCCGCCAATATGACCATGAAGTCCAGGGCATGAGCGTCCTAAAACCCCTCACCGGCCGGGGGCTGCCGGTGCCCGGCGACGCCGCGGTGCTGCGGCCTGATCCCCACGGGCGCCGGGGGCTGG
>JBGSLA010000144.1:0-14298 GCA_041740935.1 Desulfobaccales bacterium | reverse complement strand
GCAGGAGGCCGCACCGGCCCCGGAGCAGGAGGCCGCGCCGGCCCCGGAGCAGGAGGCCGCACCGGAACCGCCTCCTTCCAAAGCCGCCCCGGAAGGCCTGGCCGAGACCGCCTCCGAGGAATCCTCCGCCGAGCAGATGAGTGAGCTCTACGAAGAAAGCCTGCGCCGGGTCCAGGAAGGGGAAGTGGTCAAGGGCCGCATCGTCTCCATTACCAAAGATTTCGTCATGGTGGACATCGGCTACAAAAGCGAAGGCCAGATTCCCATCGCCGAATTCACCTCCCCGGACGGCGCGGTCAGCGCCGAGGTGGGGGAACAGGTGGAGGCCCTGCTGGAAAGCCGGGAATCCGAAGACGGGCCTTTGACCCTTTCCAAAAACAAGGCCTCCCGGATCAAGGTGTGGGAAGAGATCAGCTACGCCTATCACAACGAGGCCACCGTGGAAGGCACCGTGGTCTCCAAGGTGAAAGGCGGCCTGTCGGTGGACCTGGGCGGCATCATCGCCTTTCTGCCCGGCTCCCAGGTCGATCTGGTGCCGGTGCGCCATACCGACCACCTCATCGGCCAGACCTACAGCTTCAATGTCCTCAAGTTCAACCGCAAACGCCGCAATGTGGTGCTCTCCCGCCGCAGCCTGCTGGAGAAGGCCAAAGATGACGCCAAAGCCACGCTTCTGGCCACCCTCGAGGAAGACAAGGTGGTGGAGGGGGTCATCAAAAACATCACTGATTACGGCGTCTTCGTGGACCTGGGGGGTCTGGACGGCCTGCTGCACATCACCGACCTGTCCTACGGCCGCATCCGCCATCCCGCCGACCTGTTCAAGGTGGGGGACACCATCACCGTCAAGGTGCTGAGCTTCGACCGGGAAAAGGAGCGCATTTCCCTGGGATTAAAGCAGCTTGCCGCGGACCCCTGGAGCACCGTCCAGGACAAATATCCCCTGGCCGCCAAGATCACCGGCAAGGTGGTGAGCCTCACCGATTATGGGTCATTTGTGGAGCTCGAGCCGGGGGTGGAGGGCCTGATTCACATCTCCGAGATGTCCTGGACCCGCAAAATCCGCCATCCCAACCAGATTCTCACCGTGGGGGATGTGGTGGAAGTGATGGTCCTGGAACTCGACCCCCAGCGCAAGCGCATCTCCCTGAGCCTCAAGCAGGTGGAGCCCAACCCCTGGGAAGTCATCGGCGAAAAATACCCGGTGGGCTCGGTGATCGAAGGCAAAATCAAAAACATCACCGATTTCGGCATCTTCATCGGCATCGACGAAGGCATCGACGGGCTGGTGCACATCTCCGACATCTCCTGGACCAAGCGCTTCAAGCACCCCTCGGAGCTCTACAAGAAGGGGCAGACGGTGCAGGCCAAGGTGCTCTACATCGACAAGGAGAACGAGCGTTTCTCCCTGTCCATCAAGGAGCTCAATCCCAACCCCTGGCAGAGCATCGAAATGCGCTATCCGGTGAACAGCCTGGTCACCGGCGCCATCACCAACATCACCGACTTCGGCTTCTTTGTGGAAGTGGAGGAGGGGATCGAGGGGCTGGTGCACATCTCGGAGTTGAGCCGGGACAAGGCCAAGATGGCCGCGCTCAAGGTGGGGGACCTGATCCGGGCCAAGGTGATTCACTCCTCCCCCCAGGAGCGGCGCATCGGGCTCAGCATCCGCCGCCTGGAAACCGAAGAAGAGCAGAAGAACTACCGGGATTACCTGAAGTCCTCCCAGGAAGCCACCTCCAACCTGGGAGACATACTGCGGGAAACCCTGGAGCGGGAGCGCAGCGACGACCTGGGCTCCAAATAAGAGGATCATCATGCCGTGGCATCTCCTGAGGGGATTTCTGGCGGCGGCCGGGGTGCTGACCGCCCTGAGCCTGTGGCCCGCAAGCGTCCAGGCTTTCTGGGACCCGGAAGAGCTCTTCGGCTTCAAAGAAAAGGTGGGGGTGGTGGAAGTCACCGGCATGTTGTCCAAAGCCACCCCGGCGCTCACGCACCTCAAGAAATTCCGGGATGACCGGAGCATCCGGGCCATCGTCCTCCGGGTCGATTCCCCGGGGGGCGTGGTGGGTCCCGCCCAGGAAATCATGCGGGAGGTGGAAAAGACCAAGCAGGTGAAGAAAGTGGTGGCCTCCTTCGGCAGCATGGCCACCTCCGGCGGCTACTATGTAGCCTGCGCCGCGGACCTCATCATGGCGAACCCGGGCTCGGCCACCGGCAGCATCGGGGTCATCATGCAGCTGGCCAACGTGGAGCAGCTCACCAAGAAACTGGGCCTGGACTTCTTTTCCCTCAAGGCCGGGGCCTTAAAAGACCTGGGGTCCCCCTTCAAGCCCCTGACCCCCGAGGAAAAGACGGTCCTCCAGGGACTGTTGAACAATATCCACGAACAGTTCATCGCTGACGTGGCCCGGAACCGCAAGCTGCCTCCGGAAAAGGTGCGGGCTTTGGCGGACGGCCGCATTTTCACCGGCCAGCAGGCCAAGGACCTGGGCCTGGTGGACGCCATGGGGAATTTCAACGACGCCATCGAACGGGCCGGCCGCCTGGGAGGCATCAAGGGCAAAATCGAGGCGGTCTTTCCCGAGAAAAAAGGCCTGTCCCTGCTGAGCCTTCTCCTGGGCCAGGATGTCCGGGATAACCTGGAGTATCTCACCCAACCTTACCCTGAACCTGCCTTCCTCCCTCCCTGGTTCCGCTGATCTTCGTCGTCCCCCTTGCCGTCAGGGGAACCGGGAGAGAGGGGCATCCGGGTGCCAGGGATTCCCTCAATCCGACCACAAAGCCGGGGGTGGCGCCAAGGCCGCCTCCGGCTTCGTGTTTGTCGGGCCTGCCGCACCCCCCTCAGCAGTTAACAGTCAGCAGTTAGACCGCTCCGGAATCTCCTTCCCATACCTCTGCAGACCCTTAATGTATCAAGCCTTGAGGGCGCCAGGACTTGCGTCCCTTTTAGGGGTCCGCCTTAGTCGGCTTGTGCCTGGCAGGGCGCCGCGACCGGTTCTAATACCAGTTTAACGTCAAAGATAGAGTTTTGATGTTTTAAGCCTTCAACCCCCAAAACGCCAAAGAATGTAGCCGCGAGGCTCAGGCCGGCGCTCTTTTCCTACTGGGACTAGTGGCGCAAGCTAAAGCTGGCGGCTACAAAAAACCTCCTCACCCCGACGTATGTACAGAGATTTAATACTCTTCGTGTGACATTAAATTCGTATAAGAAAAATTTTTATTTCATCACCGCAACAAAGGCAAATACGCCAATCATCATCAGCAGAATCGCCATGATGAACACCAGGGGCCGAAAGCCGGTATAGTGAAACTCATCATGTTTCAGATGCTGGAGAATACGCCAATGCTGGATGGTGGCGGCCAACAGACCCAGAACTCCCAGGGTGATGAAACTTAACCCGAACACCAGGGTGGCGCTAGGATACGGCTGAGGGCTGCGCGTTAATCCGGCTTCGAGAAGAATGTCCCGAAAATTGGCGATGCCAAACCCGAAACCGATGAGGGACAGGGAGGTCCGGACCCAGGCCATCAGGGTGCGGTCAGCCGCCTGCCGGCTGCGCTCCTTGGCAAGTTCGTTGGTTATGCTCACTTGGTTAGGTTGAACGTTCATAGGCAATCTTTTTCCTTTCAGGGGCTCTCAGGGTTGTCTGGTCCGCGAATCTCCGCAGTGGCCATGGACTCCAGCATCCTGGGGGCCAAACGCTCTACAGCCTCGAGTTCTTTTTGTAAAAAAAAGTTCAGGAAGGTCCGCACTGCTGCCAGGATGGCCAGTTCGATAAGGGACTGCAGAGTGGGGTTCACGGTGGTGGCGACGATGTCGGCGCCGAGCTGAAACTCCAGGGCCATTCCCAGCCAGGAACCGAACTTTAACCGCACGGCATGGGGGTTGGAGATGAAACTGCCGGTGCAAAAAAAGGTGTTGAAAACCATGACCAGGGTGGCGACCAGACCCAGGGCCACACACAACACCGAGATGGATTCGAGGGTCAGCTTGATAAAGGCCGCCGCCGACCCCAGGCCCACCTGCAGGTTATGAACTATTTCCATGATCTATCCATCAAGGACTCAAAGGGTTAAGCACCCCGGCCCGAACCAGGCCGTTGACCAGGTATTGCACCGCTTCCATCGCCTGAAGCACGGCAAGCACCCAGCCCACCACCTTGAGCACCGCAGAGGGGGCCCGCCTGATTGCCTCGATTTTAAGAAAGGCCACCAGATTGAGGGCCATGATCACCAGCAATACCCCCAAGACGACCCCCGTTTGCCGCCAATCACCCCCGGCGATGGCCATGAAGACCAGTATGGCCGCAAGGCCCGGAGCGGTGACCAGGCCGGGCACGGCTAGGGGGAAGTAGGCCAGCGCGGTCCTGAAGTGAGCCGGTTCAGCCCCTTGAGGCTGCAGGGGCGGCGGCGCCGGGGCCGGCGGTTTCATGATCATTTGCCATGACTGGCAAAAGATGATGATGCTCCCGGACACCACCACGGCGGCCACGGAAACGCGCCAATGTTCTAAAACGACGGAACTGAAAAGCCCCACCCCGATAACGATGGCGGTGGCAGTGGCGGTGGCCCGCCAGGCCACGCTATGGCAAAAGGCCTGGCCCGCCCCCCGGGTGGCCTGGGCAAAAGATCCCCAAGCATTCAGGGGCCCTAAAGTGAACAAGAAGATAATGAACGCGTCCAGGATGGAAACCTGGGTCAGGACCTGCATGGCAATCCTTTATACGGTTTAGGAGCCCAAAGGGTGGAGCACCCCGATCCGAACCAGGCCGTTGAACAGGTATTGGATCGCCAGGGCCGCCTGCAGCACGGCCATGACCCAGCCCACCACCCGGAGCAGGGGAGGCGGCACCCGTCTCAGAATCGCCTCGGCGTTCCACAGCGTGAGGAGATTCAAGGCCATGATCACCAATAATACCATCAAGACGAGGCCCGTTTGACGCCAATCATCCCTGGCGATGGCGATGAAGGCCACGATGGCGGCAATGCCGGGCGCGGTAACCAGGGCGGGCACGGCCAGGGGGAAGTAGGCCAGGGCTGCGGTGAGGGGAACGGGTTCAGCCCCTTGAGGCTCACGGGGCGCCGGCGCCGGGGCCGGCGTTTCCATGATCATGTGCAATGACTGGCAGAAGAGGATGATGCTCCCGGACACCACCAGCGCGGCCACGGAGACGCGCCATTGTTCTAAAACCACTGAACTAAAAAGCGCCACCGCGATAACAATGCCGGTGGCGATGGCGGTGGCCCGCCGGGCCACGCGGCGGCGGGAGGCGGGGTCGGCCCCTCGGGTGGCCTGGGCAAAGGGGCCCAAGGCTTTCAGCGGCCCCAGGGTCAAAAAGAAGATGAGAAAGACGTCCGGGATGGAAACCTGGGTGAGGACAAACATAGCAACTCCTGATCCGGCGACGCCGTCGCGCCTCCGAGGGGATGCGCCCTGTTCCTAGAAGAGATGGGAATGTCCCCCGCAAGTCCCCGGTTACTAAGGACTCACGGGGGGATTTACCCGCCCACCGGGCAAAAATCTTAGGGCGGGGCTAATGGCTGCCAAGGCCGGCTTCGAGCTTGGCGATAACCTGGTCGATGGTGAAACTCGCGGCTTTCTGACGCGGCGGGAACTCCCTGAAGGTTGCCAGAAAGTCGCCCACAACCTTCTGGGCCGGGATAAACAGGAAAGCGTGATCAATAATCCAGTCCCAGTAAGTGTTGGAGGTGATGTCAGCCCGCTCAAAGGGATCGGTGCGCAGGTTAAAGAGCTTGGGTATCCGAAGAGCCACAAAAGGCTCCGCCCAGATGGCACAGGTGCCGGCCAGGCGCTGTTCCATGAAGACGATCTTCCAGTTGTCGTACCGCAGGCCCGTCAGGTCGCCGTCGTCGGAGAAATAGAAGAAGGACTGGCGAGGACTTTTGGCCTCCTGGCCCGTCAAGTGCGGCAACAGATTGAAGCCGTCCAGCAGCACCTTGAAGGTCTTGGCGCCCGCATTATGGCCGGCTTTGAGCTTCTCGCCGATACGGGGTTCGCCCGCCGCGGCCAGGAAGGTGGGCAGCCAATCCATGTGGCTGACCATGTCATTGGAGATGGAGCCGGCCTTGATCTTGCCGGGCCAGCGAATCATGGCCGGCACCCGGTAGGCCCCTTCCCAGTTGGAATTCTTTTCGTTGCGGAAGGGGGTCATGGCGGCGTCGGGCCAGGAGTTTATATGAGGCCCGTTGTCGGTGCTGTAAAAGACGATGGTGTTGTCGGTGATGCCCAGCTCATCCAGGAGGTTCAGCATGGCGCCGACGTGCTTGTCATGTTCGATCATGACGTCGTGGTATTCCGACTGCCAGCGGCCGGACTGTCCCAGGACCTCGGGCTTGGGATGGGTGCGGAAGTGCATGGCGGTGGTGTTGAACCAGACAAAGAAGGGTTTGTCGTCCTGATGCTGGCGCTTGATGAAGTCCTGGGCCGCGGCCAGGAACTCTTCATCCACCGTTTCCATGCGCTTTTTGGTCAAGGGGCCGGTGTCTTCGATGCGGCCGTCGGCCCAGCAACGCAGCACGCCCCGGGGACCGAAGTTTTTCTTAAAGTCGGGAAAGTCCTCCTCCGGCGGGTAATCCCGCAATTCCGGCTCTTCTTCGGCGTTTAAGTGATACAGGTTCCCGAAGAACTCGTCGAACCCGTGGTTGGTGGGCAGGAATTCATCCCGGTCGCCGAAGTGGTTCTTGCCGAACTGACCGGTGGCATAGCCCAACGGTTTCAGAAGCTCGGCAATGGTGGGGTCCTCGCCCCGCAGGCCCAGGTCGGCGCCCGGGAAGCCCACCTTGGTGAGGCCGGTGCGGAACACGCTCTGGCCGGTGATGAACGCGGCCCGGCCGGCGGTGCAGCTCTGCTCGCCGTAGTAGTCGGTGAAAATCATGCCCTCGTTGGCGATGCGGTCGATGTTCGGTGTCTGGTAGCCCATCATGCCCTTGTTGTAGCAGGAGAGGTTCCACATGCCGATGTCGTCGCCCCAGATGACCAGAATGTTGGGTTTTTTGTCTGCCATGAATTCTCCTTAAGATTTAGGGTGAATGATTAAGTGGTGAAGTTGATGATTCCCGGATTTTCATTACTGGGTCTGCGGTCCACCTCCTGTTTCAAGGGATGATCCATGCCGTCCCGATCGATGCGATTCTTTTTGCGGGGCGGCCGAGCCAGTACGACCGTGGCATTTTTTATATTTGAGGCCGCTGCCGCAGGGGCAGGGGTCGTTGCGGCCCACTTTGCCCGGATGAGAAGCCTGCCGGGCTGCCTCGGCGGCCAGGACCTCCGTCACCAGGGAGGCCGGCTGTCCCTGGCGCAGCAGTTGCGCCATGATCTTCAGGGGCCGGTCGATGTGGCGGAAAAAGGCTTTGTACCCGTCACACAGATAGTTCAGACCAGGCTCCCCCTCCGGAGTCGTCGCAAAACGGTTCTTGGGACACTCCCCCTTGCAGGCGAACCAGACCTCGCATTCCCGGCAGGTCCGGGGCAGAGCGTCCTTTTTGTTTTGGCCGAAGCGGCGCTGCCTATCCGAGCCCACCATCTCCCGCAGGTGATGTTGGGTGATGTTTCCCAAGAGAAAGTCCGGCTCCACGAAATGGTCGCAGGCATACAGATCGCCGGTGTGCTCCAGGGCCAGCCCATGGCCGCAGGTTTCATTAAAAACGCACATGCCGGAAGAGGGAAGTCGCAGCCAGTTGCGCACCGCGGCTTCGAAGGTCTGCACAAACACCGAGCCCACGTCATGCCGCAGCCATTCATCAAAAATGGTGATCAAAAAATTGCCGAACTGCCGGGGCTTGACCGAGCGCTCCGAGACCGTCGTCCCTTCCTGGAAGATGGTGACCTGGCCTTCCACCAGGCGCTCGATGGCGGGAATGAACTGCAGCCAGTCAGCCCCGGCTTCATCCCGCAGAAACCGGTAAACCTCCAGGGGATGGTCGGCATTGACCCGGTTGACCGTGACCAGGATGTTGTGTTCCACCCCGTGCTTCTGAAGCAGCCTGAGCCCCCGCATGACCCGGTCAAAGGTGGGTCCGCCCTGTTTGTCCCGCCGGTAGACGTCATGGAGGCGCCGGGGGCCGTCAAGGCTGATGCCGACCAGGAAATGGTTTTCCTTGAAAAATTCGCACCACTCGTCGGTTAAGAGCGTGCCGTTAGTCTGCAGGGTGTTTTCGAAGACCATGCCCGGTTTTTTGTAGCGGCGCTGGTAGTCGAGGGCCCGCCGGTAGAAGTCGATTCCCATCAAAGTGGGTTCTCCCCCCTGCCAGGAGACCGTCACCTGGGGGGTTTGATGGTACTCGATGAGCTGGCGTATGTAGGTCTCCAACACCTCATCGGTCATGCGAAAGTGACTGCCGGGATAGAGGCGCTCTTTGTTCAGAAAAAAGCAGTAGGAGCAGGCCAGATTGCAGATCGCCCCGGTGGGCTTGGCCAGGACGTGAATGCGGGGCGGGAGGGTATCATGGGTCATGATGGGAATCCTTAATCCGGCCTTTCAAAGAAAGGGGTTAGGGCGGGAAAGCACAGCGCCTCCCGCCTTTGAAAAGCCCGGTGGCACAGGTGTCCTCACCGGTGCATTGGCACGAGCCTGGGTCACCACCGTCTCAGCGCTTCCAGATCAGGCTGGCGTTCACGATATGGACGTTATAGGTATTAAAATCCCCCACCAGCCTGCCGGCCAGAGGTCCCCGGCGTTGGTCTATCCGGTTGGGGCCAAGGTCCCAATAGGTGTAGGCAAAACCCAGGGAAAAGTCCGGGCGCAGATCGAACAGAATCCCCCCAGAGATCCGAAACTGGCGGTCCACGGCCAGGGCGATGGTGCGGTCTTCGTCGGACACCGGGGAAGAATCATAGGCGAAGCCGGTGGATAGCATAACATCTTTCCTGGGGCGGTATTGGGCCCCGATGGCCAGATGCCAGGTGTCCCTAAAGTTGGCGTCGGTGGAGAAATTGACGGTGTTGGTGCCGCTGAGGTTGACCCCGATGTTGCCGAAGGCCGACCAGTTCTGCCAGCCGACGTTTCCCAGCAGGGCGAATTTCGGAGTGATTTGCTGATAGGCGCTCACCATGATGCTCTGGGGGAAGGTGTAGTCGAGAGTCAGGTCGCTGTTGAGTAAACCAGCCCGCCCCAGGGCCCTCTGCCAGATGGGGCCCGGTCCGTCAAAGTTGACGCTGGATTTGAAACTCAGATTCATCGGGGAAAGATAGCTGACTCCCAGGCGGGTGCCTGGACGGGGTTCCACCAGAATTCCGGCCGTGCCCACCACCCCCCAGGCGCTGTCCCCGAACCTGAGGGTGCCGTCGCCAAAGCCGGGAAACAGGTTGTTGACCGCGGTGCGCATGCGCAGCATACCGAATACCGGGCCGACCCCGGCGCCCACGGACAGCCGGTCATTCACTTTATAGGCCACGGTGGGGACCAGGGCGGAGGTGAGCAGGTTGGATTCCTGGATATAATAGCGTCCGGACCAGCCGTCGAGATATTTCAGGGTCACCCCGAAAAAGGACACCGAGGAGATGCCCAAACTCCACTTGGGATTGAGTTTGTGCACATAAAAGGCGCTGAGGGCCGGGAGAAAGACCCCGGCGTTGCCCCCGTTGCCTCCCCGGGTGGTGGTGCCGGCCTCGGCCTCGAAGTGAACGGTGGGAAACATGGGTTGGAGGCCGATCATAAGCTGGGACTGGGGCAGTTTGGTCATGCCGGCGGGATTGGTGAACGCGGTGGAGGCGTCCTGGGCCGCCGCGGCCCACCCAGCCGAAGCCGCTCCCGAACCGGGATTGCCCAGTTCATAGATAAACAGGCCCCCGGCCCTGGCCGGTGCCGCAAGGCAACAGAGTGCCGCTACCATCCAGATCAGACGTTGAAGAGCCTTCATTATCCACCCCTCGCCTAGGTTGCGCGTATTTTCCGGTTGCTGGGAGGCCATCATCGCTGTGCCCTATCATCATCGTTAGGAAAAGAAGCTCAGTCCTTGCCCCCGGCCTTGCTGATCGCCCCGAACAACACCATTTCGTCCACCGGTTTCTGCAAAAAGGCCACAGCGCCGTGCTTCAGCGCCTCCTGGCGGGCCTGGGGGTCTTCAAAGGCTGTAAGAAAGATGATGGGTAATTTGCCGCCGCGGTAGGTCAGTCTTTTTTGCAGTTCCAGGCCGCTGATCCCCGGCATGCGCACGTCCAGGATTATCACCGCTTCCGGTTCAACTGCGCCGGAATCCAAAAATTCCTGGGCCGAAGCGTAGAGCTTCACCTCGAAGCCCGCCGACTTGAGCAGCCGGCCCAGGGCCTGGCGGGTCGAAGCGTCATCATCCACCACATAGACCCTGGAAACGGCTTTGGTCATAAGGTCACAAGTCCTTTACCTTCCATGGCTGAGGAAGCTCAAAGAAATTGGCAGACGGAACATGATCACGGGAGGCCAATCCAAAATATCAGCTCTATCGAATTAGACTTCTTGTTGGGCTGCATCCAGGGCTGCCTGGACCTTGGCTTCATCTTCATTGGACAGGGAGGTTGTAAGAATCTTCCCGCCGCTGCCCTGCAATTCTTCCAACACCCTATCAGGCGTGGCTTTGCGGACCAGCACGAAGAGCACCGATGAGTCCGGCTGCATGGTCTCGGCTAAATTTTTCATGAACTCATTGTTGATACCCACATCGCTCAAGGCCCCGGCCGCGGCGCCACTGGCGGCCCCTACGGCCATCCCCAGGAGCGGATTAAGGAAAATTAGACCGATAAGGGCGCCCCAGAAACCACCAGTTACCGCACCGGCCTTGGTCGTGCTAACGATTTGATGCAGCTTGACCCTGCCATTTTTGTCCTTGGTTGCCACCACGGCATCTTCCAGGTCAATTAAATACTCCTTCTGCATCTTCAGGAATTTCAGCCTGATTTCTTCAGCTTTGAAGGGGTCATCATACCCGATTGCCACTAAGGTGCTCATGAAAACCTCCTGGTTGGGATGTTTGGATATCCGGTCTTCCCACGTCATGTGCGCAGCGGCTGGCGACGTGAGGCGATTGGACCTGTAGTTGAGGAGATACTAAGGGAGGAAGGAAAGAACCGCAATTGGACCTTGGTCCAATGCCGGTTGGACTTTGGTCTAACGGATGCCGGCCTTGGCGGCCAGCCGCACCAGTTGGGCCAGGGAGTCGCACTGCATCTTTTCCAGGAGACGGGCCCGGTGGACTTTGATGGTTTTCTCGGTGGTCCCCAGTTCATAGGCGACCTGCTTGTTGAGCCTGCCGGTAATGATGAGAGCGAACACCTCATATTCCCGGGGGGTGAGAGTTGCCAGGCGATCCTGAAGGACCTTCACCTCGGCTTGTTGGCTTCTCTGTTCCCGGTCTTTCTCCAGGGCTTGAAAAATGGCGTCCAGGAGCACCTGGTCGTCCACCGGCTTCTCCAGGAAATCCACCGCGCCCTGCTTCATGGCCCGAACACTGGCAGGCACCGTGCCGAAGCCCGTCAGAAAGATGACCGGCAGGTTGAGATGGCGGGCCCTTAACTGGTCCTGCAATTCCAGGCCGCTCATGGCGGGCAGGCGCAAATCGGCGATCACACAGCCGGGTTCCTCGGAGAGCGCCTCCTCCAAAAAATCCGGGGCCGAGGCGAAGGTCTTGACCGTCAATCCCACGGATTTGAGCAATCTCGCCAAGCCGGCGCGGACCGAGGGGTCGTCATCCACGACATAAACTGTGGCTGGTTTAGGGTTCATCACTATCTCTCTGATAGAGCGGCAGGGTAAAAAGCAAGGTGGCCCCCCGGTCGGCATTGGCGGTGGCCCGCAGCCTGCCCCCATGGGCCGAGATAATGGACCGGCAAATGGACAGACCCAGACCTAACCCTTCAGCTTTGCTGGTCCAGAAGGGCTCAAAAATTTTTTCCAGTTCTTCGCCGGTTAACCCCCTGCCGGTGTCCTTCAGGCTCACGGTTATGGAATCGGGGTTCTCCTGCTCAGTTTTCAGATGAATTTCCCGGGGGCCCATTTCGGTCTGCTCCATGGCCTCCATGGCGTTTAAGAGCAGATTCAGGACCACCTGCTGCAACTGGATGCGGTCCCCCCGGACCGGGGGCAGGTACGGAGCCAGAGTGAAGTGAGTGGCAATATGGCGGGAAAGCAGCTCGTTTTGCACCAGGGCCGCGGCTTCCTGGATGACGCCGTTTGTGTCCACCCCCTCCAGGTGCATCATGCCCGGTTTCAAGAAGCTTCGCAACCGTTGGATAACCGCGCTGGCCCGTTTGCCGTCCCGGGCAATGTCTTTCAGCGCAGCTTCCACCTCGGCCACATCCGGTGTTGCCCGGTTCAAAAAGCGCAAGGCCGCCTGGGCGTTATTCAACACGGCATTCAGGGGCTGGTTGAATTCATGGGCCAAAGACGCGGTCAACTCCCCCAGGGTGGCCACCCGCATGACGTGGGTCAGTTCGTCCCGGTGCTGCTGCTCCTGCCGTTCGGTGTGCTTGCGCAGGGTGACATCCCGGTTGCTGGCCCTAAATCCCAGGAATTCTCCCTGGTCGCCGTATACCGGCCGGCAGACATGCTCAAGCCAACGGATACCCCCATCCGGTCGTTGCAGGCGGAATTGAATTTCCTGGGGGAGGTCACCCTGTTGTCTATGAGCCAGATGTCTGTCCCAGATCTCTCGATCCTCCGGGACAATGGTCTCCCGAAACAGATGGGGGCGGGCTAAAAATTCCTCCGCGGTATGGCCGGAGATGCGTTCACAGGCGGGGGAGACGTAGTTCAAGCTGCCATCCGGATTCTCCCAGGATTCCCAGTCATAGGTGAAATCAGCGACAATGCGATACCTCAGTTCCGCCCGGCGCCGCCTGGCCCGGGTGATCAGCAGCGCGCCGATGAGAACGGTTTGCAAGCCCAGCAGGGCCAAAATCCCGATAATCCAACCGCGGTAGGATTCCCACAGGGACAGTTCCTTGAAGCTTACCTGGCTCCCGGGTGGCAGCTTGTGTTCAGGAATCCCCCAGCGCCGGAGCTGTCGCCAGTCGAAGAGGAGACGGTTCGGGGCCAGGAGCGGCGGGATATGCCCAGGGTTTTCCCCATTGAGGACCCGGGCCGCCAGTTCCCCGGCCAGCCGGCCTTGTTCCTGGTGACTTATCAAGGACCCGCCCACGATGCCCTCACCCAATAAGGTGTCCCAAACACCATAGACCGGGGCATTGGCGGCCTGGGCCAGCAGGTTGAGGGCGTCCCGGGGCAGAAACTCCTGACCTTTGCCGTCGCGGAAGATGGTCACATAAAAAATGATGGTATGGGGAGGAAGATGGGCCGCCTGTTCTTGGAGTTCTGCCAATGAAAGATCCGTCAGATAGGTAAATTCGACCTGTCCGCTATGAGGCGCAAAGGCCTCCTTTGCCCATGACAAAAAGACCCGGTCCGCCCCCGAAGTTCCCCCCACCACCATGACCCGCCGGGTCTGGGGTTGCAGTCTGAGGGCCAGTTGGAGGTTGGCTGCCAATTCAGGCTCCACATAGACCCCGGTCATGTGGGGTTTCAAGGTGAGGTTCTGCAAAAATTGCTTGAATTCCCCGGCAAAAACCACCGGCACGCCGGGAAAGATGGCGTCCCCGTACTTCAGCAAAAATTTTACCGCGGGGTCAAACACGGGGATGATGACATCCAGTCGGCGGTGGGCGTATTTGCGGCGGAGCAGATGCAAGAGTTCATCCAGATATGCCGCCTCTTCAAAGCGGCCTATATCCAGGTACTCCATGTCGATGTCCACGGGGTGACGGCTGCCGGTCTTCAAGGCAGCCCGCAGGCCCTGATCGATCTCCGTTTGCGTCGGTAGAATAGTGCGGAAAGAGTAAAGCACCAGGACGTGCTTGGTTTCCTTGGGCTCCCCGGCCGCAGCCGCCCGGTGCATGGGCATCATGCCCACCAGACAGACAAGGACCGTCCCCAGGAGAAAAAACCAACCCCAACGACGCTTCCCAGCCATCAAAGGCTCTCCGTTTATTCAGGCATGTTGACAGGCTGAGGAAAAATTTTATCAGAAAAAAGGAAATTATAAAAAAAAGGAACTGAAGGTAACGCCTCGGATAGGTAGCCCCGGGCTGCCCTGGCCGTCAGGCTGTTGCAAGGCTGCCAGGAGTTGTCTAATGATTGCAGTTTCTGGCAAAATGTAGCCGCAGCCTTTAGCAGGCTGTTGAAAAACCATTACACGTAAGTTGCGTCGTCCTCTTTTAGGACGATTTTGGCACCCTTATGATGGGCACATTCTCCGAAAACTCTGCGCTGCTGCCTCCATTGACGGCCGGCTGCCGGCCGGATGACG
>JBGSLA010000143.1:0-21701 GCA_041740935.1 Desulfobaccales bacterium | reverse complement strand
GACGGGAAGGTTTGGCACCTCGATGTCGGCTCATCGCATCCTGGGGCTGAAGAAGGTCCCAAGGGTTTGGCTGTTCGCCAATTAAAGCGGTACGTGAGCTGGGTTTAAAACGTCGTGAGACAGTTTGGTCCCTATCTGTTGCGGGCGTAGGAGATTTGCGGGGAGCTGTCCCTAGTACGAGAGGACCGGGATGGACGAACCTCTAGTGTTCCGGTTGTGCCGCCAGGCGCAGCGCCGGGTAGCTATGTTCGGAACGGATAACCGCTGAAAGCATCTAAGCGGGAAGCCAACCCCAAGACGAGATCTCCCGGGTCGCAAGACCCCCAAAGGCCCCTTGTAGACCACGAGGTTAATAGGCCAGAGGTGGAAGCGTGGCAACACGTTCAGCTGACTGGTACTAATCGGCCGGGCGGCTTGACCATTTTCCCCTTGTCTTTGGAAACTTCTGAAGGACTCTCTCAAGCTTCACTTAGCTTTAAGCTGTAAGCTATAAGCTGTAGGCTTAAAGCAAAAAACAAAAATCAAAAAAAGCTTAAAGCTTATGGCTTAAAGCTTAAGGCCAAAACCGACACAAGATTTCCGGTGGCCATGGCGCCGGGGCCACACCCGATCCCATCCCGAACTCGGTAGTTAAGCCCGGCAACGCCGATGATACTACGTGGGTGACTGCGTGGGAAAGTAGGACGCCGCCGGAGTTATTTTCATACCCCACCCCGCCTCGCAACCGAGGCGGGGTTTTTTCTTTGGCGGCATAGTCGATTTTTTGTTACCCTGTGAATATGAGAAAAACTGGGGGCCTTATGACTACCATAAAGTTGGGCGAAGCTCGGGATAAGCTTGGCCGGCTGCTCGATGAAGCGGCGGCTTCGCATGAGCCCATTTTGATTACCGGGAAGCGGGGCAATGCCGTGCTCATCTCCGAGGAGGATTGGCGGGCTATTCAAGAGACCCTATACCTCCTGTCCGTTCCAGGCATGCGGGAGTCCATTCGGGAAGGGTTGCAGACCCCGGTGGAGGAATGCGCCAAGGAGCTTGATTGGTGACATGGGAAATCGTTTTCACTCAACAAGCTCAGAAAGACGCCAAGAAACTGGCAGCCGCTGGCCTAAAAAACCAGGCCATGAAGTTGCTGAAAATTATTCGGGAAAATCCTTTCCAAACTCCACCCCGATTTGAAAAACTGGTGGGAGACTTGGCCGGGGCCTATTCCCGCCGCATCAATATTCAACATCGGTTGATTTACGAAGTCCTTGGAGAAGAGAGGATTATTAAAATCATCCGCATGTGGACCCATTACGAGTAAATACGGTGGCCATGGCGCCGGAGCCACACCCGATCCCATCGAAGAACTCGGTAGTTAAGCCTCTGGTGGCGCCGGCGTCCCCGCCTGCGAAGCATTGATCCTCCGTGGGCGCCCAGGCTGGAAAACCTGGGCCATTATTATGTGGTGCGCAGAGCGCACCCTACAGGGGAAAGGAGGACGCCGCCGGAGTTATTTTCATGCCCCACCCCGCCTCTTGACCAAGGCGGGTTTTTTTATCAATGACTGCCTGTTGGAGCTTTCCTTTTGACTTATAACGGCATTCGTTATAAACTCAACCCATGATTAAAGGGTTCAAGGATAAGGAAGCTGAAGGGCTTTTCTATCGTGAACCTTCCCGGAAGTTGCCCCCAGAGATTCACCGCTTAGCCCTCCGGAAATTGCGTATGCTAAACCGGGCGCACTCTCTGGAAGATTTAAGAGTCCCCCCTGGAAACCGCCTGGAAGCACTCAAAGGAAAGCGCCAGGGGCAATACAGCATCCGGATCAATGACCAATGGCGCCTCTGTTTCACCTGGCGTGAAGGTGACGCCTATGGAGTGGAAATTGTTGATTATCATTAGGGAGGTTGGCACATGAAGGCCGGCAAATTGGCGCCCCTGCATCCCGGGGAAATTCTCCTGGAAGAGTTTATGAAGCCACTGGGCCTCAGCCAGAACCGCCTGGGCCGGGCGCTCAAGGTTTCGCCCCGGCGCATCAACGAAATCGTCCATGGCAGGCGCGGCATCACCGCGGATACGGCCTTGCGGCTGAGCCGCTATTTTGGCACCTCGGCGGAATTCTGGTTGGGCTTGCAGACGGACTATGATCTTGATGTGGCCCGCGACGAACTGGAAGAGAGAATCGCCCGGGAGGTGAGCCATTTTTCCCCTGAACCTCAGGAGCTGACTTCTTAACAGGTACGGCCGATCCCAGGGGGGGCCCCGGAAGTTAAGCCCGGCCAGGACGAGGGTCGGCGGGGGCGCACAGGTTGCAAAGCTGGGTCACCCATAGCTGTTGCTCAGAGTGCACCCTGCAGGGGCAAGCCCGGACGCCGATGGCCCGGATTTACCCCTGAAAGCCGGGTGGGCAGCCGGATTTTGTTAAGGTTTTTTCCGGAGTTGGCGGCAAGGGGGCGTTTTTTCTTTGAAAACTGAAAAAAATATGGGTAGAATACGCCCACTGCCTAAACTGTCCGGAGGTGATGCCGATGGTGGATCAGGAGCGCAGAGAAGCCTTCGTAGAGAAATATAACAACGGCTCCCAGGTCTGGTCCGGGGGGACCTTTACCGGGTATCTGAACCTCAGGTCCCTGCTGGATGAGTTGCCCATCTCGGAGGCGCCCGAGGCCAGTCGGGAATATCCCCGGCGCTATGCCGGCATGCCGGACAACGTCTACGGCGAGCTCATTCACCATCTCCTGTCCTTCGAGGGCTATCTGAAAGACAGGGCCTACCACATCGAAGAATGCGCCATTCGGCCCATCATTACAGACCACAGATATCTATACCAATTCAGTATCCGCTACACCACCAAGGAAGGGGAGGAGCGGGTCCGGATCTATGAGGTGGCCCGGGGCGACGAGAGAAATTTTATCCTGTTCACCGATCCCTTGCAGTCCTGACGCATCTTCGCCAGCCCTGGGAGCCCCTCCCGACGGATCCCGCGCCGCCCGCAAGCCGAGGGCCGAGTAATCGTTCAAATTTCCCATGTCGTCCACCCCACGGTGGGGCCTTGGTGCCTCAAGGGGCCGTTTCGCCCTCCCCTCCCCTGCCAGCCACCCAGACATTGAGAATCAGGTGGTTATCCGCCGATGATAATGGCTGATGATGTCCCGCTTGGAAATCAGGCCCACGATTTTGTCCGGGTTGTCCTCTTTGGCCACGGGCAGTTCATCCACGTTCAGACGGGCCATTTTATCCAGGACGCTTTGCAGGGATTCATGCCAGAAAACCCTGACGACCTGGGGGGTGGCCACGTCCCGGGCCACCACCACTTTGGCCAGACTTTCCTCGAACAACACCTCCCGGATGTCGTTGATGGACAAAATGCCGGTCAACTCCCCTTTCTCGTTGATCACCGGAAAATGCGCCTCCCTGGAGCCGGTCACCAGTTTGACGAGCAGTTCAAAGGGCATGGTCTCGGGGATCAGGGTCAGGGGACGTTCATGCACCGCTTCGTGGACCTGCATATCCTCCAGAAGGCCCCGGGCGAATTCCCCCATGTGGGCCGGCGAGGACAGCCGGTTGATGGTCTGCTTTTCATAGAGGCTGGTATGGCGCAGCAACAGGAAGGAAGTGCTGGCCACCACCATGAGGGGCACCAGCAGGGTGTAGCTGCCGCACATCTCGCAGGCCATGATGATGGAGGAGATGGGGACTTTGGCCACTCCGGCAAAAAATCCCCCGATGCCCACCACCACAAAAGAGGCGGGATGGATCACCCAACCCGGCGCCACCTCATGGCCGAAAAAGCCGAAGGCCCCGCCCAGCATGGCCCCGATGAAAACCGAAGGCCCGAAGACCCCGCCCGAGCCCCCGGAACTGATGGTGGCCGAGGTGGCCAGAATCTTCATGATGGCCAAAAGCAGCATGACGCCCCAGAAGATCTTGCCCTCCATGGCCGCCTGGACCCAGCCATAGCCGCCGTCCAGGATTTGGGGAGTGAAGAAGGCTAGAACTCCGAGAATGGCCCCACCCAAAGCCGGTTTGAGGATTTTGGGAAGCTTGAGGCGGCGGAAGAAGTAGTCCCTGGAGCCATAAAAAACCTTGACATAAAAATACCCCACCAGGGCGCAGACGCCGCCGAAGATCACATAAGGCAGAAGTTCCCGGGGTTCGAAATTCACCGCCCCCGGAAAAAAAAGGGCGGTGCGGCCGTACCATTGGTCAAAAAGGGAGGAGGCCACGATGGCGGAGACGATGCAGGGGAGAATGGCTTCGAATTCAAACTCGGCATCCCGGTATAAGACCTCCGGGGCAAAGAGCGCGGCCCCCAGGGGGGCGTGAAAAATGGCCCCGATGCCCCCCGCCGCGCCCGCCAGAACCAGGATGCGACGGTCCTGGGACTTTAACCGCAGGACCCCGGCCAGAAAGGAGCCGAAGCCGGCGCCGATCTGGGCGATGGGGCCCTCCTTGCCGGCGGAGCCGCCGCTGCCGATGGTAATGGCCGAAGCCACGATCTTGACAAAGGGGACGCGCTTACGGATGTAGCCGCCTTTGTGGTGAAAGGCCTCGATCATGGCGTCGGTGCCGTGACCCTCGGTTTCCGGGGCGATGAGAAAAACCAGAAGCCCGGAAATGAGGCCCCCGGCAGCCGGGATAATGAAGAACAGCCAGGAACGGTGAGCGGCCAGGGTGGACACCAGGGCGGCTTCGGACCCCCGCCCGGGCTCAAAAAAGCCGACAGGCAAGGCGAGGAAAAAATACAGCGTTTGTCTCAGCAATTCCTCGAAAAGAATAGCCCCCAGGCCGGCGACAATACCCACGCCAATGCTCAACAGCGGCCAGCGGAAATGTCCGGCCCAGCCGTACAGGCTCCCTGATTCGGGTTTTTGGGCCTCCGCGGCTGATGACTCCCTCAATCCTTCAGTCCCTTTTTCCAGGATTCTCTCCCAACTTCATGAATCTGTGCCATATCTTGCAAAAAAGGCGATGGTTCCGGAATCGACTCATATGCCAGGGTTATTATGACCCGAAACGTCCAGGTGATGAACATTTTTTTTAGGGGGCGTAATCCTGGAAAACAATTCTCAAGTTCCCCCAATCCCCTTAGAGTTCGGTAAGGTTCTTGCAATTATCAGAACATTTGGACAAGGTAAGATATTGCCGCAGGTTAGCCCCTGCCCCCAAAGCTTAACCCTATTGCCAAGTCTCTGGTTACCGGAACAGGGTTTTTTGTCCGGAGAATCTGGCCAATAGCTCTAATCCAGGGGCTTTTGGGGATCGAGCCGCAAGCTGCTTGCCGGTGGATGCACCGCCAGTGGCGGGAGTATGCCGGTCATCATACAGAGCAGCAAGCCCCCTCGACCGGAAGGCCCCATGGAGAAGGAAAACGGTTTTATGCCAAGAATTAAGGCTCATGGGAAAAGGTCACGGATATGCCTCCTGGCCATGGCCTCTCTGGCCCTCCTGCTCATGTTGGCCCAGGGCTGCGCCACCTGGCGAACTCGCCCACCCCTGCCAGAAGCCCTGGAAAGTGAGGTCCGGATCCCCGGTTTTCCAGACGATGTGAGGGCCTGGGCCGATCAGCCCAGCAAGAGTCTCACGAAGAGTGCGGTGGAGTCCATCCAACAAGAGCGGGCTGCCTATGGGAAAGCAATTCTGGAAAAACCGGTGGCCTTGTTGGCCCTGTCGGGGGGTGGCGACGATGGCGCCTTTGGGGCGGGCATCTTATGCGGCTGGACCCAGCACGGCACTCGGCCCCGGTTCAAGCTGGTGACCGGCATCAGCACCGGGGCTCTCATTGCCCCCTTCGCCTTCCTGGGCTCGGAGCAGGACGCAAATTTAAAAGTTTACACCATGGTGACCCAGAAGGAGATTTTTCGAAGGAAAAGCCTGCTTACCGCCTTGTGGCGGGAATCCTTGGCCGACACCCGCCCCCTGGCAAATTTGATCGCTAAACACATAGATGGGGCGATGCTCCAGGCCATCGCCGCCGAGCATAAAAAAGGCCGGCGACTGTTTATCGGCACCACCCAAATTGACGCCCAGAGACTGGTGATCTGGAATATGGGGGCTATTGCCGCCAGCGGCCACCCGGAGGCCCTGAACCTTTTTCGCAAAATTCTTTTGGCTTCGGCCTCCATCCCGGGCTTCTTTCCGCCACAATACTTTAAGGTTGAGGCCGGTAGCCGAAACTATGAAGAGATGCACGTGG
Source organism: Desulfobaccales bacterium (assembly GCA_041740935.1). GTDB lineage: Bacteria > Desulfobacterota > Desulfobaccia > Desulfobaccales > 0-14-0-80-60-11 > JBGSLA01. Next base: position 15,523 of record JBGSLA010000143.1, on the reverse strand, counting down.
ACGGCGGCACCATGGCTCAAGTGATCCTCTATGAGGATGCCCTCAAGCCTTTTGCTGAAATGGAAAACCTGATGGAGGTCAAGTTGACGGGGCGGCCGAAGATCCTTTACATCATTCGGAACGGCCGCATCGAACCCGATTGGCAAAAGATCAGGCCCCGGCTTCTACCCATTACCTTACGGGCCGTCAACACCCTCATCAAGACCCAGGGCGTGGGTGACTTGTACCGATTGTTCGTTTTCGCCCTGCGGGACAAGATGGACTTCAACCTGGCGGCCATCCCGAGAGACTTTCCCCCTGCCCCCGAAGATATGTTCAACCAGGAATACATGAATAAGCTGTTCGATTTCGCCTTTGAGATGGCCCAAAGAGGCTTTCCCTGGCGGAAGCATCCCATCTTGTTTACGCCGGAATCCATCTTTCGGCCTCAATAGAGGGGCGCTCCAGGAGAAGCAGCGCTTCAGACGCGGCTCCGGGCAGCAGCGTGACAATCTGTGGATTTTTCCAACCAACGTGGACGATTGGCAGAATAATATCGTTTGCGGTTTCCGGTTTTCGGTACAAATATTTGGGGAAATTCGGTTGTTATACGCTTGAGGTATTTCACCTCAATCCGAAACTGGTATTAACTTAAATTTCTTTCAAACTTCTCACCCTGCTGCGGAGCTGCGCCGGCTTCTTATTGCAAGAGCCGATGGCTAAGGCAGGCGGCTTTATCGGGGGACAAGAGGCTCAAAATCGCGCCCGCTTCTTTGCCCGGCAGCCGCCTCAGCAGGCGCACCGCCTCATCCTCTTCCATTTTTTCCAAAAGCTTGCTGGCCCGATCCGGGGACATGGCCTGGAGAGTGGCCACCAGGTGCCGGTTGTGTTCACCCTTAATGCGGGTTTCCTCTTCCAAAGTCTCAAAAAGCCGATTCTGAACAGCTTCGAGTTCTTTCAGGCGTTCCTCAATTTCCTGCTTCAGCTGGGCCAGGCGTTCCTCCTTGGCGGCAGTGGCAGCCTCCCGGGTCATGAGGGCTCGGCGTTCTTTATCAACCAGAGTCAAAAGCCGGGGAAGATGTTGATTCGGTTCAGAGTCGGAGACCGCCGGGGTGGCAGCTTCACTGGCGCGGGGACCTGTCCAGGGCAGCCACTGCGGGGGAGCCAAGTACGCGGCGGACAGGGCAATTTTCATGAGAAGACCGACAATCAGGCAACCTGTCAGGGATTCCAGCCGGGGCTTGCCAAGAAATGAAGTATGCATCACCGCCTCCTTTCAGGATCTGGCCCAGCGCGTCACCACCAGGGCTTCAGTTTGATTTTCCAGAAATTTCATCAATTCCCGGCGAAATTCTGCATATTTTTTCTGCCGGAGATTTTCCAGCAGGCGGCGTTCCTGATGGCATTTCTGCAGAGCCTGCATTTTTTCCGTCACCACGGTCTCATCCCGGCCCACCTGATCCCGCCAACCCTCCCGGGCCATCTTCAAATGATCGAGGTACCTCAACACCAATTGATATTCAGAAGCATGCAGGGAGGTTGACTCTTTCATCCGTTCCAGAGTGCCGGCCATGAGGTTTAGGGTATCGCTCAGGGCCTGGCGGCTGCGGGCCAATTGGTTCTGGGCCTTGGCCAACGTCAGCTGCGCCTGTTCTTCCCGCAGGGTTCGAACCTTAAGAACCGCCTCGAGGGGGAAACGGAAGCGCCCGCCTGATTTCATGAGATAAAGATGGCCTCCAGCTCTTTTACCGATTGGGACAGAGAAACGCCTTGATCCATACTTTGCCGGAGATAGCGGTTGACGGCCTCAATTTTCTCCAAGGCGTAGTCGATCTCCGGGTTGGTGCCCCGCACGTAGGCGTTGATGTTCACCAAATCTTCGGCCCGGCGATAGGCGGCCAGGACCCGAACCAGGTTTTCCCGGTATCCCAGGTGCTCCGGGTTGGTCACCTGGGGCATAAGCCGCGAGATGCTCCCCAAGACGTCAATGGCTGGGTAGTGGCCCCGGTCGGCGAGGTCCCGGCTGAGCACAATATGACCGTCCAGGATGGCCCGGGTGGCGTCGGCGATGGGTTCCAACAGATCGTCGCCTTCCACCAACACGGTATAGATGCCGGTGATGCTGCCCTTGCCCTGGCAGGCGCCGGCCCGCTCGCACAGCCCGGGCAGGCGGGTAAACACCGAGGGTGTATATCCCCGAGCCGTGGGAGGTTCACCGATGGCCAGGCCGATTTCCCGGGCGGCCATGGCGAAACGGGTAAGAGAGTCCATGAGCAAGAGCACGTGCAGGCCTTGATCACGGAAATATTCGGCAATGGTCGTGGCCAGATAGGCGCCTCGCAGCCGGGCCAGGGGGGGAGTGTCCGAAGTGGCGGCCACCACGCAGGAACGGGCCAAACCCTCCTCACCCAGGTCATTTTCCAAAAATTCTTTGACCTCCCGGCCCCGTTCGCCGATCAGGGCAATGACGCTGACGTCGGAGCGGGTGAAACGGGCCATCATGCCCATAAGGGTGCTTTTCCCCACCCCGCTGCCCGCAAAAATACCCACCCTCTGACCCCGCCCCAGGGTAAGAAGACCATTGATGGATCGAACTCCCACGTCCAGGGGCGCTTTGATGCTCTCCCGCTCAATGGGGTTCAGGGGCTTGGCGTAGAGCCGATAACCTTCCTGACAGGCGAGTGGTCCCTTTTTATCCAGAGGTTTTCCCAGTCCATCCACCACTCGACCCAAAAGACCTTTGCCCACCGGCGCCACGGCCTCTTGGGCCTGAAGCACCACCCGGGCCTGGGGTCTGATACCTCTTATTTCCCCTTGGGGCATGAGCAGCACTTTCCCCTGGCGGAAGCCGACTATTTCAGCGGTTATGGGGCCATCCGGGGGGGGCATCTCGATTTCACAGATCCTGCCCACTGCCCCCTCGGGCCCCTGACTGGTAATCACCAGGCCGACCATCTCCTGAACCCGCCCGACAAAGGCAAAAGGTATGGTCTGCCGCACCATGGCCTGGAGGTGCTCGAAATCAATCTTCGCCGGCTGACCCATAAGAGCTCTCCAGGGCTTGTTGGACCGCCTGGACCACCAAATTCCAGCGGGTCTGCCGGGTGCCGTCCACCTCACCCAGGGAGGTTTCCAGACGAAATCCCCCCGGGTTGACGGTGCCGTCTGCCTTCAATTCCACCCCAGGCGGCCAGGACTCCAGATTTTGCTGCCGAAGAACCTCATAGTCCAGCGGACTGACCAGGAGCCGCAGTCCTTCCTGCTGGGCCACCTGCCGGAAACCTGCTTCGATGATTTGCTGAATGGTTTCTGGATGCAGGCTGAGTTCCCGGGCCAGAAGTTTTTCGCTGATCAGCAGAACCAAGTCCAGCAGAAGTTTTTCCCTCTGTCGGAAAATGCTCTCCCGCTGCTGCTCAATATCCGTTACCAACTCCTGGAGTCGCTTAACCACTTCCTCCAGGGCGCGCCGCCCCACTTCCTGGCCGTCCTTCTGACCCTGTTGGAAACCATCCTCATAGGCCTGCTGCTCAATCTCCTGGGCCTTCAGACGGGCCGCGGCCAGGATCCCCTCTTCGTTGGGTGAGGTTTCTGATTCAGGGGGAAGGTCGTCCTCGCAATCGCCGTATTCCCAGGGCTGGAACCGAGGAAGGTGGGGAGTTGGAGACTCGCCCGAGGCCTCCAGGTCCGGCAACTGGAATTCCTCCACCGCCTGAGGGTCAAGTTCGGCCGGTTCAGATGAACACATCCTCGCTGCCCTTGCTCGCCAAAACCAACTGGTTTTCGGCCTCTAAACGTTTGGCCACCTGAATAATCCGCTGCTGGGCCGCCTCCACGTCCTTGAGACGGGCCGGACCCATGATTTCGAGTTCTTCCTGGAGCATTTCCGCGGCCCGGCTGGACATGTTCTGGAAAAATTTCGCCCTCAGTTCATCCGAAGCCGCCTTCAAAGCCAGGGCCAGTTCCTGGGTGTTGACTTCCTTAAGCAGGGCCATCAAGCCGCGGTCATCGACCTTCACGAGGTCCTCAAAGGTGAAGAGATAGCGGCGAATCTCTTCAGCCAGCGCCTGCTGGTCCTCTTCCTCCAGGCGCTTCAGAATGTTGGCCTCCTGGGTCCGTTCCATCTGGTTGAGGATTTCCGCCACGGATTGAGGTCCCCCCACCAGCCGGCCTCCCACCTCCTCCACCATGGCAATCTCCTCCCGGAGGGCGGCATCAATCTCTTCGATGATGGCCGGTGAAACCTGGTCAAGGCTGGCCACCCTCCGGATAACTTCGAGTTGCAGGTTTTCCGGGAAAAGGGCCAAAACCTGGCCGGCTTGGGGGCGCTCGAGATGGGCCAGCACCAGGGCCACCGTCTGGGGATGTTCATTCCGCAAAAAGGAGGCTACGGTGCGGGCGTCTAATTTCTTGATTTTCTGAAAAAATTCCGGGCTGGTCTCCAGATCCAGCATGTCCAGGAGGTCCTCCTGGCGCTTTAGGTCCATGGAACGGGAGATGGTGTTTTTGAAAAACTGGTCGCCCCGAATCACCAGAGCCTCCGGGGCTTCCATCATTCTGGTGAACTCCTCCAGAATTTCCGCCAGTTGTTTCACGGGGACAAACTCCAGCTTGGAGATTTTCTGTCCCAACAACTGGACTTCCCGGTCGTCCAGGCGGCTGAGGATGTCGCCGGCCCGGCCCTCGCCCAGGCTGAGCAAAAAAATGGCAGCCTTATCAACTCCACTTAAGCGATCCAGTTTTCCTGATCCGGCCACGATGGTGAACCTCTTTGTCAGGTGACTTACAGGTGGTTATTTCCCGTCTTTTTCGTGGATCCACAGGCGCAAAACCTCCACCGCCCTATCTGGATATGAAGTTATCAGGGAGCCCACCTTTTCCTGCCCGCCCACCGGTTCCGGCAAAGTGGGGGGGGGGTGATGTGGTGATAGCGGAATGGCGGGCGCACCCTCTGGAAGGCTGCCTTCCTGCATACCGGGGCCGGGTAGTTTTGCCGTGGCTGGACCCTGCAAAAGGGGTTGCCGCACCGGAACTCTTTTCCGTTTTAAAAGCACCATCAAGACCCCCAAAACCAGGAGAACCAGGAGTCCGATTTTCCAGGAGATAGCCAGCCCTTGGGACCAGCCTTCTTCAGGATTCACCGCGGAGGTGCCGTCCGTGGCCTGAACCGCCAGGGGGGCACAGGAAATTTCCAGTTGATCACCCCGCTCCGAATTAAACCCTATGGCCTTTTTGGCAAGATTGGTGAATTGGCGCAGTTCTTCGGGAGTTTTGGGAACAAAGGCGTGCCCTTTCCCCTGATAGTTGCCGTCCACCACCACGGCCAGGGAGAGACGCTTAATTTTGCCGGGGCTGTCCACCACCTGGCGGACGACCCGGTTCATTTCATAGTTGATCAGTTCGGAGGAACGTTCAGAGCCGCCCTCGCTGGTGGTTTTCTGGGGGGCCGCCGGAGCAGTCAGGGGGGGAGGACCTTTCCCGGGGGGCGGCGGCGTGACGGTGCCTTGGCTCAGGTTGAACCTGGATTCCGGGTTGCCTCCTGGGAGTCCCCGAATGCTGCGCTCATGGGTTTTTTGTTCACTTCGAATAAGCTCTCGATTCGGGGTGAAAGATTCCTCCCGCAGATCAATCTTCTGGAAGTCAAGCTCGGTGGAAACCCGGACAAAGGATTTGTTGAGGCCCAGGATTTTGTCAAAGAGTTCCTGGACCTTTTTCTCGTAGCTTTCCTCCACCTGACGTTGGATGGTCAACTGCCCGGTGGTGAGGCCCTGGAACCCCTGGCGGTCTTGGGGTTTGCTGAGAATGCGGCCCTTCAGGTCTACCACGGTGATCTTGGTGGGATGAAGTCCGGCCACCGCGCTGGCCACCAGATTGACCACCGCGTCAACCTGGGCGGGGCTGAGGGTCCGCCCCGGACGCATCTTGAGGGCTACGGAGGCCGAGGGCTCCTTCTGGTCTTCGATGAACAAAGATTCCTTGGGAGTGACTATGTGGACCCGGGCTTCCAGAATCTCCGGCATGCCGGCAATGGTGCGGGCCAGTTCTCCCTGCAGGGCCCGCTGGTAGTTGAGATTCTGGACAAAATTGGTCGCCCCCAAATCCTGGCGGTCAAAAATCTCAAAGCCCACCCCTCCGCCTTTGGGCAAGCCCTCACTGGCCAACAGGAGTCGCTGCTCATACAATTCGGATTTGGGCACCAGGATGGCAGTGCCGTTGTTCTCCAGTCGATAAGGAGTTTTTTTACTTTTTAATTTGTTGACAATTTCTCCTGCGTCTTCTTGGCTCAGGTTGGTGAACAGGACCCCGTATTCCCCCTGGCCCTGGACGAACAACAGGAAGCCCAGAGCCAACAACAGCGCTGCCGCCAGGGCCGGAATGAGCAGTCTTTGGCCGGCGGGCAAAGCCTGAAACCGCTCTTTTAGCCCCCCGAGTAATTTTCTTAATGCTTCCATGGCTATCCGGCGCCGCCTTACATGGCCATGCGGCTCAATTCTTCATAGGCCTGGACCAACTTATTCCGAACCTGGACCAGCAGGCGAAGACTCAAATCCGCATTCTCCAGGGCCAGCAGGGCTTCATGAAGGTCTGTCTGGCCCAGCAGCGACTGGCGCACCTGAGTGTCGGCCTGATGTTGTTGGCTATTGGTTTCCGCCAAAATATCCCGGAAAACCCTTTCCCCTTGGGGAGGAGAACTCGGGTTTGCCAAGCCGGTGAGAGTTGAGGCAGTGCTGGTTCCATTACCGGTAGGATTTACCTGCATGGGATGCTCCCCGGACGCCGGACCTTAACTGGAGGTCAGGGCGCAGTTCTATGATCGGCGCTGAACAAAAGACTTGGTCTTAGCGGACAATTTCCAAAGATTTCAAGGCCATGGTTCTGGCGGCCCGATAGGCCGCCAGGTTGGCGTCAAAGGCCCGGCTGGCCAGGGTGAGGCTCACCATTTCCGTGATGGGGTTCACATTCGGCCAGGTTACTATGCCTTCCTGGTTGGCATCAGGGTGGGTAGGGTCATACTCCTGGACCAGACCCTCCCGGCTCTCCGAAATGTCGGCAACCGCCACTTTGACGGGAGAATCCAGCAGGCTGCTGAACTCCTCAGCCGGCTGGGTGGTCAGAATGACGTTTTTGCGGAGATAGGGCCCGCCCTCAGGGGTGCGGGTGACCTGGGCGTTCGCCAGGTTTTCGGCAATAACGTTCAGACGCTGGCGCTGGGCCGTAAGACCGGAAGCACTAATGTCCATGGTGGTAAAAATGTTCACACTCGACCTCCTTCAAGGGCCGTTCGCAGTTGGTCCAATTTCTTTTTGAGCATGGTCACCGAGGTTTGGTAACCCAATTGATTCATGGAAAGATTTACCATTTCCTGGTCCAGGTCCACGGGGGTGTCGGTTTCCCTGACCAAACCGCTGTCAAGGCTGGCGGTCTGCAGGTGTCGGGGATTCGTGGTCGCCAGGGTGATCCCCGTTCGTCCCTGGACATAACCTTGGAGCACCTCCTGAAAGTTCACATCTTTCCGGGTATAGTTCGGCGTTTCCAGGTTGGCCAGATTGCCGGCGATTATTTCCTGGCCCCGACTATGCCAGGAAAGAGTTTTCTCCAGGAGACGGAGAGTGTTGTCGGGGAAGAGACCGCCGGACATACCTGCACCTCACGTATCAGGAAAAGATTGCCTGTTTTTTTTCCTTGCCTGAACTTACAAGCAATAATCAGGCCATTGGTGACCTCCCGGCCGGGCCGGGTCGGGCCGTCTGACGGTATTCGTGCAACTTGTTCCGCAAGGTGCGCACGCTGATGCCCAACAGCTTGGCGGCATGGGTGCGGTTGCCGGAAGTTTCATCCAGGGCGGAATAAATCAGGCGTTGTTCCATTTCCCGCAAGGTAACGGGCTTGTCCCCGAGGGCGAGGGGCTGGGGCGACCGTTCCAGGGCTTCGATGGATTTTTCGGCCTGAAGGTCCCGGGTGTGGACCAGATTTCCCTCCGCCAACAGGACCCCGCGGGCCACGGCGTTTTCGAGCTGTCGGATGTTGCCGGGCCAGGAGGCCTTTTCCAGGGCGGTCAGGGCGGTGGTGGTGAGTTTGACATTTTTTTTCCCGAAGAGCCGGGCGTATTGTTGCAGGAAATATTCAGCCAGCAGGGGAATGTCTCCCCGCCTTTCCCGGAGTGGGGGGAGGGTGAAAGAAATTACCTGGAGCCGGTAGAAAAGGTCCTCACGAAACTCATTTTTCTGCATCAACTCCTGGAGATCCTGGTTGGTGGTGGCTATCAGCCGGGTGTTGATGGGAACGGGGAGGCGGCCTCCCACCCGGTCGATTTCATTTTCCTGGAGGACCCGGAGCAACTTGGCTTGCAGATGGGGGTGCATCTCGCTGATTTCATCAAGAAGCAAGGTGCCGTGGTTGGCCAGTTCGAATTTTCCCAGCTTGCGCATCAAGGCACCGGTAAAGGCGCCTTTTTCGTGTCCGAAGAGTTCGCTTTCCAACAGGCCTTCCGGCAAGGCGGCGCAGTTGATGGCGACAAAAGGCCCTCCCTCCCGGTCGCTGTGAGCGTGCAGGTGCCGGGCCAGAATTTCCTTGCCGGTGCCCGATTCCCCCTGGATGAGCACCGTCGCCCGGGTGGGGGCCACAGCTTTGGCCATCCGCAGGATATGGAGCATAACCGGATCCCGGGTGATGACAGGGCGGGCCCGGCCATTCTGGGCTCCTTTGTGGTGATTGGCCAGCCAGGGTTGGTGACCGTTTTTGAGGTAAGGCTCAAGCAGGACTGAAACTTTTTCCCAGGAAAGGGGAGCACCCACATAATCCTGGGCGCCGACCCGCATGGCCGCCACGGCCCCCTCGACGGTGGGTCTCCGGGAGATTAAATACACCGGCATGAAGGGGTATTCCTCTTTAACCTGGGCCAAAAACGTTTTGGCATCCGGATCGGGCATATCCTCCGCCAGCATCACTGCCAGGAAAAACCGGTCCCGAAGTCGTTCTTTGCCGTCCGCAGCCGTGTAAGCCTGGGCCAGTTCCACCTCGAAGGCCTTTTTCAGACGCAGGCGGATTTCCTCCCAGGAGCGCTGGGAGTCTATGACTAGAATGGCTCTCTGGTTCATGCCGTCATCCTTAGCAAGCATCAGGGAGAAGACTTCGCCTGGAGTCGTGACAGCTCCAGGTCCGCCAGGCGAACCCGGGCCAGACGTCGCCAAAATGGATCGTGGTGTTGAGACAACCCCTGAAAAGTTGCCTGGGCAGCCTCCGGTTGGCCGTCCATGAGATGGCTCAATCCCAGGCGATCCTGCTGAAAGGGGCCCAAATCTTCGGTTACCGGCGTATCCGCCGGAGAATGCGGCTGCAGAGTTGTTTTAAAAAACGGTCTTCCAGGCAGGGATGACCGGGCCAGATCGGCTTGCAGCTGTTCCAGGAGCGGATTGCGCTGGAAGTGCAGGAGATTCGTTCCCCAGGCCGGGGTCGACTCTGTCAACCCGGCGGCCAGAGCTCTACCCGGGGTAAACCAGGCCAAGAGGCCCCCGCCGGCACCATTGTCCGATTCGACGCCGGCCCGGCCTCCGGCCAGCCAGGCACCCAAGAGAGATTGCCGCACCTCTTCACCCGGGTTCACGTGGGCCAGGACATACGCCAGGCCGGGCCACTTGCCGGACAACCAGGGAATTCCCGACTGCGGGATACCGACCATCCGGCGTGGTTCGCCCTGGTTCTGGTCGGTTTGAGCCGCCAGGGTCTGGGCCGCCTCCCACAGGCCCTTTTCCCTAAGGAGGCCCGCCAACATCTGGGCCGCGTCCGGGGGACCAAGGCCTTGAGGCTGCAATTCCCACACGGCCAAAATTTCCTCCACCAGGGAGAGGGGAAGAGGGGAGGTGGAACGAACCTTGAGGGCCACCGCTTGCCATCCGGTTTTAAGGGCCTGGGATAAAGCCTCGGAGGAATACCCGGCGGGCAGGGCGGGAATGGTTTTTAAAAAGCGGCCCACAGTTTGGACCGGATCGCCCTGGGACAAGTCCCGGGAAAACTGGAGGGCCCTGGCCTCCAGACAGGCCTGAACTCCTTCGGGAGACCCGGCGGCCAGAACCGCGGCCAGACCATACAACTCCAGAGCCTCGGCCGACTTTCCCTCACGTTTGACCAGTTCCGCCAGCTTCAGGAGGGCGGGAGCTCGCTTTTGCGCCTGGGGAAAGAGATTCACCAGGGCCAGCCCGATTTTCCTGGCTTCATGGAACTCTCCGGCCTGTTCCTGGGCCAGCAGCCTTTGCCAGTAAGCCTCCGGCTGCAGAGCCAGGGGACCGGTGAGATTATCAGCCGCCGGCGCCGGGGCCGTGGTCTGGGTGAGCGGGAGCGGGGCGGGACGGACCAAAGGCAACCCTCCCCGGCGATGAGCCCCGGCATGTCCTCCCCAAGCCAGGACAAGCACCAGACAGAGGGGAATCAACCGGGCTGGTCGCAGCACATAGAGCATATCAGCGCTTTTCCCCCTGGGCGTGGCGATTCAGTTCTTCCAGGAGTCGAATGATTTTTTCCTGTTGTTCGATAAGGGTGAAATTGGTCTTTACCAGGAAGCGCTGGGCGGTGGCGATCTGCTCCAGAAAAAGTTCCTGCTGGTCGCCCGCGACCTCCCCGGATTTGGCCAGTTTGTCCATGGCCTGAAAGAACTCGCCGGAGAGAATGACGACCGGACTTCTATAAGACTGGGCCCCAGATCCCGGGGCCCCGGCCGGCCCGGCCCAGGCCGACGGCATGGACTGGCAGCTCAACCAGAGGAAGCTGCAAAGCATCAACCACCAGGATCGCCCCTTCTGTCTGTTTTCCGACATGTTGTTCTCCTGGCTTTTTCAGGAAGCAAAAGGCGTACCAATTCCCGGCAATTACCTTCGAAAAAGATAACCTGCTGATTTAACATTTAAAGAGAAAACCGCAGGAAAGACTTGCTGGCCAGGGCGTCAATGACCAGGAATGCTTTGCGTCATATTTTTGACGTGAGGGGAATTGGGCGGTCAGGACCTGCCAGGGGTAACTATCTGTTGTTTCTTCATTTTTTCAATAAGGGTGGTACGGTTCAAGTGAAGCAGCTGGGCGGCCCGGCTTTTGACCCAGTCGCTTTTTTCCAGGGCTTTCAGGATCAGCCGGCGCTCAAACTCCTGCAAAGCCTGGGGGAGATTCAAACCGTCCCCGGGAAAGTCTATACTTTCAGTTTCAAGACCCAGACTTAGGGAGTGCTGGAAGCGTTCCGGCAGGTCCTCCACTTCCACCACGTCGCCCTCGGTGAGGATAACCAGACGCTCCATGAGGTTTTCCAGCTCCCGGACATTGCCGGGCCAGGGGTAGCGCTTCAGGATATCCATGGCCTGGGGACTGAGGCGTTTGGCCGGTTTTTTCCTTTTCTTGCTGAAATCTTCGAAAAAATGGGACACCAGGAGAGGAACATCCCCCACCCGCTCCCTCAAGGGAGGAATGCGGACGGGGATGACGTTGAGTCGATAGTACAGGTCCTCCCGGAAATTTCCCTGGCGCACCAGGCCTTCCAGGTCCTGATTGGTGGCGGCGACGATCCGAATATCCACTTTAATGCTTTTAATGCCGCCGATGCGTTCAAAGGAGCGGTCCTGGATGACCCGCAGGAGCTTGACCTGCAGTCCGGGGCTCATGTCGGCGATTTCATCAAGAAAAATGGTGCCGCCCCTGGCCTGTTCGAAGCGGCCGATGCGGGTTTTGACGGCATGGGTGAAGGCCCCCCGCTCATGCCCGAACAGTTCGCTTTCCAGCAATTCCTCGGGAATGGCGGCGCAGTTCACCGGCACCAGGGGCCCCTGGCGACGGTAGCTGTTGTAGTGGATGGCCCGGGCAATGAGTTCCTTGCCGGTCCCCGATTCTCCCAGGAGGAGCACGGTGGAGTCGGTGTCGGCCACTTTCCGAACCAGATCAAAAAGTTGGGCCATTTGTTCACTTGTGCCGATAATATGGGTGAGGCCGAAGCGCTTATAAAGCTGCTTTTTGAGCTGCAGGTTTTCCCGCTGGAGATGTTGATGTTCCAGGGCCCGGCGCACCACCAGGCGCAGTTCCTGGGGATTCACCGGTTTGGGGAGGTAATCGTATGCCCCCAGGCGCATGGCGTCTACGGAATTTTTGACCGTGGCGTAGCCGGTAATTATGATGCACAGGCAATGAGGCTGGTGCTGCACCACAAATTTGAGAATGTCCAGGCCGTCAACGCCGGGGAGGTTCATATCGGTGAGCACCAGGTCGTACCCCCGGTCCTGGAGGCGCTGCATGGCGGTCTCCCCGTCGGGGGCGATTTCCAGCTCATACCCTTCTTTTTCCAGGATTTCCTGGAGGGCTTCCCGTTGGGCCCGGTCGTCTTCCACCGCGAGGATGCTGGCGTGTCTTTCCATGACGCCTATATATAGGAAAACTGAGATGGTGTCAATAATATGACATAAGGATTTTCCTGATAAAGTTCCATTGACTTGGGTTGCCGAACCTGCTATGGTGGGTCAACCCTTCAGGAAGAAGGACGACTTGCTGCCGACCATCCTCTTCATCCTTGCTGCGTATGGCTTGTATGCCCTGGTCATGTGGTGGTGCCGGTGGCAGAAGGCGCACCTGTGGGCCAGGCGCAACCAGGCCAGGTCCCGCTGGCTGACCCTCATGGGAAGCGCCGGCATCCTGGGGCTGTTCCTGGGGCTGTTGGTCTGGCTGGCCCCGGCCGCGCCCCACCAGAGCCTGAGGCTGGCCGGCATTCTCGGGTTGTCCGAGGGCGAGGTGCGGCTGGCCAAACAGGCCGCCACGGCCGCGGCTTCCCTGCAGCCTCAAACCCAGCCCGCCAACGGCCAGCCGGCCTATGCCCTGTTGCACCCGGCGAGCCCGCCGTCCCTGCTCCCTCCGGCCAAGCCGCTGGCGGGGAACCAACACCGCAAGCCCAAAGGCAAGGGCGCCTCGGTCCAAAAAACCCCGCAAACCAAGGCCGAAGCCAGACCCCAGAAAAAAGACAAGGCCCTGCCCAAAGGCAAGGCCCTGAAAAAGAAGACTTCACAATCCTTGACCAAAAAGTCTGAGGGCGGCGCCGGCTGAGCCCGATGTCGCCAGGCCCTCCTATGCAAGCCAGGAGCATGATGGCCCCGTTACCCTGGCGTGACAAGTTCCAGTCCGTTATCCACTTCCTGCCAGTGCTCCGCGTGCCGATTTTCCCCAGGGCCGGCGCGTGACCCAGTCATCCCCCCATCACACCGGCACCATCGCCCGGGCGGCTGGCTCCATGAGCGTGGCCGTCTTTTTCAGCCGCATTCTGGGCCTCATCCGGGAGCAGGTCCTGGCGGGGCTGTTCGGGGCCGGCTACGCCATCGACGCCTTTGTGGTGGCCTTCCGCATCCCCAACCTCCTCCGGGACCTGTTCGCCGAGGGGGCCCTGTCCGCCGCCTTTGTCACCGTTTTCTCCCGATACGACCAGCGCCGGGGAGCCGAGAGCGCCTGGCGCCTGGCCAATAACGTCATCGTCTGCTTTTCCCTGCTGGTGGGGGCGATCAGCCTGGTGGGCATCTTCTTTGCCCCCCAACTGGTGGGCCTGATGGCGCCGGATTTCGCCCTCGAACCCGGAAAACTCGAACTCACCGCCGGCATGACCCGGATCATGTTCCCCTTTCTGCTGCTGATCTGCCTGGCCGCGGTAGCCATGGGCATTTTGAACACCAAGGGGAAATTTTTCATTCCCGCCCTGGCCAGCAGCTTCTTCAATCTGGGGTCCATCGGGGTGGGGGTGAGCCTGGCCCTGATTCTGCCCCGCTTCGGCGTGCCCGCCATCGTGGGCATGGCCTGGGGCGCCCTGGTGGGGGGGCTTTTGCAGCTTTTGGCCCAGGCCCCCCAGCTCAAAGGGGTGGGCTACCGGCCCCGGTTCGTGTGCGATTGGCGGGACGAGGGGCTTGGGCAGATTTTTCGGCTCATGCTGCCTGCGGTGGTGGGCCTGTCCGCCAGCCAGATCAACATTTTCATCAACACCTTTTATGCCTCCAGCTGCCCCCAGGGGAGCATCTCCTGGCTGAACTACGCCTACCGCCTGGTGCACCTGCCCCAGGGGCTGTTCGGGGTGGCCCTGTCGGTGGCCACCCTGCCGGTGGTTTCCCGGTTCGCGGCGCACCGGGACCTGCCGGCCATGAAAGGGGCCTTCACCTCCTCCCTGGGGCTGGCCATGCTGCTCACCATTCCGGCGGCCGCCGGCCTCATCGCCCTGGCGGAACCCATCAGCGCGGTCATCTTCCAGCACGGGCGCTTCACCGCCTGGGACACCCAGCAGACCGCCGCGGCCCTCACCCTGTACGCCCTGGGGTTGTTCGTCTTTGCCGGGGTGAAAATCCTGGTGCCGGTGTTTTATGCCTTAAATGACACCAGAATCCCGGTTTTGGGGAGCTTTCTCACCGTGGCCGCCAATCTGCTGGTCCTTAACCTGACCATTGCTCCCCTGGCCCACCGGGCCATTGCCCTGTCCACCTCCCTCAGCCTGCTGGTAAACTTTGTGTTCCTGGCCGCGGTGCTCTACCGCAAGGTGGAGGGCTATGCGGTGGGGGAACTGCTGGTGACCCTGGCGAAGGTCACGGGCGCCGCGGCGGTCATGGCGGTGGCGGTCTGGGGCGGACATTCGCTGGCGCTTTCCTGGCTGGGGAAGGGCCTGTTCAGTCAAATCATCGCCTTGGGCGGGGCCATCCTCCTGGGAGTGGCCGTGTACCTGGCCATCGTTGTTCCCTTAAAAATTCCCGAACTTCACCATCTCTTAGGCGAACTGCGAGCCCGTTGGAGCCGGAGCAAGGCGGATTAAGACTGTTTGCGGCTTGCAGTTTCCGGTTTTACCGTGAAAATTCACCTGTAGCGACTGTATTCCCTGTCAAGCTGCCTGGGCCGCGAATTGGTTCCAGGGTTGCTGATTTTTGACCATGGCGTTAAGGATGATGACCAGTTTCCGGGTGCAGGCGATGAGGGCCAGTTTTTTGGGTTTGCCCGCAGCCAGCAGACGTTGGTAAAAGGCCTGGATCACCGGATTGCGCTGGGAGGCCACCACCGCGCCGATAAAGAGCAGGCGTCTGAGATAACTGCGGCCCCCGCGGATCTGGCGTTTGCCCCGGGAGCGGCCGCTGTCCCGGTTGAACGGGGCCACCCCCACCAGGGCCGCCAGCTTGTTGCCGGAGAGGGTGCCCAGCTCCGGCAGCCGGGCCATCAGGGCCCGGGAAATGGTGGGGCCGATGCCGGGCACGCTCTTAAGGAGGCGGTCCTGCTCCTGCCAGGCGGGGCTCTGGCGGATGAGGTCCTTAAGCTCCCGATCCAGGTTGGCGCGGCTGTCCTGCAGCCAGGCCAGGTGCTCCTCGATATGCCGGCGCGCCGAGGCGGTGCGGGTCTTTTCCAGGCGATTTTCTTCCTGGCCGATCATCTTCACCACCTGGGCCCGGCGTTGCAGCGCGCCCTTCAGCTCAGCCAGGGCGGGGTCCGGCAGGGGCTGGGGCTGGGGGTTCATGGTTTCGGCGAAGTGGGCCAGGACCTGGGCGTCGATCTTGTCGGTTTTGGCCAGTTT
>JBGSLA010000142.1:0-3105 GCA_041740935.1 Desulfobaccales bacterium | reverse complement strand
GCTTGAGGGAGGGGGTAGGGGCCCTCGGCCCCTAGCCCCCTCCCTCAATAATTTCTGTGCTTCTTCTCTCCGGCTCACGGCCTTACCTCGGCCCCCGGCCTTCCAGGGACCGGTACACGCCCACCACCCTGCCCAGAATTTGGACCATCTCCGCGGCTTGCTCCGGGGCAAAGCGCAGGGGCGCGAAGTCCGGGTTGTCCCCTCTCAGGACCAGGCCGCCGGCCTCCTCATAAACCCGCTTCACCGTGGCCTCCTCGTCCACCAGGACCACGGCGATCTCCCCCCGGCTCACCCGGGGCTGCACCCGCACCATCACCAGATCGCCGGGCAGCAAGAGCGGCGCCATGCTTTCCCCGGAAACCCGCAGGAGAAAAACCTCCTCCCCCTGGACCCAGGCCCGGGGGAGCGTCAGGGTGTCCTCCACCTGCTCGGTGGCCAAAAGGGGCTGACCCGCGGCGATGCGCCCCAAAATGGGCACCTCCACCACCTGATCCTCCAGCCGGGATACCAGGGACAGTCCCCGGGAGCGCCCCGGCTCCCGGTTCAGATAGCCCTTCCTTTTCAGGGCCGCCAGGTGGTCCGCCGCGGCCCGGGGCTGGACCCCGAAGCGGGCCGCCACCTCCCGCACCGTGGGAGGATAGCCCTGCCCCCGGCAGAACTCCTCCACAAAGGCCAACACCGCATGTTGTTTCTCGGTCAAAGGCTTCATGGCTGCTATATACTATACAAAAAGATACTTGTCAAGAGAATAGTTAAAGGGGACCGGGTAAGGGGAAGGGACTCGTACCAATTTCTCATGGAAATGAAACCAACCAAACGATCAACATACCGATTTATCTAATTATATTTTACCGAAAACCGTAAATCGAAAACCGTAAGCCGTAAACGGCATCAGGCGCCGGCGGCGGAAAAACCTTGCCGCCGCGGCGGGCTCTTGGTATTTTAGGATTCTATGAGCGAGGTAGTGAGCCCTGCAGTCTCCCGGCGGGCCCGGGAGATCACGCCCTTTCTGGTGATGGACATCCTGGAGCGCGCCAAGGAGCTGGAGCGCTTAGGGGAGCGCGTCATTCACCTGGAAATCGGCGAGCCCGATTTTCCCACCCCCGAGGTGGTCAAGGACGCGGCCTACCGGGCCATGGCCGCGGGCGAGACCCAGTATACCCACTCCCAGGGCTTAATCGAACTCCGGGAGGCCTTGTGCGGGCATTACCTGGAAAAATACGGGGTCAGGCTGTCCCCGGAGCAGTTCATCATCACTTCAGGCACCTCCCCGGCCATGGTGCTCATCTTTGCGGCGCTGTTGGATCCGGGGGACGAAGCGGTGTTGAGCGACCCCCATTACGCCTGCTACCCCAATTTTTTACGCCTGGTGGACGCCCGGCCCCATTACGTCAAGGTTCTGGAGGAGGAGGGTTTCCAGTTCCGGCCCGACGAGCTCCAGCCCCGGCTCACGGGCCGCACCAAGGCCATCATCATCAATTCCCCGGCCAACCCCACCGGCACCCTGCTCAGCGCCGAGCGCCTGGCCCGGCTCGCCGACCTGGGGCCTTACATCGTCTCCGATGAAATCTACCACGGCCTGGTGTATGAAGGAAAAGAGCACTCCATCCTGGAGTACACCGACCGGGCCTTTGTGATCAACGGCTTTAGTAAGCTCTACGCCATGACCGGCTGGCGCCTGGGGTATCTCATCGCCCCCCTGGAGTTTGTGCGCCCCCTCCAGAAGCTCATGCAGAATTTTTTCATATCCGCCAACCCCTTTGTGCAGCGGGCCGGGATCGCGGCCCTCACCCAGGCGGGGCCGGAGGTGGCAAGGTGGCGGGCCATCTATGACGAGCGCCGCCGCTTTCTGTTGGCGGGGCTTAAAAAACTGGGCTTCCACATCCCGGTGCCCCCCACCGGCGCGTTTTATGTCTTTGTCAACGCCCGCCATCTGTCAATGGACTCCTACGCCCTGGCCTTCGACATCCTGGAGCGGGCCAAAGTGGGGGTCACCCCGGGCATCGACTTCGGGGCCGGGGGCGAGGGCTATCTGCGCCTGTCCTACGCCAATTCCCTGGAAAACCTGGGCGAGGCTTTAGACCGGCTGCAAGGCTACCTGGAGCAGCGGCCCGGCCCCGGATAATCCTCTGTCCTGAAAAGTCCAGGGTCCAGAGTCCAACATTATAGCGGTGGGTAGTGATCGCCCTGCTCTGCGGCTCTGAAAAGTTCCATGGCCTCAAATCCCGCAATCGCACCTACTAACGGTAGGACGGGCTTCCAGCCCGTCCATTCACAGTTTGAAAACCTGTGCCACCAGGCTTTTCCTGGTTTTTAGGAGAGCAGCCTGCCCCTAAGCGACTGTCCCGTCTTTTCGGCAAAAAGGCATTTCTCATTCCCGCAATTTCCCAGACCAGCCTGCGGCCCGATTTTTCAGAATGAGAGGAACGGAAGGCTGCAGGCAGCCATTTTCTCAAATCCGCCGCCAAGGTCGACGTGGGGGGGCGCCCCCCATACCGCCCATCTTTAATATATCTCCTTTAAATTATTCATGAAAATATTCGAAAAGACCACTTGGCAAGCTCTATGCATATCTTCAGGGCAATCGCAGTGAGCGAGACCAAAACTTTTCGAGGTGAAAACACCATGAAGAAACTCCTGACGACCTTAACCGTGCTGACCTTCGCCCTGGGCCTGACCGCCTCCGGCTATACCCAGACCACCGCCGCCAAAGCGGAAAAACCCGCGGTGCAGACCCAAGCCCCGGCACCCGGCTCCCAGGTGACCCCGGTGGAGAAGGACAAGGGCAAGGAAGCCGTCAAGCCCGTCGCCAAAGAAGCTGATCCGGCCAAAGGCAAGAAGCCCGAGAAAGAGATGAGCAAGCAGGACACCGGCAAGAAGGCCGGGGACCCGGGCGGCGCCGCCAAAAAAGAGGACAAGAAGGAAGCCACCAAGTAAATCAACTGCACCGACGCGACGGCCTTGGGGCCGGGCGCGTCAGATGCCCTGAACTAAACCGGCCGGGTGGAGGCGGCGTACGCCTCCCCCGGCCCGGTTTTTTTCCAGTGAAGTTGAATGATTTTTTCAGCTCCTCATGGGCCGTTGCCCCACCCGCAAAGCATGAAA
>JBGSLA010000141.1:0-2554 GCA_041740935.1 Desulfobaccales bacterium | reverse complement strand
GGCGCCTTCGGCGCCGATGGGGCAGGGCTTCATGGCCTGGGCCCGGTCCCAGATGGTTTCAACCCCATCGGCCTGGGCCTTCTTCAGCATCTCCTGAACCGCCGGGTCAATGGAACATTTGGTCACGTCTAACTCAGCCATCAGCTTTTTCCTCCGGTTTCATACGATGAGAGACGGCCTTCATGGCGCCTCTGCCACAACGCCCGGGGTGGTGACGCTCCGTGCTGCCACCACCGTGTTACAAAGGCTGAGCCCTGGCTGTTGTGGGTGGTTAAGTGGAGTTGGGTTACGTCAGTTCCTGAATAAATCCTTTGGCTAATTTCACTGCGTCGGGGTGCCGCATAATCAGGAGGTCGGCGCCGGCCAACAGCAGGCTCACCGCGGTGACGGCTTCCATGAGGATGCCCCGGGTCTTCTGGTCGCCCAGTTCGGGGGCTACATCATTGGTGAGCTTGCATTCCTTGACCTTCCAGACTTCCTGGCCCATGTAACTGAGGATGGGAAGCTGCAGCTTCTCATCTTCCTGGGTAAGGGCGGCCATGCGGTCCCGCTCCATCACCGAGTAGGAATACTCCATGCCGTAGCCCAGACCGCCGGTGGTGGGATCCACCAGGATGCTGGAATCCTTGACGCCCAGCTGGCCCAACAGGATGTTGAGCTGCTTGGCCAGATTGACGTCAATGGGGCTGTTGGCCGAGACCATGTGGTTGTACCCCAGGGCCGCGGCGCCGATCTTCTTGTAATTCTTATCCTGCACCGGGCCCAGCAGCAGGTTCATATCCTGGCAGGCCTCGGCCACCGCGGGCAGCACCTCGGCGTCCTTTTCCATGTTGCTGGTGCCATAGACGATAACGGGCACGTCCACCGCGGACGCCACTTTCTTGGCGGTCTGGGCGGCCGCCTCCGCAGAGGTGTTGTCGCCGTTGGGGTCGGTGCTCACCAGGATGAGAGCCACGGCCTCCGCGCCGTAGTCCTTGACACACTTCTGGGCCCAGGCCACCGGGTCCCCCAGCACGTCCTTGAAAGGCTCCTTCGCAGGGCCGGCCCAATCTTCGCCTGGATCCTTATCCCAGACTTCCATGGCGATCCGGGGTTTGTTGGGCATGGCCCCCTCAAAAACATAAAAGGGGTAAGAAGTCTCACCCCCCAAGGTTATGGCCTTGTCGCCCTTGCCGATGGTTACGGGTTTAATGGCACCCGAATAAATTTGTTTGGGAATCTCAAACGCCAAGGTTGTTCCCTCCTTATCCTTAAATGGTGGCATTCATGCGGAATGGCGCGCTGCTTGACCGAACGCAGGTCTAGATATTGTGAAAATAATAATTTATTCATCAACCTGTCAAGCAAAAAAACGCCCTCGGCCCGGTTATCTTAGTGCACTTATGGCAATAACCGGGAAATGAGGGCATAGACCCCCTTAAGGGCCGGAGAATCAGGAGGCAATGTGTAGGTGGGACGGCCCTCGCCGTCATATTCCGCCACCAGGGGGTCCTGGGGGATGAGGCCGGCCATCTCCAATCCCTGAGAGGCGATTTCTTTCTCGGCCCGCGGGCTTAAGCCGTTCACGGCCCGGTTGACCAGCAGCACCGCCCGGCCCACCCCGATCTTGAGCTGCTGGGCCAGGTCCTTCAGGCGCCGGGCCGCCTGGATGCCCCGCCAGGAGGGGTCGGAGACCAGGAGCAGCAGGTCCACGTTCTTGGTGGTCAGGCGGCTCATGTGCTCCATGCCCGCCTCGTTGTCGATGAGTATATAGGGGTAATTTTTGCTCAGGACTTCCATGAAGTGGGCCACCAGATTATTGGCGGCGCAGTAGCAGCCGGGTCCTTCGGGCTGCCCCATGCTGATCAGGTCAAAGCCGTCGGCCTCGATCAGACATTGGTTGATGCGCATTTCGATGAGCTGGTCCTTGGTCATGCCCACCATGTCGCTGCCCTTTTTCATTTCCTCCCGGGCCTCGCCCACGGTGTGGTCCAGAGACAGCCCCAGCACCTCATTGAGGTTGGAGTTGGCATCGGCGTCCACGGCCAACACCGGAGTTTTGCCGTGCTCCACCAGATAGCGCAGCACCAGGGCCGCCACCGTGGTCTTGCCGGTGCCGCCCTTGCCGGCCATGGCAATACGAAAACTCAAGATCAACCCTCCTTTGTCGCCCAAAGCCCAGGCGGCGGGCGTCTCCGTCCAGTCCCTCCCGGCGTCGGGGGCCCGCTCCAGAAATTTCCCCAAGGGCCGCTAGATATTGTAATAAAATTCACAAAAGGCGTCAACTGTAAAACGAGGAGGACAGACGGCACCGGGGTGGCCTAAATACCAGGTTGCGGCCAAGGGTCATGGCTTGCGCCCTGAGGCGGAAGCCATGTATTTGAAAGCCGGGAAAAACAACCCGGGAGGGAGGCGGACCCTCCCTCTCGGAGAACAATGAACGGGTTACCTCTGGATATTAAGGTTCATAGGGATAACCGCTGCCACCGGTCGGGTGGTAATGCTGGGGAGTCGGTATCACGGGCGGCGGCGGCGGCACCGGCGGCGGCGGCGGCGCGATGCGCGGCGGCACGTA
>JBGSLA010000140.1:0-7921 GCA_041740935.1 Desulfobaccales bacterium | reverse complement strand
CGGCGCCGACGGGGTGCTGGGGCTCGGGCTGTGGGCGCTGACCGTGGCCAGGAAAGGATAGACCGTCCCCGCCACATACAGGCACAGGATAAGGCCCGCTAACCGGAAAAACAGCCTTTTCATGGCAGAACCTCCCGAGGTTATCGTCCTATCGGCATTTTCACCAAACTACATAACCGCCGAAGTTCTTAAGAAAGAGAGTTGGCAACCTTATA
Source organism: Desulfobaccales bacterium (assembly GCA_041740935.1). GTDB lineage: Bacteria > Desulfobacterota > Desulfobaccia > Desulfobaccales > 0-14-0-80-60-11 > JBGSLA01. Next base: position 7,706 of record JBGSLA010000140.1, on the reverse strand, counting down.
GCATCATTTGGAAATGTTCGACAAGGAATTTTCGGCGGGCCCCCCGGAAAGTGCCTCCCCCGTCACCCCGGACTTCTCCCCCGGAAGGAGGAAGGGCCAAAGGTGCGAATCTTCTGCCGGTGCTTGCCGAAAAGTATTAAGACACGCCTTCCCGCAGGCGGCGGGCTTCCCCCACCCGGACCGTCACCCGGTTTGAATCGAAATACTCCAATAACGGGATGGTGAATTTTCGGGAGGTCTGGGTCAGGTTCTTGAACTGCGGCGTGGTGATCTCCCCGTTTTTCTTGAGGAAATCCACCAGATCGGCCTTGAGTTGGGCCATGGCTTCGCTGTGAAAGTAGAGGTCGTCGGTGGCCTTGACCAGGGTCCCCTGGTTCACCAGGACCCGGAGCAGGGGCTGGAGCTGGCTCAGGGGCAGCTTCAGCGCGGCCTCCAGTTCCTTCAGGGTGGGGGGCGACAGGCGGCCCTGGCGGTAGAGGGCCTCGAGACGCCGGCTGGTCTCCTGCTGGTCGTGGGCGAGCGTAACCCGGTGGCCGGCCAGGCGCACCAGGTCTTTGTCCACCACCACCTGCTTCTGGCGGCCGAGGCGCGCCAAGAGCTCGTTGAAGAAACGCACCTCCATCTGCTCCGGGAGCCGGCGGCGGAGCTCTTCCTTGGAAAGCCCCGGCTTCAGGGGATGCTGCTGATGGTAGGCCTTAAGATGCCCGCAAATGTCCTCTTCCAGGCTGCGGGCGGTGTCGGTGAGGGCGTAGCGCTGGCTTTCCGGGTCATACAGCAGGGCCTCGCCCTTGACCACCAGGGCGTTGAGCAGGTTGGCCACCTCCGGCGGGTCCCAGGGGAGCATGGCCGCCAGCTCCCCCCGGCTCAGGCCCGCGGGGCCGGCCTCCGCCAGATAGAAGCGCACCTGCTCCTCGGGGGTCCCCTGTTCCAGGGTCCTGAGACCGGCGAGCACGGGTTCCTGGCGGCGCTTGTGGCGGGGTGGGTTGACATGCAGGATGCGGCCGCCCCCCCAGGTGATGGCCGGGGACAGGTTGCGGATGACGAACCGGTCCCCGGGCTTTAAGGCCACCGGGTCCCGCAGCAGAAACTGGGCAAAGCCCGCGGCCCCGGGGGGCAATTCATCGGCGTCCAGGAGCAGGGGCACGGCCAGGCGCTCGCTGGTGCCGGTGTGGAAGCGCACCGCCTGCCTATGCTTCAGGGGACGGGGGACGCTCTCCAGCACCTGAATCAGGGCATCCAGCCGGCGGCTGGGGATGAGCGCCCCCGGGGTGGCCACCACCATACCCCGCTCCATTTCTTCTTTTTCCAAACCCTGAAGATTGACCGCGGCCCGGCTGCCGGCCAGGAGTTCCTCCACTGAGGCCCCGTGGGTCTGCAGGCTCCGAACCCGGGCCTTGTAAAGGGGCGGATAGACCGTCACCGCGTCCCCGACCCTGAGGCGGCCGCTGATGGCGGTGCCGGTGACCACGGTGCCGAACCCCTTGATGGTGAAGACCCGGTCCACCGGCAGGCGGAAAATGCCGCTCGGGGGCTTGGGGGGCACTGCGGCGGCCAATTCCGCCAGGGTGGCCAACAGGGCCTCGGTGCCCTCGCCGGTGACCGCGGAAAAGCGCACCAGGGGCGCGCCGTCCAGGAAAGTGCCCTTCAAGGCCTCCCGGATTTCCTCCTCCACCAGATCCAGCCAGTCGGCCTCCACCAGGTCGGTTTTGGTGAGCACCACCAGGCCCTGTTTGACCTTGAGCAACTCGCAGATTTCCAGATGCTCCCGGGTCTGGGGCATGACGCCTTCGTCCGCGGCGATGACCAGGGCCACGAGATCCATGCCTGTGGCCCCGGCCACCATGTGGCGTACAAAGCGTTCGTGCCCCGGCACATCCACAATGCCCAGAGTTTGCCCGCTGGGGAGGGTGAGGGAGGCAAAGCCCAGCTCAATGGTGATGCCCCGGAGCTTTTCCTCCTTGAGGCGGTCCGGATCGATCCCGGTCAAGGCCTTGATGAGCGAACTTTTGCCATGGTCGATGTGACCCGCGGTCCCCAAAATAATCGGCGCCAACGCCATAGGAATGCCCCGTCTTCAGGTGAGGGGCAGGGGTTCCCAGGAACCGGCGGCCTCAGCCGGCGCCGCCCTGGACCCCTGTCCCTTTTTTCCGAGAACCTGTATTTTGACTATGTGCAGGTCCTGGGTTTGGGACTCGGTTAATTTGAAAATATTGTGCAGGACTTCGGTGACCTTGAGGTTGTCTTTCTCCTGATGGCGCAGGCGCAGCTCCAGGTGGCGGGCGTCCAGAACCTCAAGGGCCGCCACCAGGGGGCGGAGATCGACGGTGCGCTCGCCCTTGGGGCGGCGCCGCACCACCGGATATTCCCCGCAAGCCAGAAAGTCCGCGGCAGCGCCGGCGGCAAACACGGGCTCCGGGCTCGCCGCCTGATAGACCAGTTGCTCCAGCGGGGGCGGCTTGGGGGCCCGGAGATGTCCCTCGGCGCGGAGAATCTTCAGCCCCTCAGGCACAACCCGGTTCAGGCGGGCGACCACCTCGCCCAGAGGGACATCGGCCGCCAAGCCTATGTCCATGGTTTCACAGAGACTTTCCACCCCCAGGGGCAGGGCCCCGTGAAAGGCCACCCGGGGCAGGGGATGGTGCCCGAAGCTGAAGGCCAGGGGCAGCCCGGACCGGCGCAGGCTGCGATAGACCGCGTTCACCAGTTCCAGATGGCTCAGATAGCGGGCCTCGTCGGTCTTGGCAAAAATCAGGCGGCGCCAGAACACCTGCTCCGGGGAGGAAGGCAGGGGGGGATGGGGGAGCGTCCCCTCCGGCGGCGTTGCCGCCAGACGCAGGGAAATCTTTTCCTGGTCACACAAACCGCAGTCCTGGCAGCCCGCCTGGCGGCAATCCGGGGTCTCGATGGTGCGATAGGCCCGGTCCCGCTCTTCCAGGAGAAAGGCGCGGCTCACCCCGGAGTCCAGGTGATCCCAGGGCAAAGGCTCCTGAGGATTTCGGGCCCGGTGGTAAGCTTCCGGATCAACCCCGGCGTCTTTGAAGGCCTGGCGCCAGGGTTCCAGTCGCAGGTGTTCGCTCCAGGCGTCCAGGCGGCAGCCCCGGCGGTGGGCGGCCAGCAAAACCTCAGCCAGCCGGCGGTCCCCCCGGCTGAAAATACCCTCCAGCCAGCTCTGGGCCGCGGAATTCCATTTGAGCTGGACCTGCGGCTGCTTGAGAAGATCTTTCACCTCATGCAGCCGCGTCTGGCTGTCCGCCAGGTCCGCCTGGCCCTCCCACTGAAAGGGAGTATGGGGCTTGGGGATGAAGGAGGCCAGGCTGAGGTTGAGCCGGGGCCGGAAACCCTGGGGCCCGGCCTGGAGAAGCTGCCGCACCAGCCCGGCGATGGCCGTGAGATCCTCCCCGGTTTCGGTGGGCAGGCCGATCATAAAATAGAGCTTGAGCAGGCGCCACCCGGCCCGGAAGGCCTCCCGGGCGGTGGCGACGATGATGTCCTCCGGCAGATTTTTGTTGATTACGGCGCGCAGACGTTCGCTCCCGGCTTCGGGCGCGATGGTGAAGCCGGTGCGCCGCACCCGCCGGATCTGGGTCATCATCTCCGGGGTCAGGGTGTCGGCCCGCAGGGACGGCAAAGACAGGGCCACCCGCCGGGGCTCCAGGCGGTCCATCAGGTTTTCCAGAAGCCAGGGCAAGGGCCGGTAATCCCCCGAACTAAGCGACAGGAGGGAAACTTCTTCAAAGCCGGTGGCGGCCAGGGCCTGATCCACCCAGGCCAGGACGTTCTCAGGCCGCCGCTCCCGCACCGGGCGATACAGGATGCCGGCCTGGCAATAGCGGCAGCCCCGGGTGCAGCCCCGGGAGATTTCCAGGTTGAGGCGGTCGTGAACAATCTGACAGAAGGGCACCAGGGCGCGGGGAGACAGGGGGACGCGGTCCAGGTCCGCCAGCACCCGCCGGCTCACCCGGCTGCGGCGGCCCCGGGGAATGACCTCCATGAGGCGCCCCTCGGGGTCGAAATGCATGGCAAAGAGGGCCGGCACATAGACCCCCTCCACCCCTTCCAGGGCCTGCCAGAGTTCCTGCCGGCCGCCCCCGGCGGCCCGCCAGTCCCGGACCACGTCCGCCACTTCCAGGATGGCCTCTTCGCCGTCGCCCAGGACCAGGGCGTCAAAAAAGGGCGCCACCGGCTCCGGGTTCATGGCCCCCGGCCCGCCCCCCAGCACCACGGGGTCGAGCGGCCCCCGGGCCTCGGCCATCAACGGGATGCCACCTAACTCCAGAATGGTGAGGAGATTGGTGTAGCTGAGCTCGTATTGGAGGCTCACCCCCACAATGTGAAAGTCCTTGAGGGCTGTACCCGATTCCAGGCTGGCCAGGGCGCGCCCCTCGCCCCGCAGCTCCGCCTCCAGGTCCGGGGCCGGGGCGTACACCCTCTCGGCCCAAATGTCCTCCCGCCGGTTCAGGATGTCATAGAGAAGGCCCAGTCCCAGGTGGGACATGCCCACCTCGTACAAATCCGGGAAGGCCAGCACCGCGCGCAGGCTGACCGCCCGAGGGTCCTTGAACACCGCGTTGATCTCCCGGCCCAGATAACGGCTGGGACGCTGGACCCGGCTGAGAAAAGAGCGCTCGGTCATATATGGTTTTCGGTTTACGGTTTTCGGTAAAAATAAAATTATTAATTCAGATTATTATGAGTTTCGTGGGTTTTATCCCTAAGTTACGGGTTTGGGGGAGGGGTTTGGGGGTCCACCGGCCGCGGTAGCACAGGCTTCCAGCCCGTGGGACCCCCCCCTCCCCCAAGAAACCATCCTTTTCTAATCTTTATCAATGCGCAGCACTATAGGGCGAATCGGGCCCGCCGATTCTTGGCGGCCACAGGCCGCCCTATGCCTAATTTTATTATTTTATTTAAATAATTCATAATGATCATTGTAAGGATATATATTTCCATCTTCATCTCCCCTTAGGGCGGTTATGCAAACTATAGGAGACGCAGAAATTGAGATAGCACTTTGCTTCGGAAATGAATCTTCTACTTCTTTTATTGCATCTTCAAAAATGGCCAAGGGACTGTCAAGTGTTTCCAACATAGTAATATGTCCAACTGGTACTCTGTCATCATTTATAAAAACATGAAATTTCTTTGGTATTTCAAATGGACGGGCGATCAAATAATCATATGGAGCTCTTTCGTGTAAAAAGTTAAGCTTATTATCATCACTTCCGGCAAGTACGTAGGGATGAATTCTAAGTGAATAAATGATACCTTGATCGTCATGAACATAATATAGGTTAAGACAGACTTCCTTATTCATTCTCCCCCCTCACCCCTTATCGGTGCGCAGTACGGCCACGAAGGCGCTCTGGGGGATGGGCACCGCGCCCACCTGCTTCATGCGCTTCTTGCCTTCTTTCTGCTTTTCCAGGAGTTTGCGCTTGCGGGTGATGTCGCCGCCGTAGCATTTAGCGGTGACGTCTTTGCGAAAGGCGCTGATGGTTTCCCGGGCGATGATTTTGCCCCCCACGGCCCCCTGGATGGCGATGCGGAACTGCTGCTTGGGAATCTCCTCTTTCAGGCGCTCGCACACCCGGACGGCCCAATCCCGGGCCCGGTCTTTATGGACGATCATGGCCAGAGCGTCCACCCGTTCGCTGTTCACCAGGATGTCCAGCTTGACCAGGTCGCTTGAGCGGTAGCCGATGAGGTCGTAATCAAAGGAGCCGTACCCCTGAGTGATGCTTTTCAGGCGGTCGTAAAAATCGATGATGACCTCGGCCAGGGGCATTTCAAAGGTGAGCTCCACCCGGCCCGCCGAGGGATTGCCGAAGTGGGGGTTGACCCCCCGGCGCTCCATGCAGAGCTTTATCACCACGCCCACATAGCGCTCCGGGATGATGATGCCGGCTTTGATAAAGGGCTCGGCGGTGCTTCTGATGCGGGTGGGGTCGGGGTAGTGCTGGGGGTTGTCCACCGCCAGGAGGTGGCCGTCGCTCAGGGTAAACTCATAGAGCACCCCCGGCACGGTCATGATGAGGGACTGGTCGAACTCCCGGGCCAGGCGCTCCTGGACGATCTCCAGGTGCAAAAGCCCCAGGAAACCGCAACGGAACCCCTGCCCCAGGGCCGCCGAGGAGTCTTTCTGGTATATCAGGGAGGCGTCGTTGAGCTTGTATTTTTCCAGAGCGTCCACCAGGGTCCCATAGTCGTCGGCGCTCACCGGATAAATGGAGGCGAAAACCACGGGTTTCACTTCGGTAAAGCCGGGGAGCGGCGCCGGGGCCGGGTCGGCCTCGAGGGTAATGGTGTCCCCGATCCTGGTGTCGCTCACGGTTTTGATGCCGGCGATGAGATAGCCCACCTGCCCGGCGGTGATCTCCCGGCGGGGTTCCCGGGCCAGGCCGAACTGCCCCACTTCCTCCACCTTATAGCTGTTGCCGGTGTACATCAGGCGAATGGCGTCCCCCGGCCGCACCCGGCCGTCGAAGACCCGGCAGGAAACCACCGTGCCCCGGTAGGGGTCGTAGGTGGCGTCAAAAATCAGGGCGGTAAGCGGCCCCGCGGCCGTGCCCCGGGGCGGGGGGATACGCTGCACGATGGCCTCCAGCACCGCCTCTATCCCGAGGCCCTCCTTGGCGGAGCACAGGATGGCGGTATCGGCGTCCAGACCCAGCTCCCGCTGGATCTGCTCCTTGGCCGACGGCACGTCCGCCTGAGGCAGGTCGATCTTGTTGATCACCGGGATGATGGCCAGGTTGTGCTCCAGGGCCAGGTAAAGGTTGGCCAGGGTCTGGGCCTCCACCCCCTGGGAGGCGTCCACCAGCAGCAGCACCCCCTCGCAGGAGGCCAGGGCCCGGGAGACCTCATAGGAAAAGTCCACGTGCCCGGGAGTGTCGATGAGGTTGAGGGCGTATTCCTGCCCGTCCGCAGCCACATAGGGCAGGGTGATGGTATTGCTTTTGATGGTGATGCCCCGCTCCCGCTCGAGGTCCATGGTGTCCAGCATCTGGGCGCGGATCTGCCGGTCGGGCACCATAATGGTGGCCTGGATGAGCCGGTCCGCCAGGGTGGACTTCCCGTGGTCAATATGGGCGATGATGCTGAAGTTGCGGATGTTGTGCATATTTTCAATTATCGCTTTGTTTCAACAAGACTTACTTCGCCGAACCCTATCGATCTTCAATAATACTACTCAAACCTGACCTCGCCCTCAGCGGGCTCCAGTTCCTTGGGAAATTCGCTGAAGGGAAAAGGCCGCGCATTGCTGTTCAGGGTAATGTAGCGCAACAGCCGATAGGCGTAAACGGCCAATTGATTGGCCACCCGGCGCACCGGTTCGCTCGGTTTCAAGGTGATGAACAGCAGGATGTACTGGAAGACGAGGCTCAGTTTGATGAGAAAAACCGTAATGCCGAGAAGGATCAGAAACAGCACGCTATAGAGCAGGCGAACCAGGACCTGGGTCCGGAAAAACGCCGAAGCCGGGGGCAGGGACGATTGTTCCATGGGTTTATGCTCCTTTTTAAGATTGGTTCTGGCAGCTTGCGGCGCGACCGGCTGAACTGAATTTTACCATAAAAAAACCGGCAAGGCCGAAAACCCTGCCGGCAAGATTGTTAAAGTACGCTTGGGGGGCTTGCTTAATACCGCCGCTGGAACCGCCCGCCGCCGCCACCGCCGCCACCGCCGCCACCGCCGCCGCCAAAGCG
>JBGSLA010000139.1:0-4346 GCA_041740935.1 Desulfobaccales bacterium | reverse complement strand
GGGGTGTGGGGGAGGGGGTAAGGGCCCACCGGCCCATAGCCCCCTCCCCCACAAGTAATTCTCCCGCCCCCCTCAAGCCGCCGGGCGGGCAAAACCGGTGAGGTGGGAAAACACCTGCGGGGCGTAAACCGCGAGGTCCGCCAGGGCCTTGCGGTCGAGGGCGATGTCGGCTTTTTTCAGGCCGCCCATGAATTTGCTGTAGGACATCCCGAGGGGGCGCAGGGCCGCATTGATGCGGGTGATCCACAGGCTGCGGAACTCCCGTTTGCGCACCTTGCGGTCCCGGTAGGCAAAGCACAGGGCCCGCTCCACCGCTTCCCGGGCGGACCGGTAAAGGCGGCGGCGGCCGCTGCGATAGCCCTTGGCGAGCTTCAGATACTTTTTGCGCCGGGCCCGGGAGGCCACCTGTTTTCTGACGCGTGGCATGGAGTACTCCTAATTCAGATATAGGGCAACAGCCTTTTCAGGCCTTTGGTATCGGCAGGATGGGCAAAATCCGGCAGGCGCTGCTGACGCTTGCGCTTCCGGGTTTTGCCGGTCAAGATGTGACTGTGGCCGGGCTGCTTGCGCTTCAGGCGGCCGCTGGCAGTGCTTTTGAAGCGTTTGGCCGCGCCCCGGTGGGTTTTTATTTTCGGCATAAGGGTTCCTCGTGCAGCGGTTTTAGCTGTTCAGGCTAAAGTTGCGGTTATATCCCGGAGTCTGGGCCGGCCCGGCCCCCAGGAAATATTCAGCTCAACCTAAAAATTATACTTTATATCGCGAATGCCGGCAAATGAAAACCAAAAACTGCAAAGCCGGGACAATTTTCACTTGGGCGCGATGATCATGAACAGGGTGCGCCCTTCATGCCGGGGCTCCTGTTCCACCACCCCGGCGTCGGTCAGAGCTTCCACCATCTGCCGGAGGATGTTGTAGCCCCGGTCCTGATGGGCCATCTCCCGGCCCCGAAAAATCATGGTGACCTTGACCTTGTCCCGATCCGCCAGGAAGCGCTTGATATTTTTCAATTTAAACGCCATGTCGTGCTCTTCGATCTTGGGGCGAACCTTGACTTCCTTAACCTGGATGGTGGTCTGGCGGCGCCGGGCTTCCTGCTGCTTTTTGCTTTGCTGATACTTGAACTTGCCGTAGTCCATGATCCGGCAGACCGGCGGGTTGGCCTGGGGGGCCACTTCCACCAGGTCAAGATGGGCCTCGGTGGCCTTCGCCAAGGCGTCTTTCAGGGGCATGACTCCGAGCTGTTGGCCGTCATCGGAGATGAGGCGCACCTCGTTGGCCCTGATGTTCTTGTTGATCCTGACCCGCTGGCTGGGCGCCCTCTGAATGGTCGGTTTCCGCCTCAGGCTCAAGGGTGGTCTCCAAAGAAAGGAATGCGGCTTTCCTGGGTGAGGCGGGCTACAAAGGCCTCGATTTCCAAATCCTTCAATTCGGTGCCGTCCCTGAGACGGGGCGACAGGGTGCGGTTGGCCGCCTCCCGGTCTCCGATGATCACCATGTAGGGGATTTTCTGCAACTGGGCCTCCCTTATTTTATATCGCAAGGTCTCCGGTCTGAGGTCGATTTCCACCCGCAGGTCGGCGTTAAGCATGATTTGGGCCAATTCCCGGGCATAGGGGTGGACCCGGTCGGTGATGGGGAGCAGGACGGCCTGCACCGGGGCCAGCCACACCGGGAAGGCGCCGGCGAAATGTTCCACCAGCACTCCCAGGAAGCGCTCCAGCGACCCGAGGATGACCCGGTGCAGCATCACCGGGCGATGACGGCCCCCGTCGGCCCCCACGTAAGTGAGGTCGAAGCGCTCCGGCAGGGTGAAGTCGCACTGGATGGTGGCGCACTGCCAGCGGCGCCCCAGCGCGTCCTTCAGCTTGACGTCAATTTTGGGCCCGTAAAAGGCCCCTTCCCCTTCACAGATGTGGTAGGGGAGATTGCGGGTCTGGAGCGCCCCCGTAAGCGCGCCGGTGGCCAGGTCCCAGTCGGCGTCGGTGCCGATGGACTTCTCGGGCCGGGTGGAGAGCTCCACTTCATATTCAAAGCCGAAAATGGCCATGACTTCGGCCACCAGGTCCAGGACGCCCAGGATTTCGCTTTCCACCTGGTCGGGGGTGCAGATGATGTGCGCGTCATCCTGAGTGAACTGGCGCACCCGGGTGAGCCCGTGCAGCACCCCGGAGCGCTCGTGGCGCAGCACCGTGCCCAACTCGAAGAGGCGCAGGGGCAGCTCCCGGTAGCTCCGCATTCGGGACTTGTAAATCAGCATGTGGGCCACGCAGTTCATGGGCTTGATGCCGTACACCTGGCCTTCGGCCTCGGTGAAGTACATGTGTTCCCGATAATTTTCCAGGTGGCCGGAGCGGGCCCAGAGGTCGGCCCGGAGCATCTGGGGGCCCATGACCATCTGGTAGCCGCGCTTTAAGTGCAGCCGGCGCTCGAAATCCTCGATGAAGCTCCGGAGCAGGGCCCCTTTGGGGTGGTAAATAACCAGCCCCGGCCCGGCTTCATCTTCAATGGTGAAAAGCCCCAGTTCCCGCCCCAGCTTGCGGTGATCCCGGCGCTTGGCCTCCTCGATGAGCTCCAGGTGCCGCTCCAGCTCTTCCTGGCTGGGAAAGGCGGTGCCGTAAATGCGCTGCAGCATGGGCAGGCGCTCATCCCCCCGCCAATAGGCCCCGGAGATGCCGGTGAGCTTGAAGGTCTGGAGATAGCCGGTGGACGGCACGTGCGGCCCCCGGCACAGGTCCACGAAGGACCCCTGGCGGTAGAGGCTCACCTTGTCCTGATCGATGCCCTCGAGCAATTCGACTTTATAGGCCTCGCCCTCTTGTTCAAAGCGGCGCAGGGCTTCCTCTTTGGGAATTTCCTGCCGCTCAAAAGAGAGGTCCTGGGCCGCCAACTCGGCCATCTTGGCCTCAATCCGGACCAGGTCTTCGGGAGTGAAGGGCTCCTGCACGTCGAAATCGTAATAGAAACCAGTCTCGATGGCCGGGCCGATGGCCACTTTCACCCCGGGGAAGAGGAGCCGCACCGCCTCAGCCATGAGGTGAGAGGTGCTGTGGCGCATGATTTCCAGGCCTTCCGGCGTGTGGATGCTGATGGGGGCCAGGGTGGCGTCCTGGGCCAGGGGCGCGGTCAGGTCCATCACCTGGCCGTTGATCCGGGCGGCCACCACCTCGTGGTCGGTGGCCACCCCCAGTTCCTTAAGGGCCTGGGCTACAGTGAGACCTCCCGGCAACTCCCGGCTGGCCCCGTCGGCAAGGGTAATTTTCATAATTCTTAGAACCAATAAAAAAGGCATCTTCGGCAGGCCCGGGGGCGCCAAGATGCCGCGTCATCTTCAGGAAATATTCATACAGGCTTTTTTTGCCGTACCTCTCTCTAGCCAATCATTTTTGTTGGCAATCACCATTTATTTGGCATAACTTCCTTTATCTGTCAAGGAAATTCCGTCAAGGGGCGGGGAACTTTTCGAGAAAACGGCGACAGAAATTGCCGGCGGCTGAAAAAGCGTCTTGTTTTCAGGCGCCAAACGTGACATTTTGCCGGTATGGGAGGGATGGCGAAAACTCGGTCCCATGCGTGGGGGCGATGGGCTGTGGTTGGTCTTCTGGCGCTGGCTGCGGGTTTCTTGTCGGCGTGCAGCGACACCACCGCCAACCGTCTGCCCTGGGTGCTCCAGGCCTCCTGGGCTAGCTATCGTGACCACTTTATTTCGCCGGAGGGCCGGGTGGTCCTCAAGGAGCGGGGAGACGGCACCATCTCCGAGGCCCAGGCCTACGCCCTGTTAAGGGCCCTGTGGGCCGGCGACGAGGAGACCTTCGGGCGTCTGTGCCTCTGGACCAGGAAGAACCTGTCCCGAGAGGCCATTCACGGCGACAGCCTCCTGGCCTGGCAGTGGGGCCAAAAACCGGACGGCTCCTGGGGGGTGTTGGATTGGAACACCGCCAGCGACGCCGACCTGGACTACGCCCTGGCCTTGCTGTTGGCCTCCCGGCGGGGCTGGCGGGCCCCCCCGGGTTTTCCTGATTATCTCGGCGAAGCCCGCCAGGTCGCCCGGGACATCCTGGCCAAGACGGTGGTGGAACTGCCTTCGGGGAATTTCTATCTGGCCCCCGGCAACTGGCACCACCCGACTCCGCCCTTTTTGCTCAACCCCTCCTACTTTTTCCCGGCCGCGTACCGCGCCTTTGTGCAGGCCGGGTTTGATTCCCGCTGGGGCCGCCTGCACGCCGACGCCTATCCCTTCCTGCTGCGCCTCACCCGCGGCCTGGAAGAAACGTCGGGCGTGGGCCTGGCGCCGGACTGGGTGCAGGTGGAAGCCGACGGCGCCCTCACCCCTCACCCGGAGCGCAGCC
>JBGSLA010000138.1:0-22562 GCA_041740935.1 Desulfobaccales bacterium | reverse complement strand
CCAGGAGGGCGCCGGCGGCGTCGCTGCTGCCGCCCCCCAGGCCGGCGGCCACCGGAATTTTTTTTACCAGGCGAAAGTGGTAGCGGGGCTCCTGGCCCCAGGCCGCCCCGAAGCGGGCCGCTGCCCGCCACACCAGGTTTTGGGGATCCGCCGGCACCTCGGGATGGTCACACTCCAGCCCCAAATCCGGCCCCGGCCCTACCCACAACTCATCCGCCAGGCTCAGGGGCTGCATGACGGTTATCAGCTCATGATAACCGTCCGGCCGCCGGTCCCGAACCTTGAGGTAGAGGTTGACCTTGGCGGGGCACAGCCGCCGGTGCTCGACCACGGCGCGGCCGCCGCTCAGGTGGTCTCCCGGACGTAGCGCAGGCGCAGGTCATAGAGAAGGTGATCGAAGAGCTTCTCCTCGTCCTCCTGGAGGTTACTCCGGGTTTTTTCCCGCAACAACCCCAACAGGTCGATGGTCTGCTTGGCCAAAGGCAGGTCTTTGCTCTTCTCCCCGGTGGCGGGATCGGGCAGGTCCCCTAAGTGAATAAACGCCGACGAGCTCAGGGAGATCAGCAAGGCGGAGAAGGTGATCTCCGGCAAGGGCGCCTCGGCGCGGCCCTCCGGGGCAGCCTTCCCGGCCTCGGCCTCTGCCGCGGCCTTCTGGGCGGCTTCCTCCTCTTTGACTTTGGCCTTTTCTGCTTCGCTTTTTTGAAAAAAGCGGCGGTCCTCGACCTTGTAGCCTTTATCCTCGGGTTCCGTCATGCCCACCTCCGGACTTCTCGCCCTTTACAGTTCCAGTTGCATGGCCATGGCCACGTGCGGCAGGTCCCGCACCGCCTGCAAACACTCCGGGGTCACGGGGGTGTCGGTGGTCAATAAAATGATGTTCTGACCCCGCTCTTTTTCCTGACCCACGGTCATCCGGGCAATATTGATTTTATGGCTGCCGATGGTGGTGCCGATGGCGCCGATGACTCCGGGGCGGTCGGTGTTATAGATGAACAGCATGTGACCCTCGGGGACGGCCTCCAGACGGAATTTGTTAATCTGCACCAGCCGGGGCTCATACTTGCCGAAGATGGTGCCGGACAGGGAATTTTCCTCCATGCCGGCCCGCACCGTCAGGCGGATCAGGGTGGTAAAGTCCTCCACCATGGCGATTTTTTCCTCGCTGACGGTAATGCCCCGCTGGGCCGCCATCGCCGGGGCGTTGACGTAGTTCACTTCATCGCCCAGCACCGGAAAGAGCAGGCCCTTGACAATGGAGTGGGTCAGGGGCTTGGTGTCCAGTTTGGCCACCTCGCCGATGTAGGCCACCGACACCGAGCTGATGGCCCCTTCGGTGGTCTGAGCCTGAAAACTGCCCAGGGCCTCGGCCAGGGTGAGATAGGGCCGCAGTTGGGCCAGGGCTTCCCGGCTGACCGACGGGGCGTTCACCGCATTCATGATGGTGCTGTAGAGCAGATATTCCAGAATCTGCTCGCAGATGGCCACCGAAACGTTGGCCTGGGCTTCTTCGGTGGAAGCGCCCAGGTGCGGGGTGCAGATGACGTTGGGCAGATTCCGCAGGGGGAAATCCGCCGGCGGCGGCTCAGTCTCGAAGACGTCCAGGGCGGCGGCGGCCACCTTGCCTTCGGTCAGGGCCTCATATAAGGCGGCCTCATCCACGATGCCCCCCCGGGCGCAATTGATGACCCGGATGCCGGGCTTCATCTTGTGAAAGGCCTGGCGGTTCAGGAGCTTGGTGGTTTCCTTGGTCTTGGGGGTATGGATGGTAATGAAATCCGAGCGGGCCAGCAGTTCGTCCAGGCTGACCAGCTCCACTCCCAGGCTGGAGGCTGCGTCCTTGGTGATGAAGGGATCATAGCCCACGACCCGCATCTTCAGTCCCAGGGCCCGTTCGGCCACCACCCGGCCGATGCGCCCCAGGCCGATGATGCCCAGGGTCTTGTTATAAATTTCGGTGCCCTGGTATTTTTTCTTTTCCCAGAGGCCTTCCCGCATGGAATGGTAGGCCTGGGGAATGTTTCGGGACATGGCCAGCATCAGGGAGACCGCGTGTTCCGCCGTGGTGATGGTGTTACCTCCGGGCGTGTTCATTACCACAATGCCCCGCTTGCTGGCCGCGGCGATGTCGACGTTATCGAGACCGGTCCCGGCCCGGCCGATGACCTTGAGACGAGGGGCGGTGTTGATGAGCTCGGCGGTTACCTTGGTGGCGCTGCGGATGGCCAGCCCGTCGACATCCTGAATGGCTTGTTTCAGCTCTTCCGGGCTGAGGCCCGGTCGGAAATCCACTTCAATGTTGGGGTGTTGGTCCAAAATGTCCACCCCGGCTTTATGGAGATTGTCGCTGATGAGGATCTTCATACGCCTAGGCCTCCTGGCTCAGGACTTCCTGGGCGGCCTTGAGGCCGGCGCCCGGGGCTACCTTATAGCCTAAGTTGTTGAGCACAATCTCCAGGGCCCCCAGAGTGCCGAGAAGATCCTGTTCGTCGATAAAGCCCATATGGGCGATGCGAAAGATTTTGCCCTTGGCCTGGGCCTGGCCACCGGCAATCCAGATGCCCTTCTCCCGCATTTTGGCCACCACCTGCTGGCCGTCCACCCCGGCCGGGGCCAGGACCGCGGTGAGCACCTCCGACGGATTTTGCTTGGCGTAAAGCTCCAGACCCATGGCCTGGACGGCCGCCTTGGTGGCCCGGGACAGCCGGCGGTTGTGGGCGTAGATCTGGTCCAGGCCCTTTGCCCTGATCCACCCCATGACCTGCTGCAGCCCCAGGGTGAGGGTCACCGCCGAGGTGTAGGCCGTCTGATTCTTTTGCTGGGATTTCAGTTGCTTGGCAAAATCAAAGTAATATTTCGGGCAGGTGGAGGTCTTGACGAATTCCCAGGCCTTGGGGGACAGGGCCGCAAAGGCCAGCCCCGGCGGCAGCATCATGGCCTTCTGGGAGCCCGCTATCAGGATATCGATGCCCCACTGGTCCATGGGCAGGGGATAGCCTCCCAGCGCCGAGATGGCGTCCACCACCAGGATGGTGCCCGGGCGGTTTTTCACCAGCGCGGCCAATTCCTGCACCGGGTGCCGGACCCCGGTGGAGGTCTCATTGGCCTGGACGAACACCGCTTTGATGGCCGGATTGGCATCCAGTCGGCGGGCCACTTCCTGGGGGTCGGCGGCATAGCCCCAGTCGATCTTCATCAGGTCCACCTTGATGCCGTAAACCTGGCAGAGTTCGGTCCAGCGCTCGCCGAATTTGCCCCCTTCGGCCACCAGGGCCGTGTCGCCGGGGGACAGGGTGTTGGCCACCGCCCCTTCCATGGCGCCGGTGCCGGTGGCCACGAACATCAGCACTTCCTGCTCGGTCTCAAAAAGATATTTCAGATCCTCCCGCACCTGCGCCATGATCTCCATAAACGCCGGAGCCCGATGGTGCAGAATCGGTTGGGCCATTGCCAGTTGGGTTTCCGGGGCCACCGGAGTGGGCCCGGGAGTCATCAGCAGTCTTTTCATACCGTTTCCCATACCTTTACTTTGGGCAGATACTTTTCCGCCTGAAAATATAGTGCATCAAATTTATAAATTTATTGGGTTTTTGAAAAAGTGTCAAGGAAATGCCCAGAAAAAATTGCTCTCCGGACCCAAGACCACGAGAACCTGAAAAAACCAGGGTATGCGAAGACCGAAGGCGGAAGAAACCACCCCCCTTATCCCCCCATTACCCCCGCTCGGTCAGCCTGCCTGCCAGACCCCAAAGTGAGGCACCGACGGGCCGGGAAGAGGGGGCCTTGAAAATATTTACAAACGTATCTATAATGGAGCATGGAATTTGAGTGGGATGAGGCCAAGCGACGTCTAAACCTGACCAAGCATGGCCTTGACTTCCTGGAAGCGGCAGAGCTGTTTTCCGGCCCCATGGTGGTCATGGGGGACGCCCGTCAGGACTACGGGGAGGAACGTTTTATCGGCTTCGGGCTGGTGAAGGGGCGCTTACTGGCCGTGGTCTTTGCCAAAAGGGGGCGGACAATCCGGATCATTTCCATGAGAAAGGGCAACAGCCGTGAAAAAGCAAGATTTAACCAGGAAATCGTTGACCAATTGGCCCAGAATTGATGCCATGCAGGACGAAGACATCGACTACTCCGACATCCCGGCAACCGACGAGGAATTCTGGAAGGGAGCGAAGGTGGTCTTTCCGGCCCGCAAGAAGCTGCTCTCCATCCGCCTGGATGAGGACGTGGTGGAGTGGTTCAAGGCCCAGGGCAAGGGCTATCAGAGCCGGATCAATGCGGTGCTGCGGGCCTACAAGGAGGCGCATAGTTAACCGGCTGCGGTGGTCTGAGCCAAGGCAGCCCCGGCGCTGGGACGCGGGACCGCGCATGACCGCCGCCGACTTCCTCCCGGCGGCGCACCACAGCACTATGTTGGGGTTCCCTGCCTTGGTGAGCCCCGGCGGCAGAGGTCAACTGTTGGTAAACGGAAAGGCGGAGGAGCTCCGCAGACTTACTTGAGATAAGAGACCTCGAACACCCGCTTGGCCACCACAAACCGGTGCTCGTAGCTGCTTTGGCGCAGGTCGGTGACGATAACGCCGGTCCGGTAACTGGAAGCGTGGATCATCTTGCCTTCGCCGATATAGATGCCGGCGTGGCCGACATGGCGCCCCCCCCGGCTGAAAAACAGGAGGTCCCCCGGCATCAGCTTGGAGAAGTCCATGGTGTGGGATACGGCCTGGCCCACCTCGGCCTGTTCGGCGCTGGAGCGGGGCAGCTCAATCTTGAAGCCCTTGTAAATATATTGCACAAAGCCGGAACAATCCGTGGCGTTGCTGTACTGCAGACTGCTGCCGTAGCTGTAGCGCGTGCCCTGGTAGCCCTTGGCCATGCTCAGGACCAGATCCCGGAAATTCCATGGCTCATAGAGATTGTAGCCCCGGCCGCCGGGAGCCACATCCTTTCTCTCATCCAGGCTGGAGGACGGTCGGGATATCGGGCCGAGCTTCGGTTTGGGGCTCAAGGGCTCCAGCAGGAAACGGCCGTCCCGTTGGGGGGTGACCTTCATCAGCGGCTTGGTCTCCCCGATGCCGGCTTTTACCGGCTGAGGCAGAGAGGTTTCACCAGCAACGCTTTCATAATCCTCGGCTTCGCTCCGATAGCTTCTGTACTTCCTCCTGGAGGAATAGCGCGTCGTTTTCTTCTTTTTAGAGGATACGGACTTGTTGCTGGATTTGGTGACCCGGCTGGACTCAGTGGTGTTGGTGGATTTTTTACTTTTCAGAGAGGACGATTTCTTGGAGGTGCCTTTGGTGGGCACCGCCAAGCTCATTTTAGGTAAAAGGGTTAGAGCTAACCCGAGAGTTACCACGAGGATTATTCTTTTCGCCATTCAGCACCTCCTTGGTTGTGGGACACTTCGGAAGAGGCTTAGGCGCTGCCCCTGTGACGCGAGACTACCTCCTTGACCCGCGCGTCTTGTTCACGTTTACTTCGATGAATTGGCGCGAGACTAATATAAGCTCGAACAGAAGTCAACCTTTTTTTCATTTTAATCTTTAGAAACTTCGTGGAGACGAACCGCACCTTCAATTTTTGTTTAAACTTATCAGTATGTTATAAATCTCTTGGCAATGTTGGCATTCCCTTAGGCAATTCCCTGGTCTCTTCCATGCTCTGCGCTGGCCAGACAGGACTGCCAGCCCGGAAGGATGGCTGATATCGAGTTGCGCTCAAAAAGCTATTTTCTGTAGCCGCAGGCTTCAGCCGGCGCTTATAGAGGCTGAAAATCCCCTGTCGCGGTTTGACTGCGACTCGGTATGAGAGGAATTTACGGGGAAGGGGGCTGGGGGGGAAGGGCCGCGGCGGTCCCGGCCCTCCCCCTGGCAGAGGGTGATAATCCTCAGGTGGCGCTGGCCTTCTTCTTGGCCTTGGGCAGTTTTTCCGGCCGGCCCACCAGTTCCAGGATGGACATGGGCGCGCCGTCGCCGATGCGAAAGCCCAGCGGGATAATGCGGGTGTAGCCGCCGGGGCGGTCCTGGTAGCGGTTCCTGAGTTCCCCGAAGAGTTTGACCATGGCCTTTTTGGTGCGCACTACCCGGAGGGTCTGGCGGCGGGCATGAAGATCGCCCCGTTTGGCCAGGGTGATGATTTTTTCGGCCCACTGACGGGTCTCCTTGGCCTTGGCCGAGGTGGTCTGCAGCCGCTCGTGCTCCAGCAGCTGGGTAATCAGGGTGCGCAACATGGCCTTGCGATGTTCGGTGGTGCGGGCCAGCCGGCGCCCGGCCTTCAAGTGCCTCATGCTGATTCTTCCTTTCTCTCCGGCAACTGCTCCGGGGGCGCAAAGTTGTCCAGCTTCATGCCCAGCTGCAGCCCCATTTCCTGGAGAATTTCCTTAATTTCATTCAGGGACTTGCGCCCGAAATTTTTGGTCTTGAGCATTTCCTGCTCGCTTTTTTGCACCAGCTCCCCGATCCAGCGGATATTGGCATTGCGGAGACAGTTGGCCGCCCTTACCGAGAGCTCCAATTCGTTCACGCCCCGGTAGAGGTTTTCGTTCATGATCGGCGGCTGCTCCGGCGCCTTTTCATCCAGATCTTCGGCCTCTTCCTCAAAGTTGATGAACAGGGTCAACTGCTCCTTGAGGATTTTGGCGGCGTAGGCCACGGCGCTCTCCGGGGTGAGACTGCCGTCGGTCCAGACCTCCAGGGTCAGCTTGTCATAGTCGGTGCGCTGGCCCACCCGGGCCTGGGTCACCACATAATTCACCTTGCGGATGGGGGAAAAGGAGGCATCCAGAGGAATGAAGCCGATGGATTGGCCCTCCTCCTTGTTGGCCTCGGCCGGGACATAGCCTTTGCCGCTTTTGGCGGTGAGCTCCATCAGGAGCTGGCCGTCCGTCGACAGGGTGGCAATGTGCTGCTCGGGGTTGAGGATCTCCACGGTGCCGTCGGTTCTGAAATCCCCGGCCTTGACTGTGCTCTCCCCTTTGACCTCCAGGTGCAGGGTCTTGACCCCATCGGTGATAAATTTGAGGCGCACCTGCTTCAGGTTCAAAAGAATCTCGGTGACGTCCTCCAGGACCCCCTGGATCGCCGAAAACTCATGATAGACATCCTGGATGTTGATCCCGGTAATGGCCGCTCCCCGGAGGGAGGAGAGCAACACCCGGCGCAGGGCGTTCCCCAGGGTGGTGCCGAAACCTCGCTCCAGGGGCTCGCAGGCAAATTTGCCGTAGGTGGTGCTATGGCTGTCGGGGTCGACTTCCAGACGCCTGGGTTTGATAAGTTCGGTCCAATTCTTGTAAATCATGGCTCCTCGGACTAAAACTCATGAGGCAAAGGTGTCCCGGCGGCAGGGCGCCCCCACCGGGAAAAATGACGGCTGAGTCTTCGGGTTGTGCGCCCCCTTCGGCGTCGGGCCCATGTCGCCGGTCTATTTGGAATACAGCTCGACAATAAGATGTTCCTGGATGGGCATGGTGATGTCTTCCCGGCTGGGCAGCATGCTCACCCGGCCGGCGGCCGCCTCCTTGTCCAGTTCCAGCCAGGGGGGGCACCCCCGCCGGGCCGCGACCTCCAGGGCGTCCCGCACCAGGGGCGAGGGCCGCGATTTTTCGGTCACCTGCACCGTCTGGCCCACCTTGACCAGATAGGAAGGCAGATTCACCCGCTTGCCATCCACCAGGATGTGGTTGTGGCGCACCAACTGCCGGGACTGGGCCCGGGAGTTGGCAAAACCCAAGCGATACACTATATTGTCCAAACGTCGTTCCAACAGCACCAACAAATTGGTGCCGGTGACTCCCCGCATACGCTCCGCCCGCTCAAAGTAGCCCCGAAACTGCTTTTCCAGGACGCCGTACATGCGCCGCACTTTCTGCTTTTCCCGGAGCTGCAGGCCGTAATCGGAAATTTTGCCCCGGCCCTGGCCGTGCTGTCCCGGAGGGTAGTTGCGGCGCTGAATGGCGCATTTGTCGGTGTAGCAGCGGTCGCCTTTGAGATAGAGGGCCATCCTCTCCCGCCGGCACAGGCGGCAACGGGCATCTGTATACCTCGCCAAAATCTCTCTCCTTCTGGGTTAGACCCGTCTGCGCTTGGGCGGGCGGCAGCCGTTGTGGGGAATGGGACTGACGTCCCGGATCAAATTAACGCTCAAGCCGGCCGCCTGGATGGCCCGCAAGGCCGCCTCGCGGCCGGCCCCCGGCCCCTTGACATACACGTCCACGCTGCGCATGCCATGCTCCATGGCCTTTTTGGCCGCATCCCCGGCCGCCAACTGGGCCGCAAAGGGCGTGCCCTTCCGGGAACCCTTGAACCCCTGCACCCCCGCCGACGACCAGGACACCACGTTGCCGATGGGGTCGGTGATGGTCACCAGGGTATTATTAAACGTGGCTTTGATATGGGCCACCCCGGTGGGGATATTTTTCCGCTCTTTCTTCTTCCTGCCGGCCGGTCGCTTGGCCATAGTCGCTCCTTAGCCCTTTTTCCGTTTGCCCACCACCGAACGCCGCGGACCTTTGCGGGTGCGGGCGTTGGTGTGGGTGCGCTGGCCCCGGACCGGCAGACCCCGGCGGTGCCTCAGGCCCCGATAGCAGCCCAGATCCATGAGCCGCTTGATGTTCATGGACACTTCCCGCCGCAAATCACCTTCCACTTTGTGGTGGCTGTCAATCACCTGGCGGATGGCGGTGATCTGGGCGTCGTTCAACTCACCCGTCTTGACCCCGCCGTCCACCCCCGCCTCCTGCAAAATGCTGCCGGCGGTGGTGCGGCCGATGCCAAAGATATAGGTGAGCGCAATGTCAATCCGCTTATTGCGGGGCAGGTCGATACCGGCGATTCTGGCCAATTCCCCTCCTCCGTCCTAACCCTGGCGCTGCTTGTGTTTGGGATTCTCGCAAATCACCCGCACCACACCCTTGCGGCGGATGATCTTACATTTCACGCACATCTTTTTTACTGAAGGCTTGACTTTCATACCCTGCTCTCCGTCCCGGGGCCGTTTTTTAACCTATCTCCGGGGTTCTCTTGCTGCCCCGGGCCTGCGGCCCCTGAACCCGAATACCCGGCTATTTCACCCGATAGACAATGCGCCCCCGGCTCAGATCATAGGGCGACAGTTCCACAATAACCTTGTCTCCCGGCAGAATCTTGATGTAGTGCATGCGCATCTTGCCGGAAATGTGGGCCAGCACCCGGTGACCGTTGGGCAGTTCCACCCGGAACATGGCGTTGGGGAGCGGTTCGACGACCTTCCCTTCCACCTCGATGGCGTCTTCTTTAGGCATCTGGGGACACTTTATCCATGTATGATAACTATTTAATTTAACCTATACTCGACTTAAAATCAAGACGCCCTTTTCGGTCAGGGCCACGGTATGTTCAAAATGAGCCGCCAAACTGCCGTCCGTAGTCACTGCGGTCCAGCCGTCCGCCAATATCTTCACTTCCCAGGCGCCGATGCTGGTCATGGGCTCGATGGCCAGGGTCATGCCCACCTTGAGGGTCGGCCCTTTGCCCCGGGGCCCGAAGTTGGGAATCTGGGGGTCTTCATGCAGGGCCCGGCCGATGCCGTGCCCGACAAACTGGCGAATCACCCCGAAGCCGTAGCCCTCCACGGTATTTTGCACGGCATTGGAGATGTCGCTTAATCTCCCCCCCGCCTTGAACTCGGCGATGCCGGCATACAGGGACTCCTCGGTGGCTTTCATCAACAGGTGCGCCTCGGGGGTCACTTCCCCCACCGGCACCGTGATGGCCGCATCGCCGTAATAGCCGTCATGCAGCACCCCAAAGTCCAGGCTGACCAGGTCGCCGGCTGCCAGGCGCCGCGGTCCCGGCATGCCGTGGACCACTTCCTCATTGACCGCCACGCACAGGGCGTGGGGGTAGCCCCGATAGCCTTTAAAGGCCGGCTTGACCCGGCGTTTGCGGCACAAGGCCTCGGCCAGTTCATCCAGTTCCAGGGTTTCCACCCCGGGACGGATTTTCGTTTTCACTTCCTCCAGGACCTCCGCCACGATGCGGTTGGCCACCTCCATCTTGGCGATTTCCTGGGGTGATTTCAGTTGGATCATATTTCCTGGTTGCCGGCCGGCTGACGGGCCCGGGGTGAAGCCCGGCCAGGCAAGGTCAGCCGGCCGGCAACCTCCCTTAAAACCTCAGGCGGCCTGCCCCAAAATGCCGCAGATCTTCTTAAAAATGTCGTCGATGCCGCCCACCCCGGCGATGGCCCGGACCAGCCCCTTGCCGCTGTAATAGTCGATGAGGGGCTTGGTGGACTGGTTGTAGGTGGCCAGCCGGGAGCGCACCGTGGTCTCGTTGTCGTCATCCCGCTGATAGAGTTCGGTGCCGCATTTGTCGCAGATGCCCGCTTTTTTCGGCGGGGTGAATTCGATGTGGAACATCTGGCCGCAGGCGGCGTTCTTGCAGGTGCGCCGGCCGGTGAGGCGGGTCACCAGGGCCTCTTCGTCCACATCGATGGAGACCACGTGGTCGATCTTGGTGCCCAGGCCGGTTAGGACTTTATCCAAAGCCTCAGCCTGGGGCACGGTGCGGGGAAAGCCGTCCAGGATAAAACCTTTTTTGCAATCAGGCTGGGCCAGGCGGTCTTTAATGATGCCGATGACCACCTCATCGGGCACCAGTTTGCCGGCGTCCATGTATTCCTTGGCCTTTTTCCCCATCTCGGTCCCATCCTTCACCGCGGCGCGCAGGATGTCGCCGGTGGAAATCTGGGGAATCTGGTATGTGTCGATGAGCTTCTTCGCCTGGGTGCCTTTGCCGGCCCCCGGTCCGCCCAGCAGAATAAGATTCATACGAGCCTCCTTTTTTGGCTGTAAGCTGTAAGCTTTAGGCTTTAAGCTTTAGGCCTTAAGCCTTAAGCTTTAAATTTTCAAATAAAACATTGGCTTAACCTGGTCTTCTTTCGCCTTACTTTCCAGGTCGAGGCCCTCGGTTCGGTCCTTATCTATAAACTGATTCTTTTGGCTTTTAGCTTTTAGCTTTTAGCTTACAGCTTATAGCTTATAGCTTACAGCTTATAGCTTACAGCCCTACCTTCTCACCCGGCCCAGCCGTTTTTTCATGAACCCTTCATAATGCCGGGAGAGCATGTGCGATTCGATCTGGGCCATGGTGTCCATGGCCACGCCCACCACGATCAGCAGGGCCGTGCCCCCGAAATAGAAGGGCACGTTGAAGCGGGCCACCATGATGGTGGGCAGGACGCACACCGCGGCCACATACAGGGCCCCGCCCAGGGTGATGCGGGTCAGGACCCGGTCGATGTATTCCGCAGTGGGCTTGCCGGGTCTGAGCCCCGGAATATATCCGCCCCATTTTTTCAGGTTGTCCGCCACATCTACCGGGTTGAAGGTCACCGCGGTGTAAAAATAACAGAAAAAGATGATCAGCGCGACGTAGAAGACCTCATGCAGCCAAAACCCCGGCGAGATGAGATCGAAGAAATACTTGATCTTTTCGTTCTGGATGAAGCTGCCCACCGTGGCCGGAAACATCAACAGCGACGAGGCGAAAATGGGGGGAATGACCCCGGCCACGTTCACCTTCAGGGGCAGATGGGTGGTCTGGCCCCCGAACATGCGCCGGCCCACCACCCGGCGGGCGTATTGCACCGGGATGCGACGCTGGGCCCGCTCCACAAAAACGATGACCGCCACCACCCCGATCATCACCACGATGAGGATGAGCATCAGGATAACCGGCAGTTCCCCGGTCTTGATGAGCTGTACGGTGCTGATGATGGCCGACGGCAGCCGGGCCACGATGCCCGCGAAAATGATCAGGGAGATGCCGTTGCCGATGCCCCGCTCGGTGATGATTTCCCCCAGCCACATGATAAAGGCCGTGCCCGAGGTCAGGGTGACCAGGGTCATGAGGCGGAAGCCCCGGCCCGGATTGAGGACCACCGCGCCTTCGGCCCCGCCCATGCCTTCGAGCGCGAAACTGATCCCCAGCCCCTGGACGGCCGCGATGATCAGGGTGCCGTAGCGGGTATACTGCTTGATTTTCTTGCTGCCCGCCTCTCCCTCTTTATAGAGGCGGTCGATGGTGGGGACCACCACCTTGAGGAGTTCCATGATGATGGCGGCGCTGATGTAGGGCATGATGCCCAGCGCGAAGACGCTCAACCGCTCCAGGGCCCCCCCGGAGAACATGTCGAACAGCCCGAAGATGGTGCGCTGCTGGCGGGCGAAAAAGGACATCAAAGCCTCGGCGTCCACTCCCGGGGTGGGAATGAAGCAGCCGATGCGGTACACCGCCAGCATGAGGAGCGTGAAGATGATGCGCCGCTTCAGCTCCGGAATTTTGGCAATATTTGCTAAGCCGCCGGCCAAGTTATCCGACCTCCACCCGACCTCCGGCTGCCTCGATGCGGGCCCGGGCCTGGGCGCTCACCGCCTGCACTTTGACGGTCAGGGGCACGGTTACCTCACCCTGGCCCAGAAGCTTAACCGCGTGGCCTGCGCCTTTCACCAGTCCGGCCCGGCGCAGAGCTTCTTCATCCACCAGGCTGTCTGCGGCAAATACCGCCAGGTCCCGCAGGTTGACGAGGGTATAGGTTTTCTTGAAGATGTTGGTGAAACCCCGTTTGGGAATCCGCCGGGTCAGGGGCATCTGACCGCCCTCGAAGCCGGGCTTGACCCCGCCGCCGGCCCGGGAATTCTGGCCTTTGGAGCCCCGGCCCGCGGTTTTTCCCCATCCGGAGCCCGGCCCCCGCCCTACCCTTTTGGGTTTGTGCTTGGAGCCCGGCGCCGGCTTTAATTCACTGAGCCGCATATCTTATTCTCCTTCGGCCAGGCGCCGCACCTTGAGCAAATGCTGCACCTGGTTGACCATGCCGGCCACCGCCGGGGTCTCCGTGAGGCGCACCGTCTTGTTCAGTCTGGTCAACCCCAGGGTCTTGACCGTGATCCGGTGTTTCGGCGGCCTGCCGATGGGGCTTTTGACCAAGGTTATTTCCAGAATCATGAGCTTTTCCCGTTCCCTGGCGGCCCCGGGGTCAGGGGAACCCGGTCCCCTGCCCTCCCCCGCGCCGCCAGGAGGCTAAAATATTTAGACAGGCCCTAGGCCAACAATTCGGCCAGGGGCCGGGTGCGGCGCTTGGCCACGTCCTCGGGGCTGGACAACTGCCGCAGGGCCTCCATGGTGGCCTTGACCGCGTTGTGGGGGTTGTTGGAACCCAGGCACTTGGTGAGCACGTTTTTGATGCCGGCCACCTCCACCACGGCCCGCACCGGCCCCCCGGCGATGACCCCGGTGCCTTCCGCCGCGGGGCGGAGCAGCACCTTGCCGGCGCCGAACCGACCCACCACCGCATAAGGAATGGTGTTCTGGAGGATGGGCACCTGGACCATTGCCTTTTTGGCCTTTTCCAGGGCTTTGCGGATGGCCTCCGGCACTTCCTGGGCCTTGCCCAGGCCGGCCCCCACCCTGCCCTGGCCGTCCCCCACCACCACGATGGCGCTGAAGCGAAAACGGCGTCCGCCTTTGACCACCTTGGCGACGCGGTTGATGCTCACCACCTTGTCTAACAGCGTAATCTCTGATGCATCAGGTTCGAACAAACTGCCCTCCTAAGTGGCTATAAGCTATAAGCTTTAAGCTTTTAAAAACTTTATATGAAATATTCGTATCTTTTTTATCCTGACAGCCGATTTCTTTGATTATTCCTATTCCCATTGGTTTTCAGTAACAGCAATCCTCGGCCTGGCAGTTTACCGCTTTTATCTTTTGGCTTTTAGCTTAAAGCTTACAGCCTATAGCTTATAGCTTTTCGCTAAAAAACTAGCCCATGCTCCCGGCAACTCTCCGCCAGGCTTTTCACCCGGCCGTGATACAGAAAGCCGTTGCGGTCGAAAACCACCTGGACGATGCCCTTTTCCTTGGCCTTGTCGGCCAGGAGTTTCCCCACTTCCTGGGCGGCCAGGGTCTTTTTGAGGCCCGGCAGCTTGTCCTTGATCTCCGGGGACAGGGTGCCCGCGGCCACCAGAGTGACGCCCTGGAGATCGTCGATGATCTGGGCGTAAATGTGCCGGGTGCTCCGAAACACCGAGAGACGGGGACGCTCGGCGGTGCCGTGGAGTTTTTTCCGGATGCGGCCCTTGCGTTTCAGCCGCATCACCTTGCGAGGATTCATCTTGGCCATGGTTAGAAACCTTTTGGCGATAAGCTTTAAGCTATAAGCCTAAAGCCTAAAGCCTTATGTTTTACAACTTCCCTATCCTGATTCCCAAGCTCCTGTTTGGAAACCGGCTTGCCCGCCAAGCTCTGCTGGGCTCTGAATCCGGCAGATTGTAACGGCGGGCAGTGCCCGCCCTACGTCTCTGATTTTTCCGTTCGTACCGAGTTTTTTGCTTACAGCTTACAGCTTATAGCCTATAGCTTACAGCTATCTCCCGCCCGCTTTGCCCACCTTGCGGCGCAGTTTTTCCCCGGCGTAGCGCACACCCTTGCCTTTATAGACGTCCGGCGGCCGCAACCCCCGGAGGTTGGCGGCGAATTGCCCGAGCTGCTCCTTGTCCACGCCCTTTAACTGGAAGCGGGTGCCCTTGTCCAGGACCTCGGCGGTGATGCCCTGGGGCAGGGGAAACTCCACCGGATGGGAATATCCCAGGCTCAGCAACAGGGACTCGCCCTTGGCCTCCACCTTATAGCCCGTGCCCACGATTTCCATGACCCGGCTGAAGCCCGTACTCACGCCGATGACCATATTGGCCACGAGCGTCCGGGTCAGGCCCCAATAGGACCGGCTGAGGCGACTGTCATCCTGGGGGATCACCCGGATTTCCTGCTGGTCCATTTCCAGGTGCACCCTCGGGGGCAGCTCCCGGGAGAGGCTCCCCTGGCCGCCGGTGACGGTGATCAGCCGGTCATCCAGCTTGATCTTCACCCCGGCCGGCACCGGGATGGGTTGTTTACCGATGCGACTCATGGCTCACCTTTACCAGATCTGACACAGAACTTCGCCGCCGATGCCCAGTTTCCGGGCCCGCCGGTCGGTCATGACCCCTTTGGAGGTGGAGATCACCGCCACCCCCAGGCCCCCCTGCACCTTGGGCAGCTCCTCGCAGCCGTTGTACACCCGGCGGCTGGGCTTGCTCACCCGTTCGAGGCGCTGGATCAGCGGCTGGTTCTGGTCGTCATATTTGAGATAAATCCTCAGGATGCCCTGTTTGTTGTCTTTAATGACCTTATAATTCTTAATGAATCCCTCATCCTTAAAGATGCGCGCCAGGGTGATCTTCATGCGGGAGGCGGGAATATCCACCTTGTCGAACCTGGCCTTGCCGGCGTTGCGGATGCGGGTCAGCAAGTCTCCGATGGTGTCTGTCATGCTCATAATCGATGGTCCTTTAGCCCGCCTACCAACTGGACTTCATCACCCCGGGGATTTCACCCTTGAGGGCCATGTTCCGAAAGCAGATGCGGCAGATGCCGAACTTCCGCAAAAAGGCTCGGGGCCGCCCGCAGATGGGACAGCGGTTGTAATGCCGCACCGGAAATCTGGGGGTGCGCTTGGCCTTGGCGATTTGTGATTTCTTGGCCATTACCTTCCTGGCTCCTATTTCTTAAAGGGCATTCCCATAAGAGTTAACAACTGCTTGCCTTCTTCGTCCGTGGGCGCGGTGGTCACGATGGTGATGTTCATGCCTTTGATTTTGTCGATCTTGTCGTAGTCGATTTCCGGAAAAATAATCTGTTCCCGGATGCCCAGGGTGTAGTTGCCCCGGCCGTCAAAAGACTTGTCGCTCAGCCCCCGGAAATCCCGCACCCGGGGCAGCACCACATTCACCAGTTTGTCGAAAAAATCAAACATCCGCTGTTTGCGCAGGGTCACCATGCAGCCGATGGGCATGCCTTCCCGCAGTTTGAAGGCCGCGATGGAGCGCTTGGCCCGGGTGATCACCGGCTTTTGCCCGGTGATCACCGCCAACTCGGCGCTGGCCGATTCCAAGAGCTTAATGTTCTGGATGGCCTCCCCCAGCCCCAGGTTGACCACGATCTTTTCCAGCCGGGGCACCTGCATGGGGCTTGTATAGCGAAATTCCTGCATCATCCGGGGAACGCATTCCTGCCGGTAAAATTCCTGGATACGGGAGGTCAACTTCTCAGCCATCGATCAGTTCCTTGCACTTGCGGCAAACCCGGGACTTTTTCCGGTCTGCGGTGGTGGTCAGGCGAAACCGCCCGGCGGTGGCGCACTTGGGACAGATGAGCATCACCTTGGAAACATGCAGCGGGCCTTCCCGCTCGATGATGCCCCCCTGCCCGGTGGTGGGGCTGGGCCGGGTGTGCCGTTTGATCAGGTTCACTTTCTCCACCAGCACCTGGTTTTTTTCCCGGATGACCTTGAGAATCTTGCCGGTTTTACCCGACTCGCGGCCGGTGAGGACCTCCACCAGGTCGTTTTTCTTCAGACGGATGGGCACCGGGATGATGGGCTTCTTCTTGGCCTTGGGCATTTCAGAGGACCTCCGGGGCCAGGGAGATGATCTTCATGAACTTCTTGGCCCGCAACTCCCGGGCCACCGGCCCGAAAATCCGGGTGCCGATGGGGTCCCCCTGGGGATTGATGAGCACCGCGGAGTTGTCGTCAAATTTGATGTAGGAGCCGTCGGCGCGCCGGGTTTCTTTGGCGGTGCGCACCACCACGGCCCGCATGACATCGCCCTTTTTCACCTTGGAGTGGGGCAGGGCCTCCTTAACCGACACCACAATGATATCCCCCACCCGGGCATAGCGCCTTCTGGTGCCCCCCAGGACCCGGATGCAAAACAGGCGTTTGGCGCCGGAGTTGTCGGCTACGGTTAAGTTGGTATGAACCTGGATCATGATGTTTATCCTGTGTCAGCACCAGGTGCCGAATTTTTTCCTGTTTCGGAATAGCCGAGGCTGCCAATCTAGGTCTCGTCGGTCTCCCGGTTACTGGGCCTTTTCGATGATCTGCTTGACCCGCCAGTGCTTATCCCGGGAAAGCGGCCGGGTTTCTTCGATCAGCACCTTGTCTCCCACCTGACAGAGGTTTTGGGGATCGTGGGCCTTGAACTTGTTCCGCCGCCGGATGATTTTGTGGTACAGGGGATGGGACACCAGGCGCTTCACTTCCACCACCACCGTTTTGTCCATTTTGTCGCTCACCACGATGCCTTCTCGGGTTTTGCGCACGCCGCGTTTTTTCTCCATGGTTTTTCCCCTACCACTTCTCCCCGGTTTTTTCCCTGAGCACCGTCTTCAGCCGGGCCAGGTCCCGTCTGGCCCACTTCAGCCGCCCCGTATTTTCCAGTTGGTTGGAGCTGTGCTGAAAGCTGAGCTTAAAGAGCTCCTCATTGAGCTCCTTGAGCTTGGCCGCCAAGTCTTCCGTGGACAAATCCCGCAAATCCGCCGCTTTCATAATGATGCCTCAGCCGCGGTCGGGGCGGCCTCCCGAACCAGCACTTTGGTGGGGATGGGCAGCTTCATGGCCGCCAGGCGCAGGGCCTCTTTGGCCACTTCCGGGGCCACCCCGGAGAGTTCATAGAGGATGCGGCCGGGCTTGACCACCGCCACCCAGCCTTCGGGGCTGCCCTTGCCTTTGCCCATGCGGGTTTCCGCCGGCTTTTTGGTATAGGGCTTATCCGGAAAAATGCGGATCCAGATCTTGCCGCCCCGCTTGACGTGCCGGGTGATGGCGATCCGGGCCGCCTCGATTTGCTGATTGGTGATCCAGGCCGCTTCCAGGGCTTGCAGCCCGTAGTCGCCGAAGGCCAGGGAACTGCCCCTCAGGGCCATGCCTCGGCGCCGGCCTTTCTGCACCTTGCGATGTCTTACTCGTTTGGGACTGAGCATGGTTTATTCCTGAACTCCGCCTTGTGGGGCGGGAGGTTGTAAAGTCTTTTAAAAACCGCTTTCTTCGGTGCCCAGCATCTCGCCGTGGAAGATCCAGGTCTTGATGCCGATGACGCCGTAGGTGGTCATGGCCTCGGCAAAGCCGTAGTCGATATAGGCCCGCAAGGTGTGCAGCGGCACCCGGCCTTCCCGGTACCACTCCTGGCGGGCGATTTCCGCCCCGGCCAGACGGCCCTTCACCCGGATCTTGATGCCCTTGGCCCCGAACTTGAGGGCCTGGCTGACCCCCTTTTTCATGGCCCGTCGGAAGGACACCCGGCGCTCCAGCTGCATGGCGATGTTTTCCGCCACCAACTGGGCGTTGACTTCGGGTTTGCGCACTTCGTGCACGTCAATGATCAGGTCCCGGCCCACCATCTTTTCCAGGCGGCGGCGCAGGTCCTCGATCTTTTTCCCTTTTTGGCCGATAACCATGCCCGGCCGGGAGGTGTGGATCTTGATGGTGAGCTTCTGGGCCGCCCGTTTGATGTCAACCCCGGCGATCCCGGCGCCCTTGAATTCCGGGTCCTTCTTGATAAAATCGCGAATCCTCCGGTCCTCCAGCACCAAGGCGGCAAAATCCTTCTTGGCGAACCACACGGAGTCCCAGGCGCGGTACACACCGACACGGAATCCAATGGGATGTACTTTTTGACCCACGCTGCCTCCTTAGCGCGTCGTTTTCACCGGCTTTTTGGCCGGACCTTCGGCCAGCACCACGGTGATGTGGCTCATTCTCTTGGCAATACGGTTCACCC
Source organism: Desulfobaccales bacterium (assembly GCA_041740935.1). GTDB lineage: Bacteria > Desulfobacterota > Desulfobaccia > Desulfobaccales > 0-14-0-80-60-11 > JBGSLA01. Next base: position 3,925 of record JBGSLA010000138.1, on the reverse strand, counting down.
GGCCCATGGCCCGGGCCATGAATCTTTTCAAGGCCGGGCCGCCGTCCACCATGATGTGCTTGACAAACAGGGTGTCCACGTCCACCTGGGGCCGCTGCTCGGCGTTAGCCACCGCCTGCTCCACCACCTTGTGCAGCAGCCGGGCCCCTTTTTTGGGGGTGAATTTCAACAGCTGCAAGGCCTCTTCCACCTTTTTCCCCCGGAGGGGCTGGGCCACGAGCCTCAGCTTGGTGGGGGCGATGCGCAGATATCTGGCTCGCGCGGTTATATCCATGGCTATTTCCTGCCCACTTTGGACTTACGGTCGCCCGCGTGTCCCCCGAAGTGGCGGGTGGGGGAGAATTCCCCCAATTTGTGCCCCACCATGTTTTCCGTGACATAGACGGGGATAAACTTCTTGCCGTTGTGCACCGCCAGGGTCACCCCGATGAATTCCGGGGTGATGGTGGAGCGCCGGGACCAGGTCTTGATCACCCGGCGGTCCTGGGTCTCCCTGGCCTTGTGCACCTTGACCAGCAGATTGTCATCGACAAACGGTCCTTTTTTCAGGGAACGGGCCACAGTCCACCTCTACTTCCGCCGCTTCACGATATAGCGGTCGCTTTCTTTGGGCTTGCGAGTCTTGTAGCCTTTGGTGGGCACGCCCCAGGGGCTGCAGGGATGCCGGCCCCCCGAGCTTTTGCCTTCGCCCCCGCCCAGGGGATGGTCCACCGGGTTCATGGCCACGCCCCGCACGTGGGGCTTTTTCCCCAGCCAGCGTTTGCGCCCGGCCTTGCCCAGGGAGATGTTTTCATGCTCCACATTGCTGAGCTGGCCGATGGTGGCCCGACAGGCCATGGGCACCAGGCGCATCTCCCCGGAGGGCAGCTTCAGGGTGGCGTAATTGCCTTCCTTGGCCATGAGCTGCACCGCGGCCCCCGCCGAACGGGCCAACTGCCCGCCTTTTAGGGGCTTGAGCTCCACATTGTGCACCATGGTCCCCGACGGGATGTTGGCCAGGGGGAGCGAGTTGCCCGGTTTGATATCCGCCTCGGCGCTGCTCACCACCAGATCCCCCACCTGCAGCCCCACGGGCGCCAGGATGTAGCGCTTCTCCCCGTCCAGGTAATGCAGGAGCGCAATGCGGGCCGAACGGTTGGGATCGTATTCGATGGAGGCCACCCGGGCTGGCACCTCGAGCTTGTCCCGTTTGAAATCGATGCGCCGGTAGAGGCGCTTATGCCCGCCGCCCCGATGCCTCAGGGTGCGCCGGCCGACATTGTTCCGCCCCCCCGACTTGCGGAGGGACTCGACCAGGCTTTTCTCCGGCTCGGTGCGGGTGATCTCGGAAAAATCCGACACCGTCTGAAAGCGCCGCCCCGGCGAGGTCGGTTTGCGTGGTATCAGAGCCATGATTAAGTACCCTTGGGCTTTAAGCTTTAAGCCTTAAGCTTTTTTATAAAGTTGGTGAGCATCTTTTTTACTTCATTCGTTTCTTTGGTTAATTGCTGATAGTCGTCTTCTTTAAGGAATCCCAGGTCCTTGGCCAGCAAGAGATGATACTCGAGTTCGCTGGCTGACCCCCTGGCAATCTGCAGAAATCGGGCAAAATCAGCATCACCGTCTTTGCCGCATCCTTCCGCAATATTGGCAGGAATGGATGAACTGGCTCGGCGCAACTGCCTGGTCAACCCATATAACTCTTCTCTTGGAAACCTCTCTGTGGCTTTATATATCTCCAGGGTCAACAGATGCCCTTTTTCCCAAACCTTTTTTTCCTAAAGTCTCTCACCTATAAATTCTTTGCTTTATTTTTGCTTTTTAGCTTTAAGCTTATAGCTTACAGCCTAAAGCCTAAAGCTCACAGCCCCTCCAACCCCGGAATCTTCTCCCCCGGCGCCAGGGTGACGATGGCCTTTTTCCAGTCGGCCCGCCTGCCTTCGGTGCGGCCCACGCGCTTCTGTTTGCCCTTGACGGTGATGGTGTTCACCTGGAGCACCTTCACCTTGAACAATTCTTCGATGGCCTTGCGAATCTCGATCTTGTTGGCGTTCACCTTCACCCGGAAAGACACCTTGTTCCCCGCGCTTTTGAGCATGTGGGTTTTTTCCGTGATGATGGGGCCGGTGATGAGCTGATGGGGAGGCTTCATGACGCCAACCTCGCTTCGATGGCGGCCACCGCCGGGGACAACAGCACCAGGTGGTCGTACCGCAGAATGTCGTAAACATTGAGCCCGGCGGTGGGCAGCACCTGGGCCGAAGGCACATTGCGGGCCGAGCGCTCCAGGACTTCATGGCCTTCCAGGGTGATGAACAGGGCCTTTTCCAGGTTGAAAGTCGCCATTACCTGGACAAACTCTTTGGTCTTGGGGGCAGTGAAGGGGTAATCCTCCAGGACCACCAGTTGGCCGTCGGCCAGCTTGCTGGACAGGGCCATCTTGAGCGCGGCGCGCCGCACCTTTTTGGGCAGGGTGTAGGCGTAGCTCCGGGGCCGGGGGCCGAAGGTGGTGCCGCCGCCCCGCCAGATGGGCGAGCGGGTGGAACCCACCCGGGCCCGGCCGGTGCCTTTCTGGCGCCAGGGTTTGCGGCCGCCCCCCCGGACTTCGCCCCGGGTCTTGGTGGAGGCCGACCCTTTCCTTCGGCAGGCCCGCTGCCAGACCACCACTTCATGGAGCAGATGAGGTTTGATGTCAACCCCGAAGATGTCCTCTTTGAGGTCCACTTCCCCCACCTTCTCTTTGTTCACGTTGTAAATGTCGATGACTGCCATGGTATTACCTGATTTTCTTGATGAACAGGAAGCCCCGGCGCGGACCGGGCACCGCCCCTTTCACCAACAGAAGATTGTCTTCCGGACGTACGTCGATGACTTCCAGATTGCGCACCGTCACCTTGGCGTTGCCCATCTGCCCCGGCATTTTCTTGCCTTTGATGACCCGGGAAGGGTAAGCGCTGGCGCCGATGGAGCCGGGGGCCCGGTGGGACATGGAACCGTGGGTCCTGGGCCCCACGTGGAAACCCCACCTTTTGACCGTGCCGGTAAAGCCCCGGCCCCGGGAGGTGCCGGTCACCGCCAGCCGGTCGCCGATGGCAAACTGCTCCACGGTAAGTTCCTGGCCGGGCTCGAAGCCCTCGGCGTTCTCCACCCGGATCTCCCGCAGCAGGGCAAAGCCGCTTTTGCTGCCGTGCTTCTCGAGATGCCCCGTCTCCGGCCTGTTGACCTTGGCCAGGGGCCGGCGCTCGAACCCTACCTGGAGGGCCTCATAGCCGTCCTTGGCGCTGGTCTTCTTGTGCACCACAAAGCACGGGCCTGCTTCTATGACCGTCACCGGGACCACGGTCCCGTCTTCGTCGAAGATGCGGGTCATGCCCAGTTTTTTGCCGAATATCCCGTCAGGCATGTTGTCTCCACGTTTTCAGCTGCCAATTGCCAGAAAACCTCAGTTACTGATCACTGGTTACTGGTTACTGATCACTGTTACACTCGTATTTCCACGTCCACCCCGGCGGCCAGGTCCAGTTTGCTGATGGCGTCCATGGTCTGCTGGGTGGGTTCGAGAATGTCCAGCAGGCGCTTATAGGTCCTGATCTCGAACTGTTCCCGGGATTTTTTGTCGATGTGGGGCGAGCGCAGCACGCAAAATTTGTTGATTTCCGTGGGCAGGGGTATGGGACCGGCCACCCGGGCTCCCGTGGACCTGGCCGTCTCCACGATCTCCAACACCGACTTGTCAAGAAGCTTGTGGTCATAGGACCGCAAGCGGATGCGTATTTTAGGGGTGATCATCATGTACGGCCCGCTCCTACTCAATAATATCGCTGACCACGCCGGCGCCCACGGTGCGGCCGCCTTCCCGGATGGCGAAGCGCAGTTCCTTTTCAATGGCCACCGGGGTGATCAGGTGCACTTCCATGGAGACGTTGTCCCCCGGCATCACCATCTC
>JBGSLA010000137.1:0-6096 GCA_041740935.1 Desulfobaccales bacterium | reverse complement strand
CTCCTCGATCAAGCGAAACCCGCCGTTTTTCCCAGGACCCCAAATCTGAAAAGAGTCGGCCTCTCCGAGGTGAAGATTGACCAGCACCCCTTCCCGGGTGGCCACCGCCACGTACGGCCGCTCCGGGGGCGCGGGGGGCGGCAACTCGGCGCACTTCACCAGGCAGCCCCGCCACTCCTCGGCCCGGTCTTCCTCCAACAGGCCCACCGCGTCAGCCCGGCACCGGGTGCAATGCCGCATCTGGGGCAAAAACGCCTCGGCCTGCCGGCGGATGGCCTCCAGGTGGGCCGGCTGCGGTTCCGGAATTTCGGCAAAAGGGGTGTCGGCGTTGGGATAGACCGGCATGCAGTTGAGCACATCCACGCCCAGTTCCCGCATCTTTTCGGCCACTACGGGCACGTGGTGGTCATTGATGCCGGGGATGACGATGACGTTCACCTTGACCGTGATGCCCGCCTGTTTGAGCCCGGCAATGGCCTCAAGCTGGCGGCGCAGCAGGAGTTCCGCGGCTTTGGGGCCGCGATGCAACACCTTGCCGTCCCTGACCCAGCGATAGATTTTCTGCCCGATTCCTGGATCCACGGCGTTCACCGTGACGGTGACATGGGACACCTTCAGATCCGCCAACTCCTTTATATAAGGCCCAATCCCCAAACCGTTGGTGGCCAGGCAAAGCAAGAGGTCCGGGAACTTTTGCCGCACCGCCCGGATGGTGGCCATGGTTTCCCGGGGGTTGGCGAAGGGGTCCCCGGGACCGGCGATGCCGGCCACGGTGATGCGGGGCTCCGCGGCCAGCACCTTTTCCACATAAGCCACCGCCTGGTCGGGAGAAAGTACGGCGCTGGTGACCCCGGGCCGGCTTTCGTTGACGCAGTCGAACTTGCGGTTGCAGTAATTGCACAAAATATTGCACCGGGGCGCCACCGGCAGGTGCACCCGGCCGCAGTGGCCCTTGACCTCGGCGTTGAAGCAGGGGTGACGGCTGGTATCCAGGTCGGTTTCCATGGCTGCGTGTCCTTTGTGATATGAGGCTGCCTTCAAACGGCGGCAATAATTTTCTGGGGGGAGGGCTGGGGGAGCGGCGGCTCCCCCACCCCCCCCCAGACCCCCCTCCCAACCCCCTTTAGGGGGTTGGGGGAGGGGGCGTGGGGCCCGCTGGCCCCGGTAGCACGGGCTTCCAGCCCGTGGGCACCCCCCTGCCCCACAACAAACTTTATGTCGGCCCCTGGCCGGCTAATCATAGATATCCATAGCCCACGGGCGAATCCTGCTGTTTTTTCTCCAGGACGGCATTGACCATGCGGTCCAGGAGGTCCTGGGCGCCGCGATAGCCCAGGTGCACAATCCGCTGGCCGCCGAAGCGGTCATGGATGGGAAAGCCCACCCGGATCAAGGGAACGCCCCAGCGTTTGGCCAGATGATACCCCTTGCTGTGGCCGATGAGCAGATCCGGGGCCAGGGCCTCGGCCTCTTCGGCGATTTCATAGAAATCCACGCCTTCCCGGACCAGGGGGGGCTCCGGCAGGAGCTCCCGGGTCACTTCCGCCACAGCCTCGGCCAAACGGCCGCTGCGGCCGCCGGAGGCGCAGAGCACGGGCTTAACGCCGATCTCCGCCAGGAAGGCCGCGAGGCCCACCACCAGGTCGTCTTCCCCGTAAACCACGGCCTTTTTATTAAAGACGTACTTATGACCGTCCACATAGGCGTCCAGGAGCCGGCCCCGTTCGGCCGCGTGGACCGGCGGGGTGGGACGGCCGGCCGCTTCTTCCAGCACCTGGAAAAGCCGGTCGGTCTCCCTGAGGCCCAGGGGCATTCCCAGGGAAAAAAGCTTTGTACCGAAGCGTTCCGCCAAAACTTTCCCCGCAGTGGTTTGGGAAGCCAGGGTGCGGCCTAATTCGATGGTGCAAGGGGAGCGGCCCATGGCCCTGAGGTCAGCCAGGGGCGTGCCCCCGGCCGGAATTTTGTCATAGTCCGAACGGGCCGGGCCGTCCAGGGTGTCGGAGCAATCCGGCAAAATGATGCCCTTCAGGCGGAAGTCCGCTAAAATTTCCTTTAGATAGCGAATATCCCCGGGCGACACGAACCCCGGCAGGAGATTAACCGCATCGGTGGGCTCGCCCCCCTGGGCAAGCTGCTCCACCACCGCCTTGACCGCGGCGTGAAAGCCCTCCATGTGGGTGCCGGAGTAGCTGGGGGTGGAGACCGTGACGATCTCCGGCAGGCCGCGGTGGTCGGCCGCGGCCCCGTGTTCCCGTCGATATTCCCCCACGATCATGGGCACATCATCGCCGATGGTCTCGGTGAGGCAGGTGGAGGCCACCCCGATGAGCCCGGCCCCATACTTGGCCGTGACGTTCTTGAGGCCCTGCTTCAGGTTGGCCCCGCCCCCATAGACCGCCTGCTTTTCCCCCAGGGAAGACGAGGCGATGTCCATGGGCTCGCGAAAATGGCTGATAATGTAGCGACGCATATAGGTAGCGCACCCCTGGGAGCCGTGCAGGAAGGGCACCGCGCCCTCGATGCCCCGGAAGGCCAGGCAGGCCCCCAGTGGCTTGCAGAGCTTGCAGGCGTTGGTGGTGGAGACGTAGGGGCTATTTGAGATTTTCATGGTTTTGCCCTGTATCTTTCTGGTTCAGTCTTATCTGGCCAATAACCCTTAGGGGAAAAGGGGGAAAGGAATCTTGGCCGTGTTTTCGTGTTCCCCCTGTCGCCTTTTTCCCTTTTAACCCTTTCGCCCAGCCTCGCTTTTCCGGGGCACAAAGCGCCACACCGGGCTCATCACGGTGTTATAGACCTCCTGGGCGAAATTCAGCATGCCCACGAAGCCCTCCAGGGCCTCTTTGCGTTCGTGGTTGTGGTCGCAGAAGCCCACCCCCAGCTTATAGGCGATGGGGCGCTCTTTGACCCCGCCCACGAAGATGTCCACGTCCTTTTCCTGGAGGAAGCTCGACAATTCCAGGGGATTGGAGTCATCCACAATGATGGTGCCGGGGTCGGTGATGTCGTGCAGTTCCTGGTAATCCGCGGCAGTGCCGGTTTGGGAACCCACCAGGGCCACCTCCATGCCCAGGAGCCGGAAGGCCTTGACCAGGGAGAAGGCCTTGAACGCGCCCCCCACGTAAATGGCGGCCTTTTTGCCGGCCAGCTCCCGGCGAAATTCCTGCAGTTTGGGCAAAAGCACCGCCAGCTCTTCCCGGACCAGGTCCCGGGTGCGGGCCATCATGTCCGGATCTTTGAAAAACCGGGCCACCGCATACAGGGACTCAGCCATGTCGTCCACCCCGAAGTAGGACACCCGCAGGTTGGGGACGCCGTACACTTCTTCCATCATCAGGGCCAGGTCCATGGTGGCCCCGGAGCACTGCACCACGTTCAAGGCGGCGCCGTGGGCCCGCCGGATGTCAGCCACCCGGCCGTCCCCGGTGATGTTGGCCACCACCTCGATCCCCATGCGCTCGAAGTAGTCCCGGATTATCCAGATCTCCCCGGCCAGATTAAAATCCCCCAGGATATTGATGCTTTTCTTGCTGATGCCGCCGGTATCTCCAGTGCCCACCAGTTGGAACATGGCGGCGCAGGCGGCGTGATAGCCGGCCCGTTTGTTGCCCTTGAAGCCTTCGGACTGCACCGGCAGCACCGGGATGCCGGTGTCCCGTTCGATTTTTTTGCACACCGCGGCCACATCATCGCCGATAATGCCCACGATGCAGGTGGCATAGACAAAGGCCGCGTTGGGCCGGTGCCGGGCGATAAGTTCCCGCAGGGCCTGCTCCAGCTTCTGCTCGCCGCCGAAAATGACATCCGTCTCCTGGAGGTCGGTGGAAAAACTGAGCCGGTGCAGTTCCGGCCCGGAGGACAGGGCGCCCCTGATATCCCAGGTGTAGGCCGCGCAGCCGATGGGGCCGTGCACCAGGTGCAGGGCGTCGGCGATGGGGTAGAGCACCACCCGGGAGCCGCAGAACACACAGGCCCGTTGGCTCACCGCGCCGGCTAGGGAGTCCTTGTTGCAGGCCAAGTCGAAAGGCTCTTCCCCTTTGCGATGGATCTGACTTTGCCGCTCTTCGTAGATCGCTGGTTCCATGGGATTGCTCCTGAAGCTTTAAGCTTTAAGCCTTAAGCTTTAAGCTAATTGCTAAAGAACGAGGCTTTGCCAAAGTCGCTCATTATGTCATCCTGAACGAAGTGAATGATCTTAACCACTTGATAATACGAGATTATTCGCTGCGCCCAGAATGACACTCTCTGGCAATAGTGTATTTTGCCTGAGGCTCGACCTTTTTGACTTGTTTCTGATAGCCATACCCTCAGCCCACCAGATATTCCTCAGCCGGGCCGCCGTTTTCCAGGGCGTCCAGGATGGCGTCGATGGCCTCTTCGCCGTCCACCCCGCCGTACCAGTGGCCCTCGGGATAGACCACCACGATGGGGCCGTGGTCGCACAGTTTCAGGCAGCCGGTGGTGGACACCATGACGTTGGCGAGACCCCGGTCGGCCAGTTCCGCTTCCAGGTAGCCCAGCAGTTCCCCGGCGTTTTTCTTGATGCACTTGCCCTTGGGCTCCAGCCCCCGAAAACTCATGCACACAAAGATATGATGATCAGGCTTTTCCATGATTTTTCCTTTCCGGGAAATGCAATCCCACGGCTCCCGACAGCCTCGTTCCCGCCGAGGCCGCGGCTCTACATCACCAGTTCAAAACTTTCTTCCGGGGCATCCCGGTCCTGGCGGTCCAACAGGGCATCCAGGATTTTCTCCAACAGGCGCAGGCCGCCCCGGTAGCCCACGGTGGGGAAGTAGCTGTGGCCGACCCGGTCCAGGATGGGGAAGCCGAAGCGCACCAGGGGGATGTCCTCGTCCCGGGCGACGTACTTCAGGTAGCTGTTACCCATGAGCAGATCCACCGGGTCGTTTTGGACCCATTGATGTAACAGAAACAGGTCGCCCCCGGCCTTGACGTTCACCGGCTGGGGCACGTCTTTGGTGATCTCCCTGATCCGGGCTTCGAACTTTTTCCCCGGCGTGCCGGTGACGATGTGTACGGGCCACATGTCGATATCCACCAGGAACTGGGTCAGGGAAATGAGCTGATCCGGGTCCCCGGCCAGGGCCACCTTGCGGCCGAAAAAATACTGATGCATGTCGGTGATGACGTCCAGGAGCCGGCCCCGTTCAATGGTGATGGCGTCGGGCACCGTCACCCCGGCGATCTGGCGCAGGGTGTCGATGAAGGCGTCCGTGGCCCTGATTCCTATGGGCAGATCCAGGATTTCGCAGGGCACCTTGCACTTGCTGTCCAAAGCCCTCGCCGCCGGCCCGGAAGCCAGCCGGCCCATGGCCACCGTACCCAGGCTTTGGCCTGTGAGCCGCAACTCTCTGGTAGTCACCCCGCCCGCCGGGTACATGTGGAAACGGCCGGTTTGGGGGCCGTTGAGCACATTGGAGGTGTCCGGGAACATGATGCTGGCAACCCCCAGGGTGTCGGCCAGGCGCTTGATTTCCTCCATGTCGGAGGGCTCCACGTAACCGGGGATGAGATTGATGCGGTTGTCTTTTTGGCCGTTGCCCTCAGCCAGGTAATGCACCATGCCCTGGACCATGTTGGCGAAGCCGGTGACATGGGTCCCCACGTAGCTGGGGGTATTGGCATGGATGACGCATTTCCCCGGGGGAATCTTGCCTTCATCCTGGGCCTTGCGGATGATCTGGGGAATGTCGTCCCCGATGGTCTCGGACAGGCAGGTGGTGTGAACCGCGATCACCTCCGGATCATACACCGTGAAAATGTTGTTGATGGCCTGGATCAGGTTGGCCTGCCCGCCGAACACCGAGGAGCCCTCGGTAAAGGCGCTGGTGGCGGCCATCACCGGCTCCTTGTAGTGCCGGGTCAGGGCGCTGCGGTGGTAGGCGTAACACCCCTGGGAGCCGTGGCTGTGGGGCAGGCACCGATGAATGCCCAGGGCCGCGTACATGGCCCCGATGGGTTGGCAGGTCTTGGCCGGGTTGATGGTCAAGGCCGAGCGTTCTTTGATGTCCTTGGTCGTATGTCTCAGTAACATGGCGATGTCCTCGGTTATTACCTCCCCCTCCCCTGGTGGGA
>JBGSLA010000136.1:0-15016 GCA_041740935.1 Desulfobaccales bacterium | reverse complement strand
TGCTGGATGTCGTCGCCCCGCATAATCGCTGCCTCCGGATAACATATTGTTATCGTTAACTATAACACCTTTTTGGCAGTATGGACAGCGTTATTTAGGCGTCACCAAGAAAAGAGTTTTTCAACAGCCTGTTAGGCTGCGATAGATGTTTCAGATTGGAAAAAGCTTTTCGCTCTGGTCAACAACAGCCGGGGCGGCAGTTCTATAATTAGATTATCCCAAATTATCAGCATATGAAAAGAGAACCCTGATGAAATACGTCATCCTCATCGGCGACGGCATGGGGGATTACGCCATCCCCGAATTGGGCGGCAAGACCCCCCTGGAAGCGGCCCGGACCCCCCATATGGACCGGCTGGCAAGCCAGGGCGAGCTGGGTCTGGCCCGCACCATCCCCCCGGGCCTGGAGCCGGGAAGCGACATCGCCAACCTGGCCATCATGGGCTATGATCCGGCCCGCTACCATACCGGACGGGCGCCGCTCGAGGCCGCAGCCCTGGGAGTGAAGCTGGCTCCGGATGAAGTGGCCTTCCGCTGCAACCTGGTGACCCTCAAAGCCGGGGCGGGCGGCCTCATCATGGAAGACTATGCCGCGGGGCACATCACCAGCGAGGAGGCCAGGGTGCTCATCGAGGCCCTGGAGGCCGGGCTGGGCCAAAACGGCCGCCATTTTTACCCCGGGGTGAGCTACCGACATCTGTTGGTCTGGAATCAGGGGGACGCGGGCTGGAAGACCTATCCGCCCCACGACCACACTGGCCAGGAAGTGGGCCGCCTGTTCCAGCTGGAGGGGCCGGCCGCGCCTTTGTGGGAGCTGGTCCGGGCCTCCTGGCCGATTCTCCAGGAGCATGACTTGAACCGCCGCCGCCGGACCGAAGGGAAACTCCCCGCCACCTCCATCTGGCTGTGGGGCCAGGGGCGGCCGCCGGCCCTGCCCACCGTTAAGGAGCGCTTCGGCCTCACCGGCGCGGTGGTCTGCGCCGTGGACCTCATCCGGGGCATCGGCCTGTACGCCGGGCTCAACCCCATTTTGGTGCCGGGGGCCACCGGGTATCTGGACACCAACTATGAAGGCAAGGTCAACGCGGCTTTGGAGGCCTTAAAGGAAAAGGACCTGGTCTTCGTGCACGTGGAGGCCCCGGACGAGGCCGGACACAAGGGCGAATTGAGCCTGAAAATGCAGGCCATCGAGGACTTCGACGCCCGGGTGGTGGGGCCCATGCTGGCGGGGCTCAAAAACCTGGGGGACCACCGGGTGCTGGTCATGTGCGACCACCTGACCCCGGTGGCCGTGAAGACCCACACCCCGGAGCCGGTGCCCTTCGTGCTCTACGACTCCCGCCGGGCCGGGGACCGCCCCCGGGCCTACAGCGAAGCCGCGGCCAAAGAGAGCGGCCTGCTCCTGGAACAGGCCGCGGATTTGCTGCCGAGATTGCTGGAGCAATAAACAGGCGTAGTTCTATGGTGAGGTGATCTCAAACAAACTTCTTTGCTTCATTTCGCCAAGTTGTTGTATATTAGTTTTAATATAACTATTTATTTTATCTCTTATGTCATCTTCACAACGAGAGATTAGTTCCTCGAAAGTCTTTAAATCTTTTATTGTGAAAATATCTTTGGTCGGCGCCAAATAAATATCGACCTTCTTTTTTTGTTGTATAAGGCGTCCTATATTTATAAGAGTTCCAGCACTCTTTCCATCCCATACCATAAATCCGATGGAAGCCTCTTTGGCCATTTGCTTATCTTTTATAGAATAAAATTCTAAGTCTCTCTTTTTATTTTTAGCTTGGATTTCTCTAATATTCCATTTGCCGATATTGTTTCGGCAGATACCTTCCATGCAGAAAACTTCAACTCCTCTGTATCCTCTTTTCTGGAGATGTTGTTGTATAGCTTTGTCAGCACCATTGGCGTCACCGATGAGGATATAGCAACCTTGTTCAATAATTTGGTCAAGATATAGGCGAATTTTATCATTAATGCGGGATACCTTTCTGGAACCTCCTATGAATATCTTGTTCATGTTCTGCTCCTGGTACGGGTGATAGTTAGAGCATAGATATCATCGGCATACCCTTCATCATAAAGCACTTCTGTAATTGCGTTCATGGTTGCACCAGATCTATACAAATCATCAAAAAGGAGTATCTTCATTTCTCCCACCCAGGAAGAATCTACTTTGAAGGCCCCTCTTAAGAGACGGGTTCTTTCATCAAATTCATAGACATTCTTAATTGCAGGAATTTCTCTAACTCGAAATATACAATCAAATCTTACTGGAATCTTTAATCTCCTACCCATCTCTTCTGCAAGGAGCCTGACAGGTTGCTGTTTTCTTCTGGATCGTGAAGGTGGTACCGGAATTATAAAATCTATTGGTGGCTTCCAAGAAATGAGAAATAGTTCAATTTTATTAACGAGTTCATGAATGACGGACCTATCTGATTGGTATTTTAATCGGTAAAGCAGTTCACCAATTTCAGTACGTTTTGTGTCATAAACCGGATGACCATATTCGTCTTCACCAAGATAAACGCTGCTCAGGGTATGATAGTCAAGAGCAAACCCCTCTTTCCATCGCCCTGGTATCCTTATCGGCTTAAAATTGACCAGTTATTTAAATTCTTGGGGGATATATTCTGATGAGACCTCTCACGCTTCGGTCAAGAAAAGCTTTCCTCTAAATAGTTTACAGCGTTCCGGAAGATGGCCAACCCCGGCCCCTCCTGCTCCGGATAGGGTTCGCCCCGGCGGCGACATTGGTCTTGCACGGCAGTCCAGGCGGGGTGTTGGAAGCAAGAGATGCCGGCCTCGGGGTGGGGCATGAGGCCCAGGACCAGGCCGGTGGCGTCGCAGAGGCCGGCGATGTCCAAGGCCGAGCCGTTGGGGTTTTCGGGGAAATGGCCGTCAGCGGGGGCGCCGCTGGGCAGGGCGTAGCGCAGGGCAATTTGGCCCCGCCCCTGCAATTCCTCCAGAACCACATCGTCAGCGTAAAATTTGCCTTCACCGTGGCGGATGGGCAGTTCCAGGAAATCCAGCCCCCGGGTGAACACGCATGGGCTGGCCGGATTGACCTGAAGATGCACCCAGGCGTCCCGGAAGTTGCCGCAGTCGTTGGGGATGAGGGCCACCAGGCGCTCACCCGCCCGGCCCGGCAGGTTGGGGAGAAGCCCTAAATTCACCAGCACCTGGAAGCCGTTGCAGATGCCGATGACCAAGCGGCCGGCCTGGACGAACTCCTGCAGGGCCTGGCCCAGGGCGAGCTTTAAGCGCAGGGCCAGGATGACCCCGGCGCCGTGCTCGTCCCCCCAACTGAAGCCCCCCGGCACCGCCAGCAGGTGGTAGTCCCAGAGCCTGGCGGGGTTGGCCAGCAGGTCGCTGGTATGCACCCGCATGGCCTCGGCCCCGGCCCGGTTCAAGGCAAACTGGGTTTCCCAGTCGCAGTTGAGGCCGTAGCCGTAGAGGACCAGGGCCTTCGGCTTGGGTTCCGGGTTCTGGGTTCTGGGTTCTGGGTTCTGGCTATTCGGTGGGTTCATGGGAAAACCAGGCCATACCCCTCATTATAACTGGCCGCAAAGAGGGAAGAGTAAACTCGCAGGGCGAACCGCGGCCGCCGCTCCAAAGCATGCACGGCAGGCCCTATAATTAAGCTGCTTCTGTCATTCTGAGCGCAGCGAAGAATCTCTCATGGAACATTCTTAATAAAAGATGAGATTCTTCACTCCGCTTCGCTCCGTTCAGAATGACAGGTGTTCTTTGAGTCAATACTTATGGGCCATAAGGGGGATCAGGGCCCTCGGTTCACGGTCCCCCCCGGAAAGAAACCCCCCTCGCCCTTATTTTTTCTTGGCGCCCTTTTTCTTGGTTCGGGCCGCGGTTTTTTTCTCCTGGCGCTTCTGCTGCTGGGCGGCCAGTTCAATGACCTTCTCCCGCTTGATTTCCACCCGTTTCACTTCCTTGCGCCAGGCAAAAACAATGGGGCTGGCCACGAAGACCGAGGAGTAGGTGCCGATGATCACCCCCAGGAGCATGGCCAGGGCGAAATCCCGCAGCACCACGCCGCCGAACAGATAAAGCGGCAGCACCGCCAGGAAAACCGTAGTGCTGGTAATGATGGTGCGGGAGAGCACTTCGTTGACGCTCAGATTGATAATCTCCGCCAGGGTGCCCCGGCGGCGGGCCAGGTTCTCCCGGATGCGGTCGAAGACCACCACGGTGTCGGTGAGGGAATAGCCGGCGATGGTCAACAGGGCCGTGACCACCAACAGGCTGATTTCCAGGTCCAGAAGATAAAAGACCCCTAAAACCGCCAGGACGTCGTGGAAGGTGGCCACGGTGGCGGCAATGCCGAAAATCAGTTCGAACCGGAACCAGATATAGCCGACAATGGCCAAAAGAGAAATGACGATGGCGACGATGGCCTTTTTGCGCAGCTCCTTGCTGACCGAGGCGCCGATCTCTTCGGTGCCCACCACCGTGAAGGTGGTCCCCGGCAGGCTCTTATTCAGGATCTGGACCAGCTTGTCCCCCATCTGGCCCACGCCTTCATCGGATTTCTTCACCCTGACCATCAGCCCTTTGCTGTTTTCCAGGGGTTGAATCTCGGCGTGTCCCCAGCCCTCTGTCTGCAAGGCCTGGCGCACCGCGTCCACCGTGAACGGCTGGCTGGCGTCCATCCTCACCATGGCGCCGCCGCTGAATTCCACCCCCATATTGCCGTGGCCCCGGCTCAACTGCACAAAGGCGAAGACCCCAACCAGCACCACAATCGCCGAAAAAATGAAGGCATAGCGCCGCAGCGCGACAAAATCAATGGAGGTTTCCTGAAATATCTCCAGAAAGCGAAGGTTTCTGAGCCAGCGCTTTAAAATGGCGTAATCATAGACCACCCGGGTGCCGAACAGCGCGGTGAACAGGTTCAGGGTGACGCCCAGGGAGAGAGTGACCGCAAAGCCCCGGATGGGCCCGGTGCCGAAAATAAACAGCACCAGCGCGGTGATCAGGGTGGTGACGTGGGAGTCGATGATGGTCCAGAAGGCCTTGTCATAGCCGCCGTCGATGCCGGTTTTGAGGGGCTTGCCGGCGTGGAATTCCTCCCGCATGCGCTCATAAATCAGGACGTTGCTGTCCACCGCCATGCCGAGAGACAGGATGATGCCGGCGATGCCCGGCAGGGTGAGGGTGGCGCCGAACAGGGACAGGCAGCCCAGCAGCATGATGGTGTTGAGGATCAGGGCGTAGTCGGCCACCAGACCGGAAAAGCGGTAATAGATAATCATAAAGACCACCACCAGGAGGGTGGCCAGGAGGCCGGAGGTGAGGCCCTTGCGGATGGAATCCTGCCCCAGGGTTGGGCCCACGGTGATGTCCTGGGCGATGCGGACGCTGGCCGGCAGGGCGCCCACCCGCAGCACGGTGGCCAGGTCCGCGGCCTCATCCGGGCTGAAGCTGCCGGTGATGCGGGCCTCCCCTTTGGAGATGCGCTCCTGGATCACCGGGGCCGAGCGCACCACATTGTCCAGGATGATGGCCAGGCGCCGTTTGACATTGTCCCGGGTGATGCGGTCGAACTCCTGGGCCCCCTCGGCGTTGAAGCTCACCAGCACCGCGATTTCCCCCACATCGGGGCGGACGCTGGCGTTATCCACCCGGTCGCCGGTCAGGAGCACCTTCTTTTTCAGCAGGAGGGGAATCTTGGTCTCCCGCCGGGTTTCCGGGTCCTTGCGCACTTCGTAATAGACTTCGGTATCCGGGGGGATTTTGCCGGCCAGGGCCTGGTTCACTTCCTCCCGGTCATAGCGGTCCTTGAGGCGGCCTTCCCGTTCGGCCTGGGCGATCAACTCCTCCAGGCTGACCGGGCTCTCGTCATCCACCAGCTTGAACTCGAGTTGGGCGGTCTGCTTGATCAGCGACCGGGCCCGGGCCGGGTCCTGGACCCCGGGCAGCTGCACCACGATCTGGTCGGCGCCCTGGGGGACAATGATGGGCTCCGTGACCCCGAACTGGTCGATGCGGTTGCGCAGGATTTCCAGACTGCGGCGCAGGGTGTCGTCCTTAAAGGCCTCGATTTCCTGGGGCTTTAAGGCCAGGGTGTACGCCTGGCCGCCGTTTAAGGCCTTGGGGCCTTTGATCTCCAGTTTGGGAAAATAATCCTTGATGAGCTTGAAAAAGGCATCCTGATCCCCGGACTTAATCAGGGTCACCGGCAGGGTGTCTTTGGTCACCTCATCCACCTTGAGGCCGATCTTCTGCCGTTCGGCCAGGGCGTTGAGGCTGCGGGCGGTGCGGTCCAGTTCGTTGTTGATGGCCTGCTCCAGGTCCACCTCCAGGACCAGGTGCATGCCCCCCCTGAGGTCCAATCCCAGGTTCAGGCCGCGGCTGATGTACTGCTCCCACCAGGACGGCATCTGCACCCAGGAGGGCAGGACCAGAAGCACGGAAATGACGGTGAGAAAAAAGAGGAAAAGGAACTTGAGACGCACGGCGCGCAACATCCGATATTCTCCTTCGGGGTCCGGACCGAGGCCGGGACCGGGTATATCGCCTTTCAGGAAGTCGGGCTCAGGTGATCCCTGCCTGATAACCTCAACCTCCCGAATTTACAGGAGAGAGGGCCGGCTGTCAAGGGAAGGGAAGGGTTTTCCCATGGACGGGCGGGGATGCTGCGGAAGGTGAGGATAAAGACCGTCATCAGCCTGAACGGGACTTGGAGGCGGACCGGGAAACCCACCGCCGAGGAATTCCGGGCGCTCGTTAAAAAAGACCAGCCGGGAAACCCGCTCAAAATCTCTTAGCTTTTTTAATATTAAAAGCATATATTTTTTTATGGCCCAATACCAATATACCCCTTAATTTTGAGAATGAAGTACTGCGTAAGAGGCCTTATCTTAAAAAAGCATGGTGTATTCAGGTTTTGGAGCATCCCATCAGCATGGAGCGGCAGGAAGGCAATCGGTGGCGATTCTGGGGGCGGGTTCAAGAGTTTGGAGGGAGAGTCTTGAGGGTTGTCACCCTTGAAGACAAGATCACCATTCACAATGCGTTTTTTGACAGAGGATACCAAGAATGAATATCAGTTATTATCCTGATACGGACTCCCTGTACATCGATCTGTCCGAACAGCCGAGTGCAGAGAGTCGGGAGATTTCCGAGGGCGTGGTGCTGGATTACGATGCCCAGGGACGTTTGGTCGGCATTGATATCGACAATGCCAGCAAGAAGATTGAGCTTAACAAGCTTACTTTGAGCAAACTCCCCGCCAGCGAAAAGATCATCACCGCTTAAGATTGCTTCCCGCGATTCCACCCCGTGGGTTTGGAAGAGGGCCGGGGAACCCAGCGACGAGGAGCTTCGGGCGATTTTTCTAAAAAAACCAGAAGGTTTGCTCAATCCCTAAAATAAGCGGGCAGGGTTGTATCAGTGCCCCAGAAGAGAGATGGCGGCACTACCGGCTTATCCGCCATGATGTGATGCTAATAAACTTCTTCATGCCGACCTATGGCTATTAAGGCCACTTCTTTGTGGTTTACAAATTTAATAACCACCCGGAAATCGTAGCCCAAACCAAAGGCGTGGTGACCTTTCAACTTGCCCGAGAGCTTATGAGTGCCAAGAATTGGATTGAATGGGTTTTTTACAAATAATTTTAAAGCTTCTTCCAATTTCCCTTTTAATTCTGGATCTTTCTTAATGGTCTTTTTGTAAGCTCTGGCGAAGCTTTTGTACCAGACCAGCTTAATCACTTTCCAGGTCCTTCAGCAAATCAGCCACTGTCCCGGTTTGTGCCAGACCTTTGCCATACGCCCGCATGGTTTCTCGGGAATCTCTTAAAATCTGCTCCCGTTTTTTTTCGATATGGCGCTGTTTAATGATGTTCAGCAGAATCTCCTGGTCCTCCAGGGACAAGGAGGCTATCTCGTCTAAAATTTGGTCAAGGTGGGACTGATTGGCTTCCATGGGCTGCCTCCGATGCAGACTTAAGGCCATTTTAAACACGAACAGGGAATTATGCAATGTGAATATCGGCGTAAACGGACCCTAAAAAGGGATGGGAACCCTTCTGCGAGGAACTCCGGGCGCTCCTTCCCAAAGAACAAACCGGCGCACCTTCGGCTAAGCAAAGGCACTCCAGAAGGAAAAAGGGAAAATAAAGGCCGATCAAAGTCTTATACCATTATCCCATCAGAAAGAAATTTGTTGTAGGGGCGCAATGCCTGGCGCCCTTCAAGGACTCGATGAATCGAGCCCCTACGATTGATTTACTTTGATGGCGACTTGGTATTATTGTTGATCAATCTTGTGCCCCATAAAATAATAATCCATCTGGGGCAATTTAAGGCAGGTGAGGAAATTGCCGTACACCAGGCCGGTGTCGATGCCGATTTTATTGGGGAGCACCAGGGGCTGCTTGAAGGGTGTATGGCCGAAAATTACCCGGCGGCCGAAGTCCTCGAGGGAGGCGATGAATTCGCCCCGGATCCAGAAGAGGTCTTCACCCACCTGCTCTTCCAGGGACACCCCGGGTTTCAAGCCGCCGTGGACGAAAATGTAGTCCTCGGTGGTGTAATAGGGGCGCAATTCCCGGTAAAAGCGGGCGTGGTCCAGGGGGAGCTCCAGCGCCGGGAGCTTGTCCCAATCATTTCCCCAATAATCCTCCAAGGTGTTGAGGCCGCCGTTGAACAGGAACAGTTCCCGGTCTTTCCCGGCCAAAAAATCCAGAAACATGACTTCGTGATTGCCCTTGAGGCAGATGATGTTGTCGGCCGGCCAGCGGGCCTTGAGCCCCAGGATGTAGTCCACCACCCCCCGGGAATCCGGCCCCCGGTCGATATAATCCCCCACGAACAGCAGCCGGTCCCGGTTCAGGTCGGGGTCGAGCTTCTCCATGAGGCGCTTCAGGGGCGCCAGGCAGCCGTGGATGTCGCCGATGACGTAGAGATCGCCGCCCATAAAATCAGTAACCAGTGACCAGTGACCAGTGACCAGTAATCAGTGATCAGTGATCAGTGATCAGTGACCAGTAATCGGTTATGCATCGTCCATGAGCCCTTGGCTCTGCCAAAACCGGGAAAGGCCTGGTGGGCCAGGCGTCCCGCCTGTGCATTCTCCAATGTCGCGGTAAAAGGCAGCGCCCTCGCCTGCAAAATATAGCCGGGGGCGGCTGTTCCACATGATTTTCGTCGAGGTCCCAATTTCTCTTTGAATTGAAACCAACGAAACGCTCACTCTCACGATTTCTTTATTATTTTTTACCCAAAACCGCAAACCGAAAACCAGATTACAGCCAGCGAAACAGCTTTTCCCGGCGGTCCAGGCGGGTGAGGCCGGCCTGGCGGGCGGCCTGGGCGGCGGCGCTTAATTCCTCCGGGGTGGGCAAGCGGTTCAGGTCGCCGTGCTCCAAGGCCTGCCCGCAGGGCCGGTACTGGCCCATGACATTGACATAGGTGCCGGGGGACAATTCCCTGGCCCAAAATTCCATAACCTCCCTGGTGCCGGCCAAATTATTGGGCAGCACCAGATGCCGCACCAATAAACCCCGGCGGGCCAGCCCCTGGTCGTCCGTGACCAGGTCCCCCACCTGGCGGTGCATTTCCCGCAAGGCCTCCCGGGTCCTTTCCGGATAGTCCGGCGCGGCGCACAGGCGCCCGGCCACCGCCGGGTCCCAGAATTTAAAATCGGGCATGTAAATGTCAATGACGCCGTCCAACAGCTGCAGGGTCTCCACCGCGTCGTAGCCTCCGGTATTATACACCAAAGGGACGTTCAGGCCGGCTGCGATGGCCAGGGGCAAGGCTTCCAGGATCTGAAAAACCTGGTGGCTGGGGGTGACAAAATTTATATTGTGGCAGCCTTTTTTCTGCAAAAAAATCATGATGGCGGCCAGGTCCCGGGCGGTGATCTCCTCCCCTTCGCCCCCGTGGCTGATCTCCCAGTTCTGGCAAAAGACGCAGAACAGATTGCAGTGGGTGAAAAAAATGGTCCCCGAGCCCTGGCGCCCCACCAGGGGGTCCTCCTCGCCGAAATGGGGGCCGTAGGACGAGACCACCGGCTGATCCCCGGTGCGGCAGAGCCCCAGCTCCCCCTGATGCCGGTTCACCAGACAGCGGTGGGGGCACAGGGTGCATTGGCTCAAAAGGTCCGAGGCTGCCTCGATTTTCTGCTGCAGCAACCCCCGGCAATGCGTCTTAAGATAAACCGGCTCCCACATGGCCTTATTCCCTGGATCCAGTTTGGGCGCGGTGGTTCCCACGGGCTGGAAGCCCGTGCTACCGGGGTCGGCGCCTCCCTGCTGAGTCACCCCTCCTCCACCTCCACCCGCCTGCTTTCCAATATCGTCCGGGGCAGGCCGTCGATGAAGCGGGAGAGGCTGTTGAGGGTGTGGCCGTACATCTTATTAAAACTCTCCCGGGGGAAAATGACCGCCAGGTGGCGCTTGGCCCGGGTGACGGCCACGTACATCAGGCGGCGCTCCTCCTCTTCGTCGTCTTGGTTTTCCAGGGAGAACATGCCGGGGAAGCGGCCTTCCGCGGCCCAGATGATGATCACCGCGTCCCATTCCAGGCCCTTGGCGGAGTGCACCGTGGACAGAGTGAGGAAGTCGTGGGCGGGAGAAGTGATATCCGCCAGGCTGGTGGGGGGGTCGAGCGACAGGTCGTTCAGGAAGCTCCGGATTTCCCGGTAGCGGGCGGTGATGGTCAGGAGATGCTCCAGGTCCCGGCCCCGTTTGGGATAGTCGTCAAAGCGGCTGCGCATCAAGGGTTCGTAGTGGGACAGGGCCAGATTGAGGCGGCTCAGCAGGGTCTGGGTCGGGGAGCTGATCTCGGAGAGGATTTCGGCCAACCCCTTGAGCGCGCCCTGGCGCTGTTTGCCGAGCGCTGCCACGGCCCTCTCCAGGGTGAAGCCTTCCTTGGTGCGGCCGGTGAATTTGGCCGCGGTCTGGCGGCCCACCCCGGGCATAAGCTGCAAAAGCCTGGTCCAGCTCACGGTGTCCCGGGGATTGGCCACCACCCGCAGATAGGACAGCAGGTCCTTGATGTGGGCGCTCTCCATGAATTTGAAGCCGCCGAATTTCATGAAGGGCAGGCCCTGGCGCACCAGCTCGATTTCCAGGTCAAAGGAGTGATAGCCCGCCCGGAAGAGCACGGCAATATGGTTCAAGGGGGTGCCCTGGCTTTTCAGGTCCTGCACCAGCTTGACTACCTGAAGAGACTGCTCGTTTTCATTGACGGCCCGGTAGAGGCGGGGCTTAAGCCCGTCGGCCTGGCGGCTGAACAGGCACTTGGTGTATTTTTCCCGGGCCTGGGCGATGACCGCGTTGGCCAAATCCAGGACGGGCTGGGTGGAGCGGTAATTCTCTTCCAGTTTGACGACCCGGGCCTCCGGAAAGAGCGCCGGAAAGTCCATGATGTTGCGGAAATTGGCCCCCCGGAAGGAATAGATGGACTGGCAGTCGTCCCCCACCGCCATGACGTTCTGGTGGGTGAAGGCCAGCAGGCGCACCATTTCCGCCTGGAGATGGTTGGTGTCCTGGTATTCGTCCACCATGATATAGCGGTAGCGGGAGGACAGATTGCGGCGCACCTCCTCGTGGTCGGCCAGCAGGCGGCGGCCCTCCAGGAGCAGGTCGTCATAATCCATGAGTCCCTGATCGCGCTTCTCCCGGGCATAAACCTTGGCCAGGTCCTCCAGATGGGGGCGCTGCTCCAGGAACTGGGGGTAGTCCCGGGCCAGGATATTCCCGAGTGGCAGGTTCTTGTTGACCGCGGCGCTCAGGATGCCGGCCAGGGTTTCTTTGCGGGGAAAGGGGCCGGAGAGGTTTCTCAGGCCCAATTTTTCCTTGCAGTCGGCGAGCAGGCGCCCCTGGTCGTCCCGGTCCATGACCGTGAAGCCTTCCGGGAAGCCCATAAGTTTGCCGTGCTGCCTGAGCCAGTGGTAGCAGACGGAGTGAAAGGTGCCGCCCATGACCGCGGTCAAGGGGCGCTGGAGCAGTTCCGCGGCCCGGCTGAGCATCTCCCGGCTGGCCTTGCGGGTGAAGGTGAGCAGCAGAATGTGCTCCGGATCCACCCCCTGGTCCACCAGATAGGCCAGGCGATAGACCAGGGTCCGGGTCTTGCCGCTCCCCGCCCCGGCGATGACCAGCACCGGCCCCTCGGTCACGGTCACCGCCTGGTACTGGGCGAAATTGAGCTCCCGCTGATAGTCGATGCGCCGCGGCCCCGGGCCGGACAGCGGCAGAGAATGTTCGTGCTTCGACATGCCTTAGTTATATGGGAAAGCCATCAAGACATCTATGAATTTTTAGGGGAACAGCTCCTCATGGGCCTGCGGCCACCCGCAAAGCAGGAAAATTTTCTCTGGGGGGAGGGCTGGGGGAGCAGCGGCTCCCCCAGCCCTCCCCCTGGCCCCCTCCCCCACAAAAAGACTTTTCAGAACAGAATGACAAAAAAACCGCTTTGACAATCACTTCTGAGCGTGACCGCAGGGGCTAGGGCGCTGCATTTTTCGATGGCGCGGCCTGGGGCCAGATAAATTTCCCTTCCTTATTGATGTATCCGCCGGCGTCAAGGTCTTTTTCATCCCCCAGCCCCACCCGGGCGACCCCGCCCCGGAACCGATAGGTATGGAGATCGAATTCAACCCTCGTGGGGCGGTTGGGAAAGGTCGACCTCGACTGTATCACCATTTCACCCTTGGGATTGATATAGGCCAGGTTGTTGGGCCAGTGTTCGTCGAGCTGCTGCACCGCCGCCAACCCCTCGGAAAAACCACCCGCCCGATCGAATTGCGGCTGGATGACGAAGTTGCCGGTCTTATCGATGAAACCGTACTTGTGGTTTTTCCCCTTGACTGCCGCCAGACCTTCGGAAAACCCACCTCCACCCTCAAATTCTTCCTCCTTGATGACCAGCTTGCCTGAGGTATCGATAAAGCCCCCTTGACTGCCGTTAAGGGTGACCGCGGCTAATCCTTCAGCAAAAGAGGCGGCCTCCTTAAAGCGGGGAGGAATAACCATCTTGCCGGACCGGTCGATGTAGCCGTATTGGCCGCCGATCTTTACCGCGGCCAGGCCTTCGGAAAAGGGGCCGGCATCGTCATATCTGGCAGGAATGACCGGCTTGCCGGTTTTATCCATAAACCCGAATTTATTATTCTGCTCCACGCTGACCAAACCATCGGCGAAGAACAGTTCCTGGTGGATGACATGCAATGATCTTGAATCCAACGCTTCTTTAAGCTGAATCGCCACCTTGCCCGAGCTGTCAATATAGCCCAGCTTGTGCATGGTATAAGTGCCTGTGGGATATTGCCGCACCACCACCAGAGCCCTGCCGCTTACGAAGGGAAAAGCCAACCGAAATCGGGGCGGGATGACGAACTTGCCGGTTTTATCGATATAGCCCCATCGGTCTTTCACCTCCACGGCCGCCAAGCCTTCGGAAAAATCTTCGGCAGCATCAAAGATAAAAGGGATGACCAGCCGTCCGGTCTTGTCGATATAGCCGTGCTTTTCACCCCGCGCCACCGGCCACAGTTCGGGACAGGTTTTTCCCTGGGTGGCCTGGTCAGCAGCAGCGCGGGCCTGGCCCGGCGGCCCCGCCCAGAGGATAACCACAAGAGTTAGAAACAACCTCAACAGACTTTTTGCCGCCATAATGCCCCCTCCCCCAGGGGTAAGTCTTGCCCTGAAAGCCTTCTTGGCGGTCATTTTTGACTCCGGTCCCATGGCATTGCCCTATTTCTTCCCCCCGGACACCTGGCGCAGGATGTCCTGATCCACCGGATATTTCAGTTCCTGGGCCCGGCGCACATCCTCCCTGGCCTTGCTGAGGTCATTTTTCCTGGAGTAGGCATGGGCCCGGTTGTGGTAAGCCAAGGCCAAATCTGGCTTTAACTGGATGGCCTGGCTGAAATCGGCGATGGCCTCATCCACGGCTTCATTCCGATAGTGGGCCAACCCCCGATTATTGTAATAAATCGCGTTTCTCGGATTCAACTCGATGGCTTTGTTGTAATCAACAATGGCCTTGCTGTACTGCTTCATGTTATGGTAAATCAACCCTCGATAATTATAAGCAAGATCAATCTTGGAGTTCAATTCCAAAGCTTTGTTAAAATCAGCTAATGCTTTGTTGTATAACTTGCTCCGATAGTAGGCCACCCCCCGGAGGCTGTAAGCCTGGGCATAATCGGGGTCTTTTTGAATGGCCTGGTTAAACTGGGCGATGGCTTTACCGTATTGCTTTTTTTGAAAAAAATTCATGCCCTGGTCATAATAGAATTTGGCATCATGAGTCAGGGTGCCCTGGGCGGCAACGGTCAGGCCCAGGGTGATGATTGCCAGGACTGCCAGGATGTTAAGAGCTTGTCGCATGATGACCTCCTTTATCTATAAACCACCCTCCAGGTGATAGCGAAAGTAAACCAGACAGGTATGGCTACAATAACAAATGAGAATGCCAGAAACGGCGTGTTTAGCGAAATTCTGCGGCAACCTGGCATACGGCCGGAAAGAGCCAGGCGACCAGGGAGCAGGGGCGTTTCCCCATAAGATCCTGGAAAAGAGAGTAAAAGATTGTTGGTTGCGAAATCGCCGCGCCCAGCGGTTTTTCGCCGGCGAGGGCGCCGGCGCTACATTTTTATTTTACCTTACCGAGGGATTTTCTGGAAATATTCCTCAATAGCTTCCGCCAGGGCCGGGATGGTGAAAGCCTCCGGCTGAATCTGGGGAGTGAGGCCATATTCCTCGAGGCTGGCCGCGGTAATGGGACCGATGGCGGCCAGCACTGCGGTTTTGGCGAGTTTCTGGAATTTTTCCCGGCCCACCAGCGCCGCGAAATTGTGCACCGTGGCCGAGCTGGCGAAGGTAAGGAGGTCGATCTGGCCTGACTCGATGAAGGGCCGGGCCTCCGCGGGAATGCCGGCGGGCGGCCTGGCCTGGTACACCGGGGCCACCTCCACCTGAATGCCGGCCTGGGCCAGAGTTTCGGGCAGCACCTCCCGGGCGGCCTGGGCC
>JBGSLA010000135.1:0-34948 GCA_041740935.1 Desulfobaccales bacterium | reverse complement strand
GTAGGCCAGCCCCGGGAACACCCGGCAGCAGCCACCGGGCAATGTGCCAATCGCCGCGAATCCAACGGTGTCGGCGGCTCACATCGGCGCTATAGCGAGAGGGGTATTCCTCGTATAACTGGACATCACTTAACAGCCCGGCCCGAGCGTAGCACCCTTCCAGAAGATCGTGGCTGAGAATTCGGTTTTCGGGGAACCGCCCGTTGAGCGCCCGCACGAACGCCTCGACCTCATAGATGCCCTAGCCGATGAACGAGCCTTCCTGGAACAGATCCAGGTACACATCGGAGACGGCATGGGTATACGGATCGATGCCCGGATCACTCCCCCAGAGTCGCGCATACCGCGACCGGTTCGTGCCGGGCAGGCTCACAGCCACACGCGGCTGCAGGATGCCGTACCCTTCACAGACACGCTGCTTGTCCTCATCGAACCGCGCCCGATTTAAGGGATGTGCCATGGCTCCCACCAGTTGCCACGCCGAGTCCCGGGGCAGTTGCGTATCGGTGTCCAGGGTGATCACATATTTTACGCCCGTTAAGATTGCCATCGCACCGACGACGACTGCGAAGCAATCCCTGGAGCCGCCGCGCAAAAACGTATTCAAGTCCGCAAGCTTGCCTCGCTTGCGCTCGTAACCCATCCAAATCCGTTCGAGGGGATTCCAACGGCGCGGGCGATGGAAGAGGCAGAATATATCACCTTTGCTGCTCCGGTACTTTTCATTCAACTCTTCGATGCCCTGCCGGGCTAGATTAACCAGCAGCTCGTCCTCCGGTTGCGTCTCTTCGGGCGCATCCCGAAAATCAGTGAGCAGGCCGAAGTGCAAGTTCTCGTCCCGATTTGCCAGGAACCGGACTTCCAGCCCTTCCATCAGAGCTTCGACGTTCTGAGGGCTCGTGAGCATAGTCGGGACCACCACGAGGGTGCTGAATTCCCTCGGAATTCCAGCGGAGAAGTCTAAGCGCGGCAGCGGCTTTGGCCTCACCAGCAACGTCGCCAGCCAGTTTACCAGGGCTATCGCCAGATGACTGGCACCCAAGAATGAAAGGACCCCGATCAGCCCGAGTATCCAGCCGGATAGCCCATCGGCCTGCGCCTTCGCCAGGAAGCTACCGGTAATGATTCCCGTAATCAGCGTGATCGTGCCGACATACAGCACCAAAGGAAACCTGCGGCTCATTCTGCTAAGCGCCTTAAATGGGGAGCGGCGCCGTTCTACTGTCCCCTCGAGTTGCCTCAATCCTTTATCAATCAGGTAAAACCCGACATGTGCCGCGCGGTCTTCGCCGCCTTTGCTGGCTGCGCCCTCCCGGGCCAACTGGATTGCCTGGCGCGCCACCTGGCTTTCGGAGTGCCGGCTGCTCTTGCCGATCTCCTCGATGACATGGCGGTAGCGGTCACGGGTGAAAAAATCCATCTTGCTGTAGACGCCGCCGGGGTCCTGACGCAGGGTCTGCTCGACTACGCTCAAGGTCTCGACGAAAATGCGCCAATCCATCGCCCCCAGGAAACGGAGACTGCCGATGCTGTTGCTCATGGAGACCTGATCGGCGGCCTGTTGTTGGTTCTCCGACTGCACCAGATCCTTGCTCGTCCACCCACATTCGGCGAGTCGCTGCTCGATCCAGGTGAGCGGCAAGGCCAGGTCGGGCCCCTGCCCCTGCAACCGGCGCGTCAGCTCCGCCACAAACGAGCTCACCATCGGCGGATTCGACCGCGCCATATCGGCGATCACCAGAATCAGGCTTCCAGGGTCTTGCTCGGCGATCTCCGTCATCTGGTCCGCCCAATAGTCGGCGAGGTTTCGGTCGATCCTGTCGGTGGCAATCCGGGCGGCAACGCGGCGGAGATTCTCGATCAGGGCAATGCGCAGCATGATAGGGATGGCCCACAATTCACCCAACTTCAGGTCTGTGACGGTCTGGTAGGCGGCAATGAAACGGCTGAGACCTTCCGGATCCACCCGGCCATCGCCGTGGGAGATTGTCTCCAAGGCCAGGTCATACACCCGCGGGAGCCCGGCCGAGGGGCCGTTCAACAAGCGCGGCAGTTCCCGGCTGTAACCCTTGGGCAAGTGCCTCTTGGCGGTGCGAATCTGCTCTTCGATCAGATAAAAGTTGTCGAGCAGCCATTCCCCGGCCGGGGTAATCCGGCGGTTTGCCTTGACCGCCTCAGTCAGCAGGTTGCGGACTCCAATGAGGACGGCCTTATTTTCATCCAGCCTCTTCAGCAGCCGGCCCTGAGGACGACCCGGGCCCACCTGGTGCGAGGCCGCCAGGGTCTTGCCATGCTGCTCCATCTGATCGGCGCTGAACAACTCCGATCGCAGCGGGGGCTCGTCACCGGCGTACCTTCGTCCCAAGCCGCCTCCCGGGAGGCAGGACTTCAGGCGGAGCAAGGGCTGACGAATGCTCTTGCTGCTTAACGCCATTCTTTGGGTCTCCTTCTTATTTGGGAAACTTGGCTGACTAAACCGAAATCTGACGAAAGACTCTTGAGTTGTGGTGAAAGGCGGCTAATGGGGAATCCCTAAGTCCCTTGGAACCCTCTTCTTCCGGCGCTATCTAAAATTAACGAAAGTGAATGCCAGGATAAGGTTACACTACTTTCGCGCCCTACTAATGTTTTTAATTATTGATGCGGTCGGAAAACGACGATTCTCTGGTAAACTCCTTTAACAGTTTGTTTTCTATTTTTTCCAGTCGGCCCTGGGCCGCTTCTATCTTTTCCACCACATCCGAGAGTTCCATTAGTTTAGCGTTTAATTCTTTTAGGATGGCTTTGGCTTCCAGAAGTTCCTTTTTTGCTTGCGCTATTTCTTTTTTGGCTTCCTGTTCGTCCATCTCACCTCTCCTTTGACCAGGCACCGTCTGCCGCAGCGACCTGTTAGGCCGTGCCCTCTTGCCCTAATGGCCGAAGTCAGTCAGATAATTACGCAACCTCAGTTGCGTCAACGATGCCCGGGCGTTGCCACCGCTTATGTCCGGAACAATCTTCAATTCGAGCATCGTTACACCGGATAGTTCGACGTCGTAATCTTCGACCTCACGTGACGCCCCCGGCGGACTGAAGTTAAACTGCTGGCGTAAAATCTCCCGGTACGATTGACCGCCGTCTGGTGACCACCGTAAAACGAACTCTTGCGTGCGCTCCTGCTCACATTCATCGAACATTAGGTGGATCCGCCTGAGGTTCCGTGGCTCATCAAACAGGAGGCGAATCGTCTGCTCCCCTGGCTGCGCGGCCCGCCACCCTAAACCCGTACCCGGAATAAGTGCCGATTCAATCGGGTAGTCGACCTCTTCGGACGTGATTTCGACCTGTGCCAAAAGTTCAAGGTCTAGCCAGCCCTGCTCGGCGACTGAGACCTCACGAGGGCCATTACCGATAATTTGCTTGCGCATAGAGTACCTCCTCATTCCTTACTACTTCGCCGCTCACCGTCTCCAGGGTGTTCAGGTCGTACATCCGGTCCATATCTATCTCCTTATAACCTTTTACCCTGTTCAAGTTGGGGCCTGATAATCCCTTAACCAGGCCAGCAGGTCAGGCTTATAGAACCGCCAGCCCTTGCCCACTTTGCGGGCCGGCAGGATCCTCCGTCTGGCATAATCCCGCACCGTGAAGGGCGTCAGCTTCAAAAACTCAGCTGCTTCATCTGTGGTTAGCACTAAGTCATTTTCCATAACCTCCCTCCATTGTGCATCATATTTATTATATGAAGCCATATAAGACAATATAATATTATATATTTATCAGATAATCAATACATTAATTGTTAAAACAATATGTATATATTATATTTAATCTTTACTCAATATAAAACTGGACATTCATCCATTTATCATTATAATTAGAGGGAAGGTAAAAAAGTAGCCGTTGATTGCATTCAAAGATAGGGGCCATGAAAGAGAGAGCATCGATGGTTAGGGAACGGTGTCAAGTGGGGCCGGTTGCCCTGTCCGATAACGATAACCAGGGGCTTGCCAGATGGTCGCATAGTCCACCCCGCAGGCGTCATCGACCCCACCAAAGTGGTGCGCGGCGCTTTCCAGAATGCCGCCTCGGTGGCCTCCTTGCTCATCACCACCGAAGCCATGGGGCCGAGAAACCTGGGAAAGATGCCCCCATGCCCCCCATGGGCGGTGGCGGCATGGAGGGGATGTATTAAGAGATAGTGGGGAGGTGTTTTGGGAAAGGGACCTAAGGGCCACCGCCACTTACCCCCCCGCAAACCCCCTATAAATTGGGAGGCGAAAGATATGGCAAAACTGCTTTGGGAGATGATAGAAGCAGAACCTTCTTATCGGAAAATAGAGAGAGCCAAAGTTCCAGGAGGATGGCTTATTAGGATGGAGGTGGGAGATAGTGGCGGCATAACCTTTGTGCCTGACCCAAACCACGGATGGAAATAGCTTTTCTTAATGTTTCGGGTAAAACTTTAGGGCCCAGCCCGGCCTGAATAGCCTGAGAAGATAGAGATAACTAATAGAGATGCGGTCATCAGTCAAAGACGCTCGACCTACCAGTTAGAAGAAAGGCTACATTACAGAGACCCTGAGGAGGAGCTTACTAAATGATCCCTACCGGTAAACCGGTAAAAAGGCCTGTCACTAGGCCGTCAGTCAAGGCCACCTTTTATCTGTCTCGAGAGGTTTTGTTCTCCCTGGAGGAAGCGAGACTCAAGCTGAGAGAGATAGATAGGCCAGAGGGCAGGGTTAAGATAACCGTGCTTTAATAGGAGCATGCTTGCAAAATCTTGCTCCTGAAGAGCCAGGAACTGGGCTAAAGAGTATCTAGTCCTCGAACTCAGCCTATCCCCACCTGATAGACAAATTATAGGACAATCATGGCCAAAAATCTAAACCTACGTCGAAGAGGAGAATTCAAGCTCACTGCCCTCTATCAGCACCCTCCTCACCAGCGTTGGGGGTATTGATATACGCACCAGAGCAGCACCCATGGTTCCCGCCGGCCACCACCTTCTTCCACCGTGTCACCAGGGTGCGCACCTCCGCCAGTCCGGTGACGCCGAACTCCCCTATTTCCAACCGTTGCTTCATACTTTCCTACTCCTTGCACAGGGGATCTGTTGTGGGCGAGGCAAGCCCGGCCCATTTGGCACTGGCTCCCTCATCACTTTCCTTTTAAGTCCCAGGGAACGTTGCGGGCTGCCGGGTCGGTCCTTCCGGGCCGGTAGTTCCCTCCTGATGGTCTTCCGCGGCCTTTTTGCGGGGGTAGGGAGCAGCCTGAGGGAGACTTTCTGACCTAAGTGGCTGGAGGGGTTGGATTTTTTTTGGGTGGGTGTCTGGCCGGGGAGGGGGATCGGGCAAAAAAAAATTTCAGGCTGATGCCGACTCGGATATTGGCTCTTCCTTTATATAGGCCCCAAAACCCCGGGGTTTTGCCAAAAAGAGATAATGAAGACGGCAGGTTAGCAAATAAAAATATCGCAACAACTGGGTTGGATTGGCGGGTGAGAGCGCGATTTTCCCGGCCGTTTGGGAGGGGTCGGGCATACCGTTGCCCTTGAGATAGGCCTCTCTGGCGTTATTGACCTGGGCCGCCTCGACACATCGCCTGATTTGCCTCAAAGCTTCGCAGGGTGCGTCTCACGGGCCATTTTGGGGCGCGTAGGACGCGCCCTGCAGGAAACTTTTCAAGGAAGTCCCCCAGGGGTTTTGGGTCTACACGGAAAACCAGGTTGTTGTCCGAAAAGGAAGACATCCTTCCATCCGGGGGTGCGCTCCCGCCCCCTCCCCTCCCCTCCCCTGCCGCTGCCCCCCCGGCAGCATCTTGGTTTCCCCGAAAAACCACCGGAAAATCGCCTTCCTGACTTACATGCCCCCATACCCCATTCAGCATAAGCGCCCAGAAGCCCTGGCCCTAATGGCTCCTGTGCCCTCGGCCGCCTCCACTTAGAATGCTCGCTGGTCTTTATTGTGTTGATTATTTGTCCTTGATTGTTAATATAGGCCTCAATGTTTTTCAGAAGAAGGATACGGGGGGGCATCATGAGGTCTGGAGAGCTAAAAACTGCTGTGGTGACCTTTGTCGTCGCAATTCTGCTGGCCCAGGGCGCGGTCTGGAGCCAGGAGACCGAGAAACCACCCACTCCCACCAGCGCCATCCCAGCGGAGACGGAGGAGAAACCCTCGACCCGACCCATGGACCAGCCGGGATTTGTCCCTCCGGCTTTGACGCCTGACCCTTACGGAGTTTTGGGCCTGGAGCCCACCGGAGGCCCCCTGGCCCCTTACGGCAATGCCGCGGCCTATGACACGCTTTTGCGCGGCTGGCGCAGTCACCGGGTGGGCAGGTTCCTGGTCACTCCCTACCTGGCGGCCGACGGCCTCTACCGCAGCAACATCTTTCTCACCCCGGTGGACAAGAAAAGCGATTTCATCATGTTGATCAGCCCGGGCATCAAGGTGGAGCTGCCCATTGCCGGGGTCCACCGCCTGTCCGTGGGCTACCTGGGGAGAAGCTACATTTATACCGGGTTCCCCACCGAATCCCATTACGATCAGGACCTCAACACCGATTTGAGCTTCAACTTTCGGGGAGGGACGCGCCTGCGGTTAGGCAATACCTTTCGGACGGCCACCGAGGAGCGCAACTCCCTTTTTGCCACCAAACGGCAATACTGGCGCACCTCTCCATACGTCACGCTTTCCCGCACCTTTGCGGACCGCTGGAAATTGCAGGGGGCCTATCAATTCGACACCATCCAGTTCGCCAACAGCAGGGACCAAGGCAACAACTACCTCCAGCAGAGCCTGGGCGGCACCCTGTTTTATCGATTGTGGCCGAAAACCGCGCTCCTGTTCGAATATATCTTCACTTACCGGGATTATCCCTCGTATGCCCCGGGGAACAATTACACCAATTCGCCCCTGCTGGGACTCACCTGGTCCCCCACCGCCAAGATTTCCGGCACGGTAAAGTTCGGCTACACCTTTAAGACTTATGATAATTACGTTTCCGGTCGCAACAACACCCCGGAGAACTGGATTCTCAGCGCCGAGTTGCTTTATCGCCTGAGCGGCTACACCAATATCACCGTGAATGCCCAGCGGTCCTTCCAGGAGGATTTGGATTTCGGCAACACCGGCTATCGCAGTTCCAGCGTCTGGGTCACCGTGAATCACGAATGGCACTATTTCCGCATTTTCAGTTATGCCAGCTTTTTCTATATCAACAATGATTATCTCAATGAGACGTTTGATCCGGCAGGCAATTTCGATACCCGGTTGGATAACATCATCGGCTGCGGTATAGGCTTCAGCCGGCCCATAACCCGCTGGCTGAAAGCCAGGGTGGATTATAATTATGTAAACCGTAACTCCAATTTCTACGGGTATGGTTATAACGAAAACCGAGTCCTGTTCGGGCTTTCCACTTCTTTTTAACTGTGGATTTCCCCGGAATCGTTAAACTGCCCGCAGGGTGCTTGGGAGTTCTGCCCTCGTCGGAGTCATAGTATGCTAAAAAGGACGCTTATCCTGATCATTCTCCTGGCCTGGGGGTTGGCCGCGGCCCCGGCCCTGTCCCAGGAGGACTACCGGCTGGGGCCGGAAGATGAACTGGAAATCCGGGTCTGGGGCCACGATGACTTGACCCGCAAGGTCAGGGTAGGCCTGAACGGCACCATCTCTTTTCCCTTTGTGGGCGAAGTGAAGGCCAGCGGCCTTACGGTTCAGGATTTGCAGCGGCAATTGGAAAAACTGCTCGGGCCCAAGTACATCATCGACCCGCAAGTCTCCATTGAGGTGACGGAATTTAAAAGTCAGAAATTTTTCGTGGTGGGGAACGTCAAAAATCCCGGGACCTACCCCCTGACCAAGCCCATCAGGGTGGTGGAGGCCATCTCCCTGGCCGGCGGCCTGGCCTCGGGGGAAAAGGGCGGGGGGGGCGCGGTGGCCGTAGTGCTCAGGGCCAGGCCGGGAGACAAGGCGGAACAGCCGCGACTGCCGGACATGACCCCCGCGGGGGAGAAAAGGCAGGTGTCCCTGGCCGCCGCCCTGGCGGGGGATGCCCGGCACAATGTCGACATCAAAAACGGCGACACCATCTACATCCCGGCCTTGTATTATTATGTCCAGGGTCAGGTGAAAAACGCCGGCCGCTTTCCCTATGAGGACAACATGACCGTGCTCATGGGGGTGACCACCGCCGGGGGCTACACCGACAAGGCCTCACCCCGGAGCACCCATATCATCCGGGAAAAAGACGGCCGGAAACAAAAAATCAAGCCCGACCTGCATGACCCCATTCAGCCCGGGGATATAATCGTGATCCCGGAGTCCTGGTTTTAGTAATCTTCGGAACATAAGGTCTGTCATATGGAAGAGGCGCGCCTAGTCCGCCATCGGGGCCGGACTATCCTTGATTATCTCGGCATTGTGCAGAAGCGGCGGTGGACCGTGCTGTCCGTCTTCGTGGCGGTGGTGGTTCTGGTGGCTCTGTGGACCTTCACCGTCACCCCCAAATACCAGGCTTCGGTGCAGATGCTCATCGAGCGCCAGCCTCCCCGGCTGCTGGAAAACCAACAGACCCCCTCCGATGCCTTTGACCGCTCCGGAGAGCAATTTTACAAGACCCAACACAAGCTCCTGGAAAGCCGGGCCCTGGCGAAAAAGGTGGTGGAAAAGCTTTTTCTAAAGGACCGCCCGCCCTATTCCCGGCTGTTCGCCCAACTTCCCCCGGAGGTTGACAAAATCACCCTGCAGCGCCTGGAAGAACAGTTGGTGGATGTCATCAGGGATAACGTGGAAGTCTCCCCCATCCGGGAGAGCAGCCTGGTGAATGTCAGCTATATCAGCCCTGATCCCAAGTTTGCTGCGGAGGTGGCCAACGCCCTGGCCCAGTGCTTCATTGAACAATCCCTGGCCCTGCGTTTTGCCGCGTCCCAGGAGGCGGCCGGCTGGCTGAGAAACCAATTGGCCGATGCCAGGAAGAAATTGGAGGAATCGGAAACCCGGTTGAATCAATACCGGCGCCAACACAATATCGTGGCCATTGAAGACAAGGAGAGCATCACCGCCCAGAAGCTGGAACAGCTGAACAAGGAGCTGGTGGCGGCCCAGACCAAGCGCATGGAGGCCGAGGCCCGCTTTCAGCAGATCAACGCCGGCCAACCCATCACCGATGTCCTCAACAACCCCCTGATCCAGCAGTTGAAAGCCCAGGAGGCCAAACTCATTACCGAGCAGTCCGAGCTTTCCAAGAAATACGGCGAGGGCCATCCCCGGATGATTCAGCTCCGCCAGGAAATCGGCGCCATCAGCGGCCGGGTCAACGCCGAAACCGGCACCGTCACCCAGGCCATCAAAAATGAATACCGCATGGCCAAATCCCAGGAAGAGAAACTCCAGAAGGCCCTGGAGGAACAGAAGACCTTCACCCAGGACCAAAGCGACGCCGGCGGCGAATACCGGGTGCTCCTCAGGGACGTGGAGACCAACCGGGCCCTCTATGAAAACGTGCTGAAAAGCCTGAAAACCACCATTGCCACGGAAAACCTGCCGGCCACCAATATTCGCATCGTATACCCCGCGCTGGTGCCCGAAAAGCCGGTGTCGCCCCGGAAATTTTTTAATCTTCTGGTGGCGCTGGGGCTCGGGTTGTTTCTGGGGGTGGGTCTGGCCGTGGCCCTGGAAAACCTGGACACCACCCTGAAAACCCCGGAAGAAGTGGAACGCTGGCTGGAGCTCCCCAATCTGGCCCTGATTTCCCACATCGACACCCGCGCCCTGGAGGGGGAAGCGCCGGAACTGGTGGTGCACCACGGGCACCAGCCCCAGGCCTCGGAAGCCTACCGGGTGCTGCGCACCAGCCTGCTCTTTTCCTCTTCCGAACCGGCCCCCCGGGTGCTGCTGATCACCAGCACCCTGCCGGGGGAGGGGAAAACTTTGTCCGCGGCCAATCTGGGCACGGCCATCGCCAAAACCGAGGTGGATGTCCTGCTGATTGACGCGGATCTGCGCCGGCCCAGCCTGCACGAGCTGTTCAAGGTTTCCCGGGAGCCCGGCCTCGGCAATTTCCTCGACCGCGAAACCGATGAACTGCCGGTGGTGGCCACCCTGGCGCCTCACCTTTTTATCATGCCTGCCGGCAAGTCCCTCCCCAACCCCTCGGAGCTTCTGGGCGCGGAGCGGATGCGGGAGCTGCTGCGCCGCCTCCCGGAGCGTTTCAGCCAGGTCATTCTGGACTCGCCGCCCCTCATGTCCATCACCGACGCGGCCATCCTGTCCACCCAGGTGGACGGGGTGATCCTGGTGGTCAAGGCGGAGACCGTGCCCCGCAAGGCCGTCCGGGATGTCAAGGACCACCTCCTGGAACTCCAGGCGCCGCTTCTGGGCGTGGTCCTAAACGACGTGCCGCTCCAGAGCGGGAGCTATTACTACAGCCACTATCGCTACTATTCCTCGTATTATGCCGACGACAAGACCACTGACTCCGGAGAGAAAAAAAAGGACCGGCTGGCGGGGGTCAAGGGCTGGCTCAGCCGCTTTAAAGGCTAGGCCAACGGCTCAAGATCGGGGAAGAATTGGGGGAATGCCTGCCTGGCAGTCGCTCCCGGGGCGATGGGTCTTTTAAAACCAGAGAACGCCTGGTGGCAAAGGGTTTTCAACCTGTGTCTGAACGGGCTGGAAGCCCGTCCTACCGGTTATAGGTGGCTTCTGGAGGTAAGAAGGCGTAGGGCGGGCACTGCCCGCCGCCAGGACCTTGAACTTTGAACTTTGAACTTTTCAGGACAGTTGCTGGACCCTGGACCCTGGACTTTGGACTTGCCATCACCGATTTTCCAGTAATTCCAACCCGTACTCCCACCTTGCAGCGACCAAAACCCCGGGCTAGCCCCGGCACATCCTCTGCAAGCAGTCCTCCAGGCGGGCGGCGCATCTTTCCAAAGACAAATGCGCCACCGCATAGCGGCGGCCCTCGGCCCCCATTTTTCCCCTGAGACTCGGTTCGGAACAGAGATGGGCAATGGCCCGGGCCATGGCCCGGTTGTCCCCGGGGGGCAGGCAGAGGCCGCAGCGGGCTTCCCTGATCAGCCGGGCGGCGTCGCCCTCCAGAGAAAGACTGGCCAGAACCGGCCGGCCCGCGGCCATGATGCTGATGATCTTGGAAGGCACCACCGGGGTCTGCACTTCTTTGCGCAGGGTGACCAGGCACACGTCGGAGGCGGACAATATTTCGGGGTATTTCTCCTTGGGCTGCATGGGCAGAAAATAGACGTTGTCCAGATTCTGCCGCCGCGCCTGGCGCAGCAGGGCGGGTTTCTGCACCCCGTTGCCCACCAGCAGGAAGGCGATCTCCGGGTGGTCCCGCAACCGCGCGGCGCTGGCCAGCACGGTTTCGAGATCCTGGGAGTAACCCATCACCCCGGCATAGGACACGATGAAGCGCTCCTCCAGTCCCAGAGAGAGGCGCAGGCCGTTTCGCCGGGCCGCGGGTTTGATGGCCTGAGTATCTATCCAGTTGGGGACCACGCTCACCCGGTGGGGTTTCCCCCCCCGCTCCACCACATAGCGCCGGTTGCCCTCCGAATGCACCACCAGGAGATCAGCCGCGCGGAACAAAAACGACTCCAAATCCCGGAAGATGCGGATCAGATGGGGATTTTGCAAAAATCCCAGATCGATGGCGCTCTGGGGAAAGAGATCCTGAATATTCACCGCCAGAGGGCGGCGCCGCAGCCGACACAAGGCCAGCGCCGCCAGGGCCAGGGGCAGGGGGGGGGAATAGGCCAGGGCCGCGTCGAAGGAGGGCAGGCCGAGGCCGGCCACTCCGGAGCAGAAGGCCGAGACGTATTGATCCAGGCCGCGCAGCAGCATTTTGTTCCAGGGAATGTCCAGGTTGAAGGTCCGGATGACGTTCAGGCCATGGTAATTTTCCCGGATCAGGAACCTCGACTGATACTGCTGTCGGTTATCCACCACATGATACCGGGGAACCCCGGTAAGCACCGTGACTTCATGGCCCCGCTGCTGCAATGCCTGGGCCATTTCAAAATACAGATGCGAAGCCGAACCGACCTCGGGCGGGAAAAAAGGACTGATCAGGAGAAGTTTCATATTTCCCCTCTCCTGCCCGCGAGATGATTATCCGCCTGCCGGTTCATCGGATTCAGTTCCTGCCTCAATGACAAAAGAAACTTACCTGATATCTTCCGCTTTCAGTATGAAAAAACAACTCAAGCCTCGACCGCCCTCCCATATCTCAGGAAAGCCCTCAAAGCAACGATA
Source organism: Desulfobaccales bacterium (assembly GCA_041740935.1). Taxonomy (GTDB): domain Bacteria; phylum Desulfobacterota; class Desulfobaccia; order Desulfobaccales; family 0-14-0-80-60-11; genus JBGSLA01. The sequence continues at coordinate 22,688 of JBGSLA010000135.1, read as the reverse complement.
CATATTCACTCTTCTTATTAACATCAGCTTTTCTTATCTACTATTTCTAATAATAATCTATAAGTATTTATTGCTATCTGTTTCCAGGTATAATGTTCCTCAACAAGTCTTTTTGCATTTACGCCGCATTGCTTACGTAAACTTTCATCTTGCAACAATGTTAAAATGCCATTCGTAAGACTTTTTATATCATTTTCAATTATAATGCCAGAATTATTTTCAGAGACTTCCGGAAACTGACAATTCCTGGTAATAATCACCGGCAGCCCGCAGGCCATCGCTTCCAACACCCCCACGGATAGACCTTCACTGTACGAAGGCAGCAAAAAAACCTCAGCCTGGCGCAAAAGCCCATGTTTGAGCCTGCCGGTCACCATGCCGGTGAGGCACACCGCGTCCTCCAGGTGGAGTTCGCTGATCAGCCGCCGGACCACCCGGCCGTAGCCATCTTCATCAGGGCCGGCGATGATCAGGTGTGCCTCAGGTACTTGCCGACGAATATCCGCCAGGGCCGGCAACAGTAAATCCAGGCCCTTTTTGGGATGCAGCCGGGCCATGAACAGCAGCCACTTTTGGTGGCGCAGCCGGGGGAAGCGGGCTTCAATGTCCTCCCTGGAACAGGCTTCCTGATAATCAGCCGCCTCAACCCCGTTGGGGATCACCTCGATTCTCCCGGCATAACCCATACCCCGGATTTGATGGAACTCTTTTCGGGTTACGGCCACGGCTGCCGACGCCCTTTGAAGATTCTTCCGGTCAAACAGCTGCCACCAGAGGCGCTTGCGCCATTTCTTGAGAGCCAGGGCCCAGGGATCGAAGTTGCCCTGGGGATACACCACATAAGGTTTGTGAAACCGGTGTGCGGTTCGACAGGCGGTGAAGTAAAAATAATTCCAGGAGCCGCAGGGCACCAGGACCACATCTGCTTGCTGAATAAAGGACCGTATGGCCGCGGCCAGGCCGGGGGCATACAAAAAGCGGCCCCCCCGGGTGGGGCAATAGATCGTCCTATTGCCGGCCGGCTCCACCAGGGTCGGGGGGACCTCCGAGAAGCCGTCGCCGTTGCGGTCCGAGGTGATGGTGATGACCTGGTGGCCCAAGCGCTGCAATCCCGAAGCCAAAGCCCCGGAGGCAAAGCTGACCCCCCCGAAGGCGAACCCCGGGGGATAGAAGGGGGTTACCTGGAGAATGGTGAGTTTGGGACAAGTCATAAATTTTCCGGGTGATCTCAGGGCGCCTTATCCTTTAAACAATAACCCACCCTCCTGCGGTAATCATCGGCCACCCTGATCGCTTGAAATAAATTCCGGGCAAAGGTTTCCGGCGTCCAAGGGGCGATGAGGCGGGCCGAAGCCGCACCCATGGCCTTGAGGTCCACTGCCGGGGAGGACATCCTCAGCAGCAGCCGGGCCAGCCCCTCGGGGTCGCCAGGGTCGAAGGTAAAACCGTTAACCCCCTCCCGAACCAACTCCGGGGCGCAGCCGCAGGCCCGGCTCACCAGCACCGGCAATCCTGCAGCCATGGCTTCATTCACCACCAGGCCCCACTGCTCGAAATGGGAACTGGCCAGGATGAAGACCGAGGCCAGCCCGTAAATTATGGGGAGCGCGTCGATCTGTTGGAAGCCCGGGAAATGCACCCCCCCGATATCCCGGGCCTGGCGGGCCAGGGCTTTTTCCAAGGGACCGGAGCCGCACAGCACCAGGTCCCAGGCCCCGGCCCCGGCCAAATCCCGGTAGCGCCGGTAGGCCTCGAGCAGCATGCTTAAGTTTTTTTTGGGAATGAAGCGGCAGACCGTCAAAAAAAACGGCCTGACCAACCCCAGGCGCCGGCGATGCGCCTTCGCCCGGCCCCGGGCCGCCAGAGCCCCTTCGGCAAAATGGCGGTTGTCCACCACATCATAGCCCGGAAGAATGCGTCCCTCTGGAATGCCCAAACGGGCGGCGTAGGCCTGCTGTTTTTTTCCGCCCACCAGCGCGGCGTCGAACCGCCGCACCAGCAGGCGCTTGCCCCACTCCCCCAGGCGATGCCGCGGCTTATCGCCATAGCTGCTCTCCGACATCAGGATGGCGATTTTTCCCCGGGTTCTGGCCCAGGCCAGGGCGGCCAGGGCCGCGGCTTCCCGGTAACCGCAGATGGCCACGGCAGTCGGCCGCAGCGCGCTCAGGGCCGTGACCACCCGATACCCTATGGCCGGAAACAGAGGCCGCCGCGGCCGTTTCCCTGTAAACAACGTGATAATGCGACCTTCCGAAGAGCCGGCCGGATAAGTCCAGGAATATTCCCGGGAATCGCCGCAGGTCTCCAGACCCCGGACCTCGAACCCCTCCTGTGCGCCCCGCCGGCAGGCCGCCTGGAGACGGGCCCGATGGTACGGCCCGAAATGGTCAAACATCACGACGAGGCGCATGGCGGATCCGGGTGGTCCGGGGGGATTTCGGCGCTGAGACCGGTTTGGCGGGGATGGCCGGCTCTTCGGGCTTTATGGCCAGCCGGTTGAACAGCACCAGGAACCCGAAGGGAATGGCATTGAGGTAAAAAGTGGATACCATCCAGGTCACGGAACTCCCCAACATCATCCACCAGGAGCTTAACCAGCAGATGCCCACCGCCTGGAGCGGCTCGGGACGCCCAGGCTCCCAAAAACCATCAAGTTTGCGGCTCAAGAGGCCCAGGAGAAACATCCCCACGATCACGGCAATGATATTGCCGAACCCATAAAAGTCTCCGATTATCGAACCCTTGGCCCCGTACATCATCTCGTTGCCGGGAATGTCATCAAAATTCATCCTGGGAGCAAATCGTTCCACCAGCCAATCTTTGTTCGGGAAATATTTCCGGGGCAAGGCGCCGAACAGCAGGTTGGAGACCAAAGGAATACCATAATTATAACCCGCCCGGTCATGCAGATAGGTTTGCAGATACAGGGTGGCCAGCATGTTGGCCCCTTCCCCCCGCTTTACCTCCTGGTGGCTGGTTTCCACCATTTTGCCGGAAGCGATGAACTCGCTCAACGGTATATGACCCCGGGCGTGCATGAGCAAGGTAAAAACCACCACCGCAACCATCAAGAACGCAGGGGGCCAGGGATGCCGCCTTATCAAGGTGACCAGCATGGTGGCGGCCAGCAATAAGCTGACCGCGCTGAAGCGGTCCCAGGCGTCCTCAAACCGGGCCAGAAGGATGATAACCATCAGGATGAGGCCGAGCCAGCGGGTGGAGCGACGCAGCAGCAGCAAGATAATGGGAAAATTGGCGAAGTAATGCATGACTGCTTGATAGCCCATAATCTGGCCGACATACTTGCCCCCCCGGATTTCCAGCGGTATCGGCTCCAACCCAAAGGCCCCGCGAAAATAAATCAAAGAATACCCCGCCCCGATCAAAGCCAGCACCAGGACCAGCCAGGTCCCCGGGGGCCAATCCTGGGTCAGGCCAAAGCTCACTCGGCTCGGAGAGGTGCGGCAATAGCCATAGAAAAAAACCGCCAGGCCCACGGCCACGCAAGCCGTGACCCAGACCATGCGCAGCAGGCCTTCGGTGGCCGCCAGGCGGGTCTGCAGGTAGAAGGGATCGCCGAAGTATTGAATGAGGGGGGTGATGAAAAAATACAGGGAAAAGGCCGCCCAGGACCAAAAGCCAAAGGACAGCCAGTGGCACAAACCGCGGCGATACAGGGTCAATCCCACAAACCCGAGAAGCGCCGCCATCACCAGGCTATGAATCAGAAAACCCTGGGCGATAAAGGACATGGTCTAAGCTCCGGCGGCCTTTGGGGCAGAAAAGATATCCTGGAGGGCGCCCACCAGTCGCTCCCCATACCTTGGCCAGGAAAATTCCCGGCTGCGTTGCCGGGCGGCGCGGCTCAGGCGGGCCACCAACTCCGGGTCCGCGGCCATGAGGTCGATTTTGGCCGCCAAGGCTTCAGGATCCCGAACCGGGACCACAAATCCCTCCCGGCCATCCCGCACCACCGAGCCGGCATGAGGGGTGGTTATGACCGGCAGGCCCGCGGCCATAGCCTCATAGATGACCATGGCCGACCCTTCGCACAGGGAGGGGAACACGAAAAGATCGGCCCAGGCATAATGGCGCCGGACCTCGGTGCGGGGCACCGGTCCGGTTAATTCACCTTGTCTGGACAAAAGAGTCCGATGGGGTTCCTCGATATCCACCGGTCCTACCAGGCGAGAAATGATCCGGGTCGTGTTGAGGCGCTTCAACGCTTGATAGAGATAGGGGACACCCTTGCGAAGATTTACTCCCCCCAAAAAAAGGAGGCGCAGCGGCCTCTGCCCACGCCATGGTCGGCGATCACAAGAAAATCTTTCCACCTCAACCCCATAGGGTACAACAACGATCTTCTGAGCGGGCATATCCAGGGACTTCAAACCCTGGGCCACGAATTCTGAAGGGCAGATAATGGCATCGGCCAGATGTTGTTCTTGTTCCTCCGCTTCCAGAAAATCATGGGAGGGTGCAGCCCAGAAGGAAGGCGTTTCCCACCCCGGCCATCTCTCATGTTCTTCCTCGAGAAGTTGAGCCAGGATTTTCCAGGGAGCGATGAACTGATCCAAAATGCACTTCAGGCCATGCCGGGAAGCCTGTCGAAAAAGGGGCTGCGCCATGGAGAGAAAGGTGTACAGCCCCTGCCCCGCACAGCGGGGGTGCTGGCGCACCATTTCCGCGAACCGCCGGCCGTATTCCAGGTACACCCGTTCCAGAGACTCTCCGGTTCCGGCCCGACTTTGGGCCAGCGTGTAGGCCGCGCCGAACAGGTTGAAGGCCGTGACTTTCCCGGGAGGAATACCCTCAGCCCGGCGGCCCAGCAGGCGCTCTAAGCCAGCCGGGCGGCACCTGGCCGGCAGCAGTTCCGCCAGGCGGGGCAGCCCCTGCCAGGCGCTCCCCCGTCCCACATAGGCATCCGTGAAAAATTGGGCCAGCATGCCAGCCTGCTGCAGAACCACCGGCACTGCGTAATGCATCCGGGCGCCCAGATGGGCGACCACAATTTGGGGTTTCAAGCCGTCCACCGATTCCTACGCTTCTGCCGGATAATCCCGGGGGGTTTTTAGGAGCCGGCGATAGTGCCGCCAGACCCGGGGGCTCACCGGTCGCCGCTGCCGCCGATATTTCAGGCAAGCCCGGTACCCTTTCAGAATCCCGATTACTTTAAGCCATAGTTCTTTTATGAGAATGCCATGCCACACTATTCCCAACGTGTTGAGCAGTAGTCTGGGGAAAAGGTACAACAGAGGAACATTGATAAAAATAAAAAGAATAGCATTTCTTGGGCCGATAATATGTAATGTTCTAAGATCTCTGCTCATGGAAAAATTATGGGTTAAAGGCGTCACCTGTGAGGCAATTATATCATACCCATGTTCCAGAAGGCGAATTGACAGATCATCTTCTTCTCCTTGGAAAAAATACAATTCTTTGAAGCCGTTAATTTTTAAAAAAACTTCTCTGCGAAACGCTGCCGAGCAGGCCACAAAATTTGCAACTAATTTGTCATTTGATAACTCATTATTCTTTCCATCCAATCCCTGCCAACACATTTTATGGTGTTTGGGCTCATAATACGGCAAAGCTATAACAGCAACATTTGGATATTTTTCAAATTTTTTGACTATTTTTGATATCGTCCGATGGTCGTTAAAAAAAGCATCATCATCCAGAGAAAAGATATATCTGCCCGCGGCCTCCCGAACCCCCTGGTTTCTTAAAACTATCTGTCCCACACGCGCGTCGCTGCGACAGACTTTGATGGTGGGATATTTATCCTGTAATTTTTGAGCAATATTTTCCTCTGAAGCATCGTCATAGACCGCTATTTCCAGGGCCGGATAATCCTGGGACAGACAGGAGTCCACCGCCTGCTGAACTTCCGCCCAGCGGTTCCGGGTGGGAATGACCACCGAAACCAGGGGATGAGCCGGTGAGGTGGTCTCGGTCATGGTTCTCTCAGCTTCCGCCCCAGGCCTGCTCAGGGGATGCGGCCGCCCAGGCGGTACAGCCAGCGGCGGGCGATGTTCTTGAGCGGCAGCGGAATCAGCGTGCGCCAGGTGGGGCGCAGTTCCCGAGGAAAAGCCGCCTCTCCCAGGGGGCGCACCGGATGGGAAATTGGCGGCCTCGAAAGGATTTCCGTGAACAGAGCATCATAGTCCGCGGCCAGGCGCTCTTGGGAAAAGGCCTCCCCCACCCGTTTCCGGGCCTGGGCCGACATCTGCCCCAGCCGGTCCCGATGACGGGAAAGCCAGGCGATTTTTTCGGCAAAGGCCCGGGTGTGGCCCAGGGGGCAGAGAAAGCCGCTGACCCCGTCCGCCACGATCATGTCGGTGATGCCCCGAAAATGCGTGGCCACCGGGACGCAGCCCGCGGCCATGGCTTCCACCAGGGACAGGCCGAACCCCTCGAAGCGGGAGGGCATCAGAAAAATATCAGCCGAGGCCAGCCTGGCGGGCACTTCCTGAGGCGGCACCTGCCCGGCAAAACGCACGGCGGCTCTGAGAGCCGAGGCCTCCATCACCCTTTTCAGCCTTTCCTCGTCAGGCCCCGACCCCAGAATATCACAACTGCAATCCACCCCCAATTTTTCAGTCTTCCGCAAAATGGCGGGCAACAGCATAACGCCTTTGTCCAGGTCGTCCAGGCGGCCGAGGAACATCAGCCGCAGCGGTCCGCCGGCTTCGGGGGAGCGCGCCTGGGAAGAGAACCCGACGAGGTCTATGCCGTGCGGGATAAGCCGCACCAGGCCGGCGGGAAGCCGCCAGCGTCCTGTGAGGTCCTCCATTTGCCGGCGGTTGATGGCCACCACGGCGCTGAGACGCTCCCGGAAAAGGGTCGCCGCCAGGTAGGAGCCCCGGCTCACACTGTGACAGATGGTCAGGCAGCGGACCCGGCTGGGCAGATGGGGCACCGCGGCCAGGAGGTTGGCCTGGGTGTTGGGGATCACCAGGTTGACCTGATTTTGCTCCACCCACTCCAGAAACACTTTTACTTGCGCGGTCAGCCCGGTGGCGTCCGGGGCCAGCATCACCGAGTGGTCATCCCCGAACTGAGGGTCAAACGACTCATAAGCCCCGGCCCCGACGGCCACGGAACAGACCCGCCAGCCCCGGTCCCTGAGGCCCCGGGCCAACACCCGGTACAGGGTGGTGGTGCCCCCCCCATAGGGCGCCAGGCCGTAGGCGATCACACCCTTGGTTTTCATCGGCTCCCTTCAGGTCGGGGCCAGGCTTTTTTCAGTATCTGTTTCAGCCGCCACAGCCGGGGGCCGGCGCCTGCCGGCAGCGCCGCCAGCAGCCGGTAGAACCACCACTGTCCGGCAAAGTCCGGCGCCCCCCGGGCATATTCCAGAAGTTGCCGGGCCACCTCCCGTTTCCCCAACACCAGACAGTCCCGGGCCGCCTGTATCTGGAAATGGGCCGCCAAGGTCCTGAGGTCCTGGACCTCCTCCGGGGGGACCAGACCGGCGGCCAGGGCCCGGCGGGCCGTCAGGGACACGGCCGGCTCTTTCGGCCAACGACAACCATCGGTTCGGTTCACGGCATCCTGAAAATAGGTCGCCTGCGGCTGCCGGCCGAAAGCCAGGGGAAAGCGCAGCGCGATCTTTAACCAGGCATCCACGTCAGCACCTTTGGGCTCGCCGACCTGAAATCCCCCGATTTCCTGCATCACCTTCCGGGGGACGGCCACGGCCGAACTCCAGACCGGGAAGTACAAACCATGTCTGAAATAATGCCGGATCAGCCCTTCCTCCACCCCCGGGGGCAGGACCGGAAAGTCCGGCGTCCTCAAAAGGCCCCGGGGGCAGACCACCCGATACGCCGTGGCATAGGCCCCGGCCTGGGGAAATTTTTTCCTGAGCCTCAGGATGGCGGCCAAAAAATCCGGGGCCCAGGCGTCGTCGGCATCCAGAAAGGCAATGAGCTCACCCCCGGCCGCGTCAATCCCCCGGTTACGGGCGGCCCCCTCTCCCTGATTGTCCTGCCTGATATAAATCAGCCGGGGATCAGCCCAGCTTCGCGCCACCTCCCCGCCGCCGTCGGTGGAGCCGTCGTCCACCACGATGACTTCCCGGGGCGGCGCGGTTTGGGACCGGACCGAATCCAGGGTCCGCTGGATATGCGGCCCTTTGTTGTATAGGGGGATTACTGCTGAAATCGACATGATGGTATCAGGTCCATGTGAAGCAATGGCGCTGCAGGTGTTTTTTCCATTTCCACACATAATGCGCCGTCCGTCCCGGCAGGACCGCCAGCAGGCGGCACCGCCGCCATTGTCTGGCGAACAGTTCGGTGCCCCGGGCATGGGAGAGCAACTGCAGGGCGGTGTCTCTTCTGCCCAGCACCAGGCAATCCCGGGCGGCGATTACCTGAAAATGGGCCCCGTATTCGAATAAATCCCGCCTCATATCCAAAGACATGGGGGTTGACCTGAGCGCCAGCCTGACGGTGCGGGACACCGCGGGCTCACGGTCGGCCCGCATTATACCAAAATGTCGATTCACGGCATCTTGATGCCAGACGACCAGCGATTCAGCACTCCAGGCAATGGGAAATAATAAGGCGATGCGCAAAAACATATCGAGATCGTTGCGATAGGATGGTTGAACCGGAAATCCCCCGGTAACGGCAAATATTTTTCGGGGGATGGCCACCGACGACGCCCCTAAAGGATGCGCCAGACCCAACAAGCCACCCAGACAGGTCTTAATGTAATTCGGGATAATGCCTTCTTTCACCTTCCGATCCAGCACCTGGAAATTGGGGCAAATTTTTTCCCCTGCCGGGGTGATGATATCGTAGGCCGTGCCGTAGGCCCCGGCCTCCGGATACCTGGCCCGGAGCCGGTGGATCACTTCGAGAAAACGCGGCTGCCAGGCGTCATCCGCGTCCAAAAACGCGATGAGCCCGTGTTGAGCCGCGTCAATCCCCAGGTTGCGGGCGACGCTTTCCCCCCGGTGCTCCTGGCGGATCAGGCGCAGGCGGGGCTCTCCTATGGAGGCCGCCAGGTCTCCGCCGCCGTCGGTGGAACCGTCATCCACCACGATGATTTCGTCCGGCGGCACGGTCTGCCGCCGCATCGACTCGACGGCCCGCAGAAGGTGCGGCGCCTTGTTATACAGGGGAATAACCGCTGATATTTTGGCCATACAACCGCAATCCCCCAAAATCCGCTGAACCATGCTCAGATAATATCCCTGTTCAGTCTATCAAAAAATTTTACCAGGAAATTCCACCTTCATTGTCACAATATTTACAGATGGATATTTTTGACCTTTCTCCTCTGCGAAGCATCTCTCTGTAGTGATTAAACTTCGGGCTTTGCCAAATATCAATGAGATTACTATCATTAACATTTCCTAAAACAAAATCTCCATAAAAATCATTGCAACACAGGATTACGTCTCCTTTCCAGTTGACTATCAACTGGCTCGACGGCCTTAAGCATGGATCGAGCAATGCCAATTTTCTGTTATAAATTTTCCCTGCCCGGTCATATTGTTTTATGAATTTATACTTTCTCAAGCTAACATGTAAAGGACATCCTACACTAATATTTTGCAAAAAAGGTTTTATTTCATCATCATAGTCGGTAATAAAAAAATGGTCAACCCCTTTATAAATTAAGTTTTTAAAAAGCTTTTCGGTTAAAAAATCACCATTGGTGGCAATATATATAAAACAATTGGGCAATTTCTTTCTGGTATATTCTATCAGTGAGGGGAGTCTTTTGTCCATCAAAGGTTCGCCGTAATTATGCGGTGATACTCTACCGCAGAATTTGATTTGCGCCAGATCATCGATTATTTTCTTATAGATTTTCTCCTCCATTATTCCCTGTTCCCGTTTGGGAAACCTTTCATGGAAGAAGCAAAAATAGCATTTTCTATTGCAAAAACAATAGGTTTCCAGGTTAACTGAGGCGATGCTGTGAAAAAGAAACTGCCTTTGGATAAAAATTTTCTTGAAGATCAAGGTCCTGATGACCCGCAGATAATACGCCGGCAAACCAATATTCAAAAAATGGCGTGATTTTTCTATGTCTCTTATTTTATTTAATAATTTCATAGGAATTTAATAATCCGGCTAAATTTCTATTCCCAGCCCCGACTTATTATTCGTTTTTCGTTGGCGACCAACCACCCTTTGTAAATAATTGATCCGATATCTGGTGGTAAATTAATATGATATTATTATAGTTGTCTTTTATAATAAATAAAATGCTAATTACGGCAAGGAAAAGCACAATTAATAATGATTCAAGAGAATGATTTCGGAAACTTAATATAATTCCCATCAATATAAGAATACCTGAAATTGAATAACATACTTTTATTTCATATAGTATTGATTTCAGATATTTTTTGTGAATTATAAAAATTCTATATATCAGTGAGAGCAATGAAGATACTATATAAGCCAGGGCCAAGCCTTTGGCCCGCCAAGGCGGAATCAGACAATATGCTATTGTTAGCAACAAAAAGCAAGTGATGAAGGTTATTTTAAACCCCTCCCACATCAAGCCGGCGCTGTAGAAAAATTGGCCGCCGATGGAGTTGACCAAACCGAGCACGGTCAGGCCCACGACCAGGGGCAGAAGGGGCGCCGCGGCCTGGAATTTCTCCCCAAAGACCAGCATCAGCCAGGGGGACAGGGCGAGGACCACAAAACCGAGGACCAGGGCCAGGCTCCAGTTCAAGCGCAGATTGAGGGCAAAAGCCCGGTCAAAGCGGCCGGGGTCGTCCCGGCCGTGCAGTTCCGCCAGGATGGGCACCGCCACCGCGGCGGCGATGGTGTTGACCGCGGTGATCATCCACTGAAATTGCAGGGCCGCGTTGAACAGCCCCAATTCGATGTAGCCCCCGGGTTGATTGACCAACAGCACCCTGGTGCCCCACAGGGTGGCGGTGAACACCAGGGTGGACAACAGGGCCGGCAGGGAAAACCGCCAGAGGACGGGGTGTTCCTGCCAGGCCCGCCGCAGAGTCAGGGTTATCCGGGAGGCCTGGTATTCCCGTCTCAAGAAAAAGGCGGAGAAGAGGGCCTCCATCAGGGTGGTGAGAATGAGGGCCAGGATGACGCCCCGGAGGCCGGCCAGCCATACCAACAGGGTTGCCAGCGGCAGGCCCGCCAGGCCCTGGAGCCAGTTCACCCGGGCCAGGGCCCGGAAGGCCTGCATACCGGCCAGAATTCCGGGCTGGGGGCCGAAGCCCGCGGAAATCAGGACCAGGAGGCTGGCCAGGCGGAATTCCGGGGCCAAGTGCGGGGCGTTGACCAGATTGGCGGCCAGCCAGGGTGCGGCCAGAAGGCAGCACAGGGCCATCACCCCGCCGGCCAGCCAGGAGACCAGGTAGGTGAGGCTAATGATGCGGCCGGCGCGCTCCGGGTCCTTCTGCCGCAGTTCGGCCACGTATTTGGTGGCCGTCATGCCGGTGCCCAGTCCGGCCAGGGTGCCCAACATGCCGATGGTGCTCTGGATCATGGCCAACTCGCCAAAGCCCGTCTGACCCAGGAACCGGGCCACAATAACCGCACCGGCAAAGGCGCAGGACCGGGCCCCCACGGTGCCCACCAGGCTCCAGAAGGCGCCCCGGGCAAAGCGCACCCCGTAGGAGGCCTCATCCGGCTCAACCGGCGGCGGGCTTAGGGGTTTCGAAGGGCTCATGATTCCAGATCATACTGCAAAACCGCTTTTTCTGTCACCCTGAGGGCAACAAAGGGTCTAACGTATCAAAAGGTATAAGATTCTTCGCTTCACTCAGAATGACCCCTTTCCACCTTATGAGGTTTTGAACTGACTGCTAACCTAATACCAAGTCGGCGACAAACGGCGTTGCAGGCCTTCTGGCCCATGCAGGCGCAGGCTAAACCATCATTGCCGTATTAGCCACCCCCGACAATGAAAATCTTTTTGTAGGGGCGGGGTAACCCCGCCCCTACGGGTGGTTTTTCACGGTAAAGCCTGCGGCTTCAAAAATAGCAATTGGATCGCGACTCGGTATAATTACTCCATCGGGGTTCATTTAGGTTTAAGGTATTTTTTCAGCCCGGGCTTCAGGGCCACGGCCTGTTCGGCATGGTAGTCCCGGCGACCCTGGAGGTCTTCGGGAATAAGTTCGGGAAAATACTGTTCCGACCAGGCCAACACCTGGGCCAGGCGCAGGTGCAGGGAGGCCGAGTTGGGAAACAGGGTGAGACCGGCGGATAATTCCTTCAGGGCCAGGGGCACATAGAAAAACGGAGCCCTGGAAAAGTTGGCCAGATAAAAATCCGCCAGCCGGCCGCGCAGCCGCCAATCGGCCGGGGCATACCGGATTGCCTGGCGCCAGGCGGCTTCGGCCTGGTCAAAGACCGCCGCCGGGGCCTGGCGGCTTCCCCCCAGATTTTGGGCCAACCCTTCATAATATTTGCTGTTCCAGGGGTTGAGCGCCAGCGCCCCGGGAAAATCCTTCAGGGAGGGGTTTAAGGGGAAGCGGATGGAGTTGCGTTCCGTGGGCGCGGCCAGTTCAGCCCTCCAGAAGCGACTGACCTCCAGGACAAAGAAAAGTTGGAGGATCATAAAGGCCGGCAGCAGCACCAGGAGGAGCCGCACCCGGCGGCGCGACAGCCGGGGGCGGGAAAAGCCCTCCGCCGCCTGGGGCCGGAGATGGACGGCCACATAGGTGATGGCGGCAATGGCGGCAAACATCAGGGCATAGGCCGGAACATGGAACAGGAATTCCATCAGGACATTGAAGGAGCCGGCCGCCAGGGCTGCCAGGCCCCCCAACCCCAGGCCCCGGCCCACCTGGTCCTGACATTTTTGCCACTCCTGCACCAGGCCGCCGAAAAAACCCAGCCAGGCCAGGGCTGCCAGGGCAAAGCCCGCCAGGCCGGTTTCGGCCAGGAGTTGCAGCCAGTCGTTGTGCACCTGATCGAAGCGAAAATCCGCCAGGCTGGCCGGCTGGAAGCGGGTGAAGAGATCTCCAAACGCGCCCACCCCGCAACCCAGCCAGGGAAATTCCCGGAAAACGGCCAGCGCGCCTTTGCAGGCGTGGTAGCGCCCTTCGTGGTCCAGGTCCAGGAAGCGCCCCAGGAGCGGGCCGCTCCCCAGAAAAATGCTATAGGCCAGGGCCATGCTCAGGAAAATGAGGATGGTGGGCAGGTGACTGCGGCGCCACCGCTGGCTGCAGACCAACAGGGCCAGGAAGGCAAAACCCATGACCAGGGAAAGCATGCCCCCCCGGGAACCGGTGAACACCAGACCGATAGCCAGCACAAACAGGGGGATCAGGATGATATGGCTGCGGACTCTGGGCTCCAGGCGTTCGGCCCGGGACAGGCGGGACAGGGATTTGTGCCGGGGGGTGGCTCTTCGGGGCGGTGGGACTTCCCGGCGTTGGGCCAGAAACAGCCCGAACCCCAACAGAATGGCCAGGGTCAGGAAGCCGGCCAGGTGGTTGCTGTTGATAAAGGTGCCGCACAGCCGGGAGCCGGTGTGGATATTTTTCCAACCCCAGATGGCTTTGCTGTGAAAATGCCAGAATCCATAAAGCACTTCGAAAAGGGCCACCCCCACGATAAGCCGGACCAGGCCCTTGAGCTGTCCCCGGGTGTTGACCAGAACAATCAGCAGGAAAAACAGCACCAGGGCCGGCCAGATTTTCAGACCCTCCAGCAGGGTGGCGTTGGGGTTGAGAGACAGAGGCAGGGAGGGGGACAGCCCGGCCCCGCTGCCGAGGGCCCGGATGGCGTAAGCTTCCGGGGACAGCCAGCGGACCAGCGCCTGGGGCCATAGGGCCAGCTGGATCAGGAGGAGGAGCGCCAGGCCGGGAGCAAGCCACCACAGGGGCAAGTACGGGAAACCTTCCAGGCTTTCGGGCCTGGCTGCCAGGCAATAGCAGCCAAATCCGGCCAGACCGAGGCTCAGGACCGCCACCAGGAGGCCGACAGTAAAATAGGCCCAATTGTGCGCGGCGCCGTAAGCCAGGGGCGCGAAGACCAGGAGGGCGCCGATTAAGATCAGAAAAACCTGCCGGCCCCTGGATATCAAGCGGCTGCCGCCATGGAGCCCGCCCGCCAGATAAGTCCGGCCGGAATTCACGAGGCCCCCATCGCTATCCAGGGTGGTCCTCCCAAGTCAGGAGCAGGCCTCTTTATTGGACATTACTGGGCGGGGGAAGGTCTTCACTTCCTCCCTGGCCCACGCCCGTGTTCAATTGGGACGGGGGCAGCGCAATCACGGCTCCTATGGGCATCGAAGGTATGCCCATGTCATCTATACACACATTGAGTTCCGCCTGGGAGGCGCCGGCCAGCGCCAAGACTGCGGCAAGCTGCCGGGTTTCCCCGGGGAGCTTGGCTAAGTCCATCTGCTGCTGGGAGGGGGGATAATTGGGAATGGCCCCCTCGATGCCGGTGGTGGACAACCTGCTGATGGCGGCGAGATCTGCCGGGTTGATTTTCGCCACAATGGGGGCCAGCCCCTCTTTGATGGTGACGGATTGCATTTCGCCCACGTCCACCACTTTCAGGGCCCGGAGGGCTTCGATGGTGCATTTTAAGGTGGTGCAGGGGGTGCACACCTTGCGCTTTTCGGGGTCCGCGGCGTACACCTTTTGCAGGGCCCACACCAACTGATTGACGCTGACCCCCTGGACAATCGCGGCCTTGATGATGGTGCACGGTTGAAAACCGGTCTTTACGAAGCCCTCCTCCAGGATTTGGTCAAGGGGGACTTTGTTCTTCAGCCGATCGGCCATAAATTGCATGGCGGGGGCCGCGGGCATCATTTCCGGCGCGTAGGTGCGGATGCGGACGCTGGGCTTTTTCATGGCATCGGGCTTGCCCCGTTTCGGGTCGGGAATAACGTAGAATACGGTGCTCTCGGGTTGGCCCGGGCCCTCAGGATTGGCCACGGTCACCAGCCTCGTGCCCCGGATGCCGGCAATGGCCGTGGTGGTGAGGATTTTCAGGTCTTTTTTCTGGAGCCGGTCGGTGGTGGGGATGACACTTTCCACCACGCCCTGGAGGACCTTGACGGTGCCCTGGGTTTGGCCTTTGCCGGCGTCATACATAAAATCTTCGATGGTCACTTTGCTTTTGGGGGAAATGGTCATGGTGGAGTCGTCCACAAACTGCACCACGGCCATGGATTTCTCTTGGGTGTGCACCTGGTCCTGGTTGGCCACCCCGTTTTGCACCTTGGCCGGCAAAGGCGGCGCCTGCCCCTGTTTCAGGTGATCCACCCGGTTCACCACCTGGTTGAATTGCCCCACGTCCGCGGCCGGGACCGGAGCGGCCCAGACCAGGAATCCCAGGATTATCAGAACCACAAGCCCCGCGGGCCATTTGGTTTGCATGGGTTTTCTCCTCGCTCACCCTGACGGGTATGGGAACGGCTCATGTTTGGTTCATAAGGCGTGGCTGGTGAAGCCCGCGTCCAGAATACATTGGAGCTGACCGCACACCCTGGCGCCTCGATCGCAGCACGATTTTGGCAAAAAGCTCAACTGATTATAGCAAAGAACGGCATCTGCGGTTAGTGAAATTATGAAACCAGGATTTTTCTCCGAATATAAAGGAGGTTTTTGGTAAAAGCCCTGGTGAGGTGCGAAGCGCCGGGCCACCCGTGGTGTGTATGACCTGGTCCGAACCCTGGCAGGGTGATCTCCCGGATAATTCACTGGACCCGTCAAACTCACCGAGCGCAGGCTGAAGCCGGCGCTTCCGCACCCCGGAGCAGGAAACTTTTGTCAATCCGCCGCCTTTTATGCTATGGCTGAAGGTATGAATTCCCCCAATCCTGGAACCCCTGCTGCAGGCCCCGGCAGACCCGGAAAGTTCTCCCGGAAGGCCGTCTGGTTTCTGGTCGCGGTTCTGACCGCAGTGGTCATCGTCCTGTCATTGCTGCGACCCAACTTTACCGAATTCATCGAACTCAAGCTGGTGGATCTCAAGTTTCTGCTGCGGGGGCCGGTGGCCGCGGGGCCGGACCTGGCCATCGTGGCCATCGACGACGACAGTCTGAAAAGTTACGGCCGCTGGCCCTGGTCCCGGGAGGTTTTCGCCAAGTTCATCAAACAACTTAAAAATGCCCAGCCCAAGGTCATCGGCCTGGACATCATTTTCGCGGAAAAAAGCGATACCGCGCTGACCGCCATGGTCCAGAGGCTCCGGCAGAAACTGGCCCCCCGGGGTCCAGGGTCGAGGGAGGCTTTGGCGCTGCTCGCCGAGGAGGAAAAGGCGGCTGACGCCGACCGTTTGCTGGCCGAGGAGATCGAGCGGGGCAGCCCCACCATCCTGGGTTTTTATTTCAAAAGGGTGGGGGTCAAAGTCATCAGTTCGGAACCGCCCCGGAATCTGGAACCCGCAGTCATCCAGGTAAGCACCTACAATATGGTGCGCCGCCTGGGGCAGAAGTCCAAACACCTGCCCATCATCGGCGCCGAGGGGGTGGAGGTCAATATTCCGGTTATCACCACTGCGGCCGCGGGGGGCGGCTATTTTAACATGATCCCGGACCCGGACGGCTCGGTGCGCTGGTATCCCCTGGCCGTGGCCTACGGTCCTTACGTGTTCGCCCCCCTGTCCCTGGTGACCCTGCAGCATTTTCTGGACAATAAACCTCTGGGCATCGCGGTCTCCCACCTCGGGGTCAAGGAGGTGCGCCTGGGCCGGGAACTTATCCCGGTGGACCGCTACGGCCGCTTGCCCATCAACTATCTGGGGCCTCCCGGGGTTTTCCCCACCTATTCCGCCAAGGCCGTGTTGGAGGGGAAAATCCCCCCCGAGGCCCTCAAGGACAAAATCGTTCTGGTGGGGGCCACGGCCGTGGGCGTCTATGACATGCGGGTGACGCCCTTTTCCGGGGTTTTTCCGGGCATCGAGATCCAGGCCACGGTCATCGATAATGTCCTGCGCCGGAATTTTCTCAGGCTGCCGCCCTACTCTCCCCTGACGGAATTGCTCCTGATCCTGCTCTTCGGGGTTTTTTTGGGGCTCATCCTCCCCCGGGTGTCAGCCGCCTGGGTTTTTCTCATCAGCCTCTATCTGTTGATCGGCTATGTCGCCCTGAATATCAGCCTTTTCCGGTATTGGGGCATCAACCTGGACCTGTTTTATCCCAGTCTGCAGATTATCCTGGTGTCCACCGGCGTCAGCGTCCAGAGCTTCCTGGCGGAGGAAAAGGCCCGGGCCAGCCTGAAGAAGGCCTTCCAGTCCTATGTGGCCCCGAGCGTGGTGGAGGAAATCATTAAACACCCGGAGCGCCTGCGCCTGGGGGGGGAACGCCGGGAGTTGACCATCTTTTTCTGCGACATCCGGGGCTTCACCAACCTGTCGGAAAGTTTGGAACCGGAGGCCCTGGCGGCCATTCTCCACGATTTTTTAAACCCCATGTCCAGGATTGTGGTCAAGCACGGCGGCACCATCGACAAATTCATGGGAGACGCCATCATGGCCCTGTTCGGCGCGCCCCTGCAGTATCCCGATCACCCCCGCCGGGCTTGTGAAACCGCCCTGGAGATGCAGGACACCCTGAAGGCGTTGGATAAAGAGTGGGTGGGCCAGGGTCGCCCCTCCATCAGAATCGGGGTGGGCATCAACTCCGGCATGGTGGCGGTGGGCAACATGGGGTCAGACACCCTGTTTGATTACACCGCCATCGGCGACAATGTCAATCTGGCCTCCCGTCTGGAGGGGCTGAACAAATACTATGGCTCGGAGATCATCATCAGCGAGTTCACCGCCGCCGCCCTGGACCAGGAGTTTGTTCTGAGGGAGTTGGACCTGGTGCGGGTGAAGGGCAAAAAGCAGCCGGTGGCCATTTTCGAACTGCTGAGCCAAGCCCCGCCTGACCCGGACCTGGCCCGGTTTCTGGAACTCTACCATCAGGGCCTGCAGCTTTTCCGGCAGCGGCAGTGGGACCAGAGTCAGGAGGCCTTTGCCTCGGCCTCGGAGCTGCGCCCCCAGGACCACCACTGCCAGCGCTATCTGGCGCTGGTCCAACAATACCAACTGGAGCCGCCGGGTCCGGAATGGCAGGGACTTTCGGTTATGAAAGACAAGTAGGGAAAGTCTATGGGCAAGATGGCCAATATACTTATCTAACTTGGAAAATAACCACCCCCACCCCCATCACGGGGGAGGGAGGTAGGGCCTAATGCGTAGGGCGGGAAAGCGAAGCGCATCCCGCCTTTGGGTAGCCTGGACGTAAACAATTTTTTTCACTGAGTCATACATAAGGAGGAAATCCGGTGCTCCGTCCTGAAGGTTCTCTCATCGGCAAATTTGTGTGCCTGTTCCTGGCCGTAACCTTTATCGCCGCCTGCGGCTCCGAAAAGCCCGCGCCGCCCCCGGCGGGGCCCACCGTGTCCCTGCCGGCCCTGGAACTGGAGGCCTTCGGCGCCCTGCCGCCCCCTGAGCCGGCGGCCGTCACCCCGGCCCTCCAGGAAAAACCCGCCACCCTGGAGCGGGCGGTGAATTACCGGCAGGTCATGACCTTTTTGGGGGTCAGGCTCACCCCGGAGCAGAATAACTTTCTCAACCAGCACCGTTTTCTGCTCATCCCCAAAAGCGCCACCTCATTTAAAGGCAAGGTGGACCTAATGGCGGGAGCAGGCAACCCCTATGATGAAATGCTGGGGTTGTTTGATCATCTGGCCGGAGAATACCACCCCACGCAGCGCCGGCCGGAAAACTGCCGTTTCGTCAACCCGGATGTGATGCTCCACGCCCTCCATAAGTACCTGGAAAATTCCCTGGAATTTCTGGAGAAAACGGAGTTGGCCGCCACCCTGCGCCGCTTTCTGGCCAACTACCAGGCCAAGGCCCTGGAGTATAAGGCCGCCCTGCCCCCTCCCCTGGCAGCGCATTTTGAACTCCTCGCCGCCCAGCTCACCGTGCCCCTGGTAATTCTGGAAAACGCCCATTGGCCCAGTGCCAAGGAACTGGAAGAATACTCCTCTTACCCCCCCAAAGCCCCCCCGGCGGATGATGGGGACACCCTGGCGAACGCCCTGAAGATTTTGGAGCGCTTTAAGGGAAAATTTTCCGAGCCCCTGTTCAACCGCATGGCCGCGGAGCTGCAATTGATTTACGGCGCCCGGGACGTGGTCCCTTCCCCCCTGTACGGCCAATATTATAAAGATGGGGAGGTCAAGGCCGATTACACCCAGTTCACCCCCCGGAGCCATTACGTCAAAAGCTCCGGCCTGCGGAGTTATTTCCGGGCCATGATGTACCTGGGGAGAAACAGCTACCCCTTGGGGACCGGCGACGGCCTGAGCGACGCCCTGCTGGCCGCCTTCGTCCTGGCCGGGCCGGGTCCGGACGGCCGGCCGCTGTTGCAGGACTGGAAAAAACTCATGGAAATCACCGGCTTTTTCGCGGGCCAGCCCGACGATGTCAGCTACCCGGAATGGCGCGCCTTCCTGGTCAAGGTCCTCGGGAAAGACCAACTCGCCGCCGGGCAGGCCCTGGATCCCGCCACTTTGCAAAAAATTCGCCAAAAACTGGGCGAACTGAAGGGTCCCCGCATCCTCTCCGAGGTGGTCATCAGCCCCCGGGTGGTTTCGGCCACCAAAGAGCAATTGCTCAAGGAATCAAAATCCTTCCGGATTTTCGGCCAACGCTTCACCTTTGACGCCTGGGTTTTCTCCCGCCTGACCGCCGGCCAGGAGGCCTCGCCCCTGCGGCTCCCCTCCACGCCCTCGGCCCTGTTTGTGCCCGCGGCCCTGGGGGATAAGACCGCCCGGGGCTTTGCGGACCAGTACCTTAAGCGCCTCTCCCCGCCCTTCTCTGAGGTGGAGACGGCCCAATTCAACGGCCGCCTGGACGAGGTGGCCGCAGATCTGAAGAAGGTCAAGGACCCGGAATGGTATAGCTCCGTGGGCTCGGCCTGGCTCAGGCTGCTCACCACCCTGACCTCCACCTACGGCCCGGGCTACCCCCTCTACATGCAGGGTCCGATGTTCCCGGTCAAACAGATCGAAGGCTTCCTGGGCTCCTATACCGAACTCAAGCACGACACTTTGCTCTACGCCAAGCAAAATTACGCCGAAGCCGGAAACGGCGGCGATGAGGGCAAGCCGCCCCCGGTGCCCAAAGGTTTGGTGGAGCCCAACCTGGCCTTCTGGGAGACCCTGGGCCGGCTGGTGGCCTACGTCGAATCCGGCTATGTCCGATACGGGCTCTTCAAAAATGATCTGGAGGAGTTCGGCGCGCTGCGGAACTTTAAGCAGGATGTGGAATTTTACGCCTCCCTGGCCGCCAAGGAACTCGAGGGCGTCCCCCTGACCGAAGCGGAATATGAAAAGCTGCGGGTCAATACGCTCTCTTACATGGCTGAGCCCCGGGACCAGAATGTGACCCTGGAGGAAAAGGACCTGCGCGCCGGCCTGATCGCCGACGTGTCCACCGATGCGCTCAAGGGGCAGATCCTCTATGAGGCCACCGGCGAGCCCTATATCATGCTGGTGCTGGTAGGGAATGAAGACAAGGTCCGCCTGGCCGTGGGGGTGGCCTTCAACCACTATGAATTTACCGGGCCGCTCGACACCCGCTACACCGACGCCGACTGGCAGGCCCGGGTCTATGAGCATAAAGGCCCCTTGCCGGAGAAGAATTTCTGGTATAAAGGCCTGCTGAGTAAATAAATGGGGCTAGGTGCCCTTATTGCCGGTATTTTCTTTCTGGCCGCGTGCGGCTGCGGCCCGGATGCTCCCCCGGAGAAAGGGGCCTTTCCGCCCCTTTTTCCCGACCGGGGGCCGTTTGTCGCGGCCTTGGGCCAATGCCGGGTAAAGCCTTTTGCCCAAACCATCAGCGGCCTCACCGTGCCCCATCATCTCCTGGCCGCGGACCTGGTGGCCAGGGCCTTCGCCCGGGTCCAGGGCCGGGATTACCGGCGGATTATCATCCTCAGCCCTGACCATTTCTCCCGCAGCCGCACCCCCTTTGCCGTCACCCGGCGGGATTTTGACACCGCCCTGGGGAGGGTCGCCACCGACCGCGAGGCCGTGGCGCGGCTGCTCGAAAACCCGCTGGTCAGCGAGTCCAACCTCTTTTCCCACGAACACGGGGTCCAGGCCCTGCTGCCCTTTATGGCCCATCATTTCCCCCGGGCCCGGATTGTGCCTTTGGCCATAAAAAACACCAGTCAACCGGCCCAGTGGGAGGCCCTGGCGCGCCACCTCGCCCCCCTTCTCGGCCCGGAGGCCCTCCTGGTGCAGAGCACGGATTTTTCCCATTATCTCCCCCAAGAAGAGGCCCGGCGCCGGGACCAGGAGAGCCTGCGGGTGCTGAGCGGCGGCGACCCCCAGGAGGTCCTGAGCCTCAGCGCCCCGGCCCATCTGGACTGCCGGGGCTGCCAGTATTTGCAGATGCGCCTGCAGCGCCAGGTTTACGGGGCCGGCCCCACGGTCACAGCCAACCGCAATTCCCAGGAATACACCACCGGATCCCTCCAAAAAACCACCAGCTATATCGTCCAGCTTTACAGCCCGGCGCCCCTGCCGGCGGAGGGGGCCCAATCCTTCTTTTTCGGGGGCGACGCCTTTTTCGGGCGTTTGGTGGCCAAAAAACTGGCCGCGCCGGAAAGGCGCGCCGCGCTCAGGCGGGAGGTTTTGCGGATCACCGGCGGCCAACCCCTGATCCTGAACCTCGAAGGGGTGCTGGCCGCCGCCTGTCCCGAAAACCCCGGCCCTTATACCCTGTGCATGGCGGAGTCCCTGACCCTGCCGTTGCTCGCGGAACTGAACGTCCGGGCGGTGAGTTTGGCCAACAACCACAGCCGGGACCTGGGCGAGGACTCCTATCTAGCCATGCGGCGGCGCCTGGCCGAGGCTGGCATCGCCTGCCTGGAAAACCGCCGGGTCCTGGATCTCGGCCCCTTTTATCTGGCCGGCTTCACCGATCTGGATAATCAACCCGAGCCAAAAACCGCGCTCCTCACCCGGCAGGACCTGGAGGGCCTGGCAGGGCTGAAACGGGACAAACCCTTGTTCGCCATGCTGCACTGGGGGCGGGAATTCGCGGCCGCGGCCGGCCCAAGGGAAGAGGCCCTGGCTGCGCTCCTGGAGGATAAGGGCGTGGAGGTCATCATCGGCTGCCACTCCCATCGCGCCGGTGGTTTGATAGGGACCCGCAATTCCTGCCAGGTCTTTTCTTTGGGGAATTTCCTGTTCGACCAGACCGGCCCCCGGGTCTCCGGGGTGCTGCTGGAGGCCGGGTTTTTTCCCCAGGGGACCTACTTCCTGAGGATGCATCCCCTGAGGAATTAATACGCCTCCCTCTCCTCAGAATAAAAGGGGATTGCCGACCTCTGCCCGTGATTGCATATTTGGTTTTTGGGCAAAAAAAATTGTGAAATTACCTCGGGCCTCTTGAAATATTCATGTGCCGACCGAGAAATCTCCCTAACTTACATTACCCTCCGGAAATTCACGGAATATACCGTTTCAGTCTGACGTTAAGTTCCAGGCATTCACGAAACGCCGAAAAATGTAGCCGCCGGCTTCAGCCGGCGCCCGGAGCCTTTTCCGGGTTTGTAGCCTCCAGCGCAGCCTAACAGGCTGTTGAAAAACTCTTTTCTTGGTGACGCCTAAATAACGCTGTCCATACTGCCAAAAAGGTGTTATAGTTAACGATAACAATATGTTATCCGGAGGCAGCGATTATGCGGGGCGACGACATCCAGCA
>JBGSLA010000134.1:0-5817 GCA_041740935.1 Desulfobaccales bacterium | reverse complement strand
TCCCCCCAGACCCCCCACCCAACCCCCTTTTTATCGGGAGCACAGGCATCTTGCCTGTGCAAGGACGGGCTGGAAGACCGTTCTACCGGACATAGGTGCGATTTCGGGATTTGAGGCCATGGAACTTTTCCAGGCAGTTGCACATGAGCCTTCGGCTCACCCGTAAGGCATGAAAAGACCGGCTTTTTTGACTTTGGACCTTGGACCCCGGACTTTGGACTTTTCAGGAACAGAAACTGGGAAAGACCGATGACTGCAACCCGGGAAGACAGGGCCCGTCTGGCGGCCGAAGTGCAATGGCTCAAGGCCGCGTATGGCCGGCGCCGCGAGGGCGACCGGTATTCCCCCTTCAATCCCGGCCAGCTGTTTTTGCTGCAGCAAAGAGAGCGTCAGGTGCTGACTCTGCTCAGGAACCTGGGACTGAGCGGCCTGCAGGGCAGAAAAATTCTAGAGATCGGCTGCGGCGACGGTGTATGGCTGGGGGATTTCATCAAATGGGGGGCGGAACCCGGAAACCTCACCGGCCTTGAATTATTGCCCGACATTCTGGCCGCGGCCCGGGCCAATCTGTCCGCCGGGGTGGGCCTGATTCAGGCCGACGGCGCCTATCTGCCTCTGGCCGCCGAGGCCTTCGACCTGGTCCTCCAGTCCACGGTCTTCACCTCCATCCTGGAACCCCTCATGAAACAATCGGTGGCCCGGGAGATGCTCCGGGTGCTGAAACCCGGGGGCCTCATCCTGTGGTATGATTATTTTCTCAACAATCCCGCCAATTCTGATGTGCGGGGGGTCAAAAAGGCTGAAATTCACCGGCTGTTTCCCGGTTGCGACATTACCCTCCGGCGCCTCACCCTGGCCCCCCCATCGCCCGCCGCCTGGCGCCCCATTCCTTCCTGCTGTGTTTTCTCCTCGAAAAGCTGCGGTTTCTCAACAGCCATTATTTAGGGGTTATCAGAAAGCCGGTGTAGGTTTTCGCAAGCGGGGCGCCGCCCGCCCACCAGCCGACCTCGGAGGCGCACCACTTCATGATGCTTCCCTGACTCCCGCCTGGGAAGCGGCTCTCCCGCCAGGCTCTGCCAGGCCCCGCATCCGACGGATTATGGCGGCGGGCAGTGCCCGCCCTACATGTCTACATGTCTGAGCAAAGTGAAGTATCTTTTCTTTTAAATGAAACCCAATGAACCCCACACCATAATGAATTGCTTCACTATTTTTTATTGAAAACAGAAAACCGCAAACCGCAAACCGTATAAAGTGACAGAGTTACTAGCCATGCTGGGAAAAAATCATACATTTCAGTAAAAATGCCAACCAGGGAATACAGAAAAAAAGGGAGAAGGGCGGGCGCCGGCCTTCTCGAGGAGGATTTTATGAAGCAGCGGTTCATCCGGTTGGCGGGGATCTGTTCCCTGGTGCTTATAGCGGTGGTGGCCACGGCCGGAACCTGGAGCGACCATCAGTTCATCTACAAACCCGACCTGGGGGCCCGGGGGCCCGAAGAAAAAGCGAATTTTGACACCGGCCTGGTCCGGGTGGACGCCCATCTGGGGAAATACAAGACCCTGGGCGACCCCAATTACACCACCCTGGCCCAAGCCCTGACCACCATCGGCAGCACCCAGGTCACCCTGACCATTCCGGCGGGAACGGTGGCCGTCACCGGGAATACCACCATACCCGGCAATATTGCCCTGGTGGTTCAAAAAGGCGGGAAATTTGAGGTTGCCGGCGGCATAACCCTGACCATCAACGGCACCGTGGAGGCCGGCCCCTACCAGATTTTTGCCGGCAGCGGCGCGGTGGTTTTCGGCGGGGTGAGCGCCATCTATGACGTGTGGTTGGCGTCGCCGCCTTCAACCCCGGAAGGCACGGTGGCCGCGCCCGTGGGGGCCAGGTTTACCAAAACCACCGGCAGCGCGCCTTTGGTGTATGTCAAGGAAAGCGGCGCCGGGAACACCGGCTGGGTGGCGGCCTCCACCCTCACCCATACCCACACCCCGAGTCAGGTGAGTCTGGGCAATGTGAGTAATGACGCGCAACTGAAAAGGGCGGCGGGAGATTTTGGCTCCTTTGCCGAGAAGACCTCGCCGGCAGGGGCCGACCTGGTTCTCATCGAAGACAGCGCCAACAGCTTTAACAAGAAAAAGGTGCAGATTGCCAACCTGCCCGGCGGCAGCGGCGGGTCCACCACCTTTACCGGTCTTTCGGACGCGCCGGACTCCTACGACGGTCAGGCAGGGAGGGTAGTACGGGTCAATGCCGGGGGGACTGCTCTGGAGTTCGGCAACCCGGATCACGCCCATGCGAACAAAACCCACCTGGATGCCATCAACCAGAACCTGGCCTCCAGCAGTTCCCCCAGCTTTGCCGGGCTGAGCGTGAACGGCAACCTCACGGTGAGCGGCACGGTGGATGGGGTGGACGTTTCCAGCCACAAGAGCCGGCATGAGGCGGGCGGGGCCGATGCCCTGGACCATCAAACCCTGGCGGGAGCCGGCACCAACACCCACGCCCAAATCGATGCCCATCTGGCCAGCACCAGCAACCCCCACGCCGTCACTGCGGCCCAGGTGGGCGCTATTGCCAGTGCCGCGGATACGGTCAAAGACACCCACATTGATTGGGGCACCGCGGCTGGTCAGGTGTCAGCGGATGATATTCCGGACGGCGCGGCCAAGATCATTCCCACCGCAACTCAGGAAACCAACTGGGACAACCATCTCAGCAGCACCAGCAACCCCCACGCCGTCACCAAAGCCCAAGTCGGTTTGGGAAACGTCACCAATGACGCGCAACTGAAAAGGGCGGCGGGAGATTTCGGCTCCTTTGCCGAGAAGACCTCGCCGGCAGGGGCCGACCTGGTTCTCATCGAAGACAGCGCCAACAGCTTTAACAAGAAAAAGGTGCAGATTGCCAATCTGTCCGGCGGCGGGTCAACCACTTTTACCGGCCTGACGGACGCGCCTGATTCCTACAGCGGTCAGGCGGGCAAAGCCCTGCGGGTGAATGCCGGCGAAACCGCGCTGGAGTTCTGCACTCCCAGCTCCGCCGGCGGCCCCAAGCCCTACAACATTTTGGGAGAGACCGGTTACTCTACGCTCTCGGAGGCTCTGGCTACTATCGGCGCTACCGAAACCACCCTGGTTATCCCGGCAGAGACCGGCGCGGTGGCAGTCGCCAGCAATTGCACCATCGGCAGCCACATCCGTTTGAAAATTGAAAACGGCGCCTATTTTACCATCTCGGACGGCGTGACTCTGAGTATCGAAGGACCGCTGGAGGCGGGGGCGTACAAAATCTTCCAATGGACCGGCACAGGAAAGCCCAGCCTGACCAAAAGCCCGACAGTGGACTGTCCCCTGGAATGGTGGGGGGCGCAGACCGGGGCGGCAAATGATTGCTCTGTTGCATTCAACAAGGTGGACGATTGTCTGGCCAGCCACCAGAACGTCCGCCTGGGCCCCGGAGTATACCGCATTGCGGAGCCTGTAGTATGGATCGGCAATATTGAGGGGTCGGCACGGAATGGCTTTGGGCTTTATGGAACCTCAGTAAAGTCGGTAATTCTGGTGGAGACTCCTGGGCAAGTTGGCTTCACTGTGGGGCAATCCGGTGCCAATTCTTATAACTGGCGCATCAAAGACATATTTTTCGCCGGGGGAAGCAATGCTTGCACCACCGCCTTTAAGATGATCCGCGGCATTATGTGTGAGATAGGAAGGCTCCACTTTATGATCGGCAGCACCGACTTTGCCATGATTATCCAGGGTTGTGAACATGTTAACTGGAAACTTAATTTCGGCATCGGCGGTAATGTGATGAATGAGTACGGTATATCTTACGGTCAGATGGCCAACAACCTAAAAATAACTAATGACGATGCGCAATGGGTTAACAATACCTGGAATGATATGGATGTACGTATGAGCGGCACTTATACCGGGACCTACGGCATCTATGTGGAAAACACCAGAGACAACTGGAGAATACGAGGAAATATCGAGAATGTCACGACCGCTATCTTTATAAAAGATAGTTATGGCTTCAATTTAGAGGCCTTACATATCGAGAACTGCAGTTACGGTGTCCTGCTAGAAGGCTGCCGCAACATCAACCTGTCCAATGTAAAACCAAAAAACCCAAATGATCATTATTCATCTATCAAAAACTCATCCGGCATTACCATGACCGGGTGCATGTTTTCGCATCTGACCATCTATCCGGGGTGTTCCGGCATTGTCATGACCAACTGCCAGATGACTATGGCCCATGGCCTGGTGGACCTTTCCGGTTGTTTGGAGATGTACGGCACCACTACAATTTACAACGCGGCTTTGAACACCCAATACGCCCTGAACGGCCAAAACGGGCTGAATGTCATCAACAACACCTACTTGAACCGCTGGCAGACGGACCGGCCCGACGGCTGGGGCGTACACGCCAACGCCACCTGGACCAAATGCGGAAACGGCGAAACCGACACCACCCGTCATCTGAGCACCTATTGCGCCAAATTGATGTCCACGGGGACGGCTTATCTCAACTACACCATGAGCGCCGAAGAAAGGGCCATGGTGCTGGGGAGCTACATCACCGGCTCCGCCTGGGCCATGCTTCCCAGCGGCCAGACCTTCTCCAGCAACGGGGTTATCCTGGGGGTGACGGCGTCGGTGCCGGCCTGGTCGGCAAGCACGACCTACAAGGCAGGCGATGGGGTAATCGGCAGCGGCGTGAACGGGCGCTTTTTTGTGTGCGTGCAGAGCGGCACCAGCGGGGCGAGCGCGCCGAGTTGGACCGATACCATCGGCGCCGAATACACCGACGGCACCGCCAGGTGGGTGTGCGTCTACGGTTCTGGTTCTTCCTACATCGCCTGGCCCATGGGTACCGCACAATCCAACGATACCTGGTATAAGCTCTCCGCCGGCTGTTATATCCCCAGTAACGCCACCCAGGTTTATCTGCAAGTAAACTCCTTCGCCCAGACGGCCGGGTGCGGCACCTGCTATGTCGCAGAACCCACGGTGCATATCGGTAACCGCCCCAGCAGGGGGATTCAGCAGGGCAGGGATGAGCATGAGAGTCAGGTGAAAATCGGGGGAAACCGCATGACCTGGGGGTCGGTCATTCCCACCAATGCGTCATCGCCCTTATACAACCAATGGGCCCAGAAGGGTGACGTCCATTGGAACACCGGGGCCGCGGCCGGGGGGGCTCCGGGCTGGGTGTGCACCACCTCCGGGATGAACAACGCGGGCGCGGTGTGGAAGGCCATGGCCAACCTGGCGAATTAATCCGGCAAAATCGGCGTAAGGAGGGGGACGCCACCCCAGACTGGTTGACGGGAAAGCAGGCTGGGGTGGCGCCAGTTTTTGCGGCAGCAGGTCAGCCCGGGAAATAAGGCAGGTCGTCCTGGTCGTCGGGGTCCACCCCGAGGCTCCTCAAGGCCAGGCGGAGAAGGTGGCGGTACCAGCCGGTCCAGACCACGGCCAGGGACAGGATGCACAACAGACAGACCCAGCCGTCGCTTAAGGCGATTAAATACATGAGCAGCGCCATCACCAGGAGGCCGAGGCCGAGGAGAAAAATATCCGGCAGGTATTTTTTCACAAATAAATTTTAGCACGTATTTTCCATGCGGGAAAGGAAAGCACCCAGGGGGCCCCGGCCCCCTTTTTTTTAACGGAAATGGCAGGACGTCCAATGGCCGGGGGAGGTTTCCCGAAAGGGGGGGGTGGTTTCCCGGCACCGGGGGAATTGGGCCTCCGGGCAGCGGGGATGGAAGGGGCAGCCGGGGGGAATGTGGAGAGGGGAGGG
>JBGSLA010000133.1:0-2280 GCA_041740935.1 Desulfobaccales bacterium | reverse complement strand
ACCGGTTGGTAGCCGAAAGAAGAAGGTAGCTTTGATTGTTTCGAAACCGCCGGTTGGCCGCTTCTCCCGGGTAAGGGCTTTTGGTCGAATTCGTACTCGATGACGCCGCCCATTTCATCATACTTGACCGATTTTAGCTTTTTGCTGTAATTGATCATGGCCACCGCTCTGGCAAAATTAACGGCATTGCCCTTGGGTGGGCCGGTTTCTCCAAATATTGCCGCGCCACCAAAACCGCCGGACGCGGGGGCTCCCCAACCAGCTCCAGTACCGGAAATAAGAACACTGCCCGTTGGTCCTTGGCTGTCGAGGGAGTATTTACCATCAGCAAATCCTTGTTGATCGGTGGCGATCAACTCCGAATGCTGGAAGGTAGCGCATCCTGCAAACAACAAAAGCATTAAAATCAAGCCCAGAATTTTCATTGCCGCTCCCCCCACCAAATTAGGGTATTTATATTTTCGATTAAGAACTTTAAGGACATTTGTCAAGAATTTTTTTCAAAATCTCTCATTATTCTCAACAAAAGCTTTACCGCACCCGGTTTTCTGGACACAAGTTATTCTTAAGCCGCCCTGGCGATTGAGTCCTGGGCGAGCCACTGGGCCTTTATTTGCCAGGGGCTGAGAAAGCCGTTCTTTTCCACCGGCCATTCCCGGTTGTAAGTGTTCACAAAGCGCCTGACCGCCGTCCTAACCTCCTCGAGATTCTGAAACACCCGGCCATAGATGACTTGCTCCTTGAGGGTCCGGTTGAAGCGTTCAGCCACGCCATTGGTCTGTGGTTGTTCGATAAAGGCGAAACTTGGACTGATCCCCCAGTATTTGAGCTGGTTCTGAAAATGATCCGACAGGTACTGGGTGCCGTGGTCCATCCGCAGAGACAGGCCCCGGCCGGCGTCCGCCGCCACTGAGCCGGCAGTAGTCATCAGACCTTGGGAAATGGGCTCCAGGGCCGCAAATCGGGTCCCCAGTTTACAGACATGCCAGCCCATGCACTCGGCATTCCAGTGCTCCACCGCGACGAAGAGCCAACTCCAGCCTTCCTCCACGGTGAAGACCTTAGCGCCGTCGGTGCCCCACATGAGGTTAGGCGCCTGGGTGATGATCTTCCCTTCGTGGAGACGGGGCTTGCCGCGCCGGCCCCGGTAGGGAGAGAGGAGGTTATTCTCTCTCATGAGCTTGAGCACCCGACCGCGGCCTACCTTGACCCCGTCCCGCACCCGCAGCCGGGCCCAGACCTTGCGGTGACCCTCGCCCTGAAACGGCGAGGCCTTCAGGTCCGCCCGGATCAGTTCCAGGAGTTCGGGGTCAGAGAGTATGGTCTTCGGCCCCCGTTTGCCGGCTGGGGCCAAACGCACCGGCAGTTCAGCGCCGCGACGGGAGACATAGTAAGACGAGCGAGGCTGCTCCCAGGTCCGGCAGACCAGTTTGACGCCGTAAGGTCTGGTGGTGGCAGAGGAGGCCGTGCGGCTCATTTCTTCGACCTCCTTTTGGCTAAAGGGCCAGGGCGCCTCACTCTGGTCCACAACAACTCGTTTTCCATGGTCAGTTTACCGAGGCGCTGCATGGCGTGGTCCAACTCTGCCTTGAGGGGGTCGCCGCCTCTGGCCTTGAGGGCCTCCTCCATGCCCGCCAGGGCGGCGTCTCGCCATTTTTCCAGCCGATAAAGCTCGACCCCCAGCTCCCGGGAAAGCAGGTCCAAAGGTTCGCCCCGAAAGATCCGCAGCACCACCTCTCGTTTCCTGGGCGCCGTCCACCGCTGGCCCTGGGCCAAGGCCCTCACTCCTGCTTCCCCAGGGGGGACTCCGGTCGGCCTACGGCCTCCCTCCGTCCCCTCTGGGCTCACCTCAACCTTTACCTGGTCATCATCGTGCTCTCTTGCCAACTTCCGGTCCTCCTGGGTCACTGATTATCTCCTAATCCCGTGTCCAAAAAAACCGGATCCACCTCAGAATAAGACTCCCCCCGCTACTCGACAACTACGTTATACATCCGGAAAAACCGCCTCCCAGGCTTCTCCTTATGACTTGATCATCTGGCGGCGGCCACGGGATCAAGCCTTTATTTGGAAGCATAACCAGTTCTTTGCCATGGATCAAGCGGGGCAGGAACGCCGGCCCCGCTTGACTCAGCCCGACTTCAATAAGCGATCAACAGATATACCATGCTGATGGCAACCGTAATCATCATGGGCCACCAGCAGGCCTTCATGTACTCTACAAAAGAGATTTTGTAGCCCGCCTTTTCCGCCAGCCCCACGGTGACCACATTGGCGCTG
>JBGSLA010000132.1:0-14336 GCA_041740935.1 Desulfobaccales bacterium | reverse complement strand
AGGCGCGGCGCGCAGCCCCAGGCCAGCAACAGCAGACCTGCCAGGAGCCCGGCCAGCAGCGCCGCCGGCAGCCCGGGCCCGGACACGCGCCCGGGCCGTCCCCCGGCGCCTTGACAATGAGGTTTCAGATTTTCGTGCATGCGCAACCCGCAATTCTCCTGTAAAGGTGCGATTGTCTAAATTATTAGACTGCATTTGCCGCAGCCTGTCAAGCTTTTCCTTGGCGGCCGCTCTGGTTATTTTTAAGGAAATTCAAGCAGTTTTGAAATTCACCGGGCTATGCTTTGTACTCCTTTCTTGCAAAATCCGGGCCTGCCGCCGCGCTGATTCCGCGCAGCCACAGAACCTCTGCCAAAATGTAGCCGCAGGCTTCAGCCTGCGCTTTGTTTTGCGTCTGTGTGGAACAGCCGCCCCCGGCTGTTCTTTTCCGAAGCCGGCTAGGGCGCCGGCTCCACATCTCTTCTGGTTCCCAAGGTCCCCCTTGGGAACCCACCTGCCCGCCAAGCTCTGCTTGGCCCCGCTGCCGGCACCATGAGAGCGGCGGGCAGTGCCCGCCCTACATTTCATTCAACCACGGAAGTGAAAATCTTTTGTAGGGGCGGGTTTAAAACCCGCCCCTACAGCATCCCGCGTTTGGCGTTGATCCTGTCCTTTAAAATTTTTTATGGGGGGGGAGGTGGGTTCCCACGGGCTGGAAGCCCGTGCTACCGGTGCCGGCGACCCCTGCCCCCTCCCCCGCACCCCCGCCCCACACCCATGACCCGGGACCACAGGCGTCCCGCCTGTACTGAACAGGGCTGTAGGGCCGTAGGGCGGGCAAGCGCAGCGCCTCCCGCCTTTTGGCCTGTTATGAAACTTTCATGGCCACAATTGGCCACCCCCGAGGATGAAAAATGTGGAACAGCCGCCCCCGGCTGTTCTTTTCCGAAGCAGGCGAGGGCGCCTGCTCTACATTGCCAAGGGGATCTTCACGGTATAAGTTCACGCCCCAATCTTTGCCCCTTGGCTGCTTTGCGTGAAAAAATAATCTCGCCAAGACGCCAAGTCTGCCGCAGGCGCGTTTTACGCGCCAAAAAATGGTGCGTGAAACGCACCCTACAAAGCTGATCACCTATTGCCCGGCAAGAATCATGGGCAAGAATTTCCCTTTTTATAAGAAAAAGCTCAGAGGTCGGCGGGCGGCAAAGGGCCGCGCCTCCGGCGTTCAAAAGCACCTATCCGGAACCAGGTATGCCGGCCAGAATTGTGTCCCAGGATTAGCTTTCATTCTTTTATGTAGGGGCGCACCCGCGTGTGCGCCCCTAAAGTCGGGCGGACACCTGGGTCCGCCCCTACAGGAACTTCCTCATCCCCCTCTCCCCCCGCGGGGGGAGAGGGCTGGGGGGCAAGATGAAGGGCCCGCGGCTCACGCGGCCTTAAAACCCGCGCGGCCCCAATCCTGGAACCCTCTTTTTCTCTTAGAAATCGGCCTTTGGTCCCCCGGACCGGGGGGATTGACTGACGCGGCCGGGGCTGGCCGGGGGGGCCTGGCGGGGCTCCGGGGATTTGCCCTGCCAGCGGGGTCCTGCCATGCTGGGATGGGGCGGGGGGATCTTCCAGGTGGGCCCGGGGACCTGCCAGTTGAGCCCGGTTTTCTCGGGGACCGGCGCAGCTTTCACCGCCGCGCCCGAGGGCTGAGCCCCCGGCGCCGCCTCCCTGGTCCAGGCCTTGCCGGTGTAAGCCTGGGTGATGGCGCTGACAAAATCCTCCGTCTCCCGGTAGGGGGGGACGCCCTGGTGTTTTTCCACCGCGCCCGGCCCGGCGTTGTAGGCCGCCAGGGCCAGGACCACGTCATCCTGAAAGCGTCCCAGGCAGTATTTGAGATACTTCACCCCGCCGGCCAGGTTGTCCTCCGGGTTGAAGGCGTCGGTCACCCCCATGGCGCCGGCGGTGTCGGGCCTGAGCTGCATGAGCCCCAGAGCCCCCTTGGGGGACACGGCCCGGGGGTCGCCGCCGGATTCCTGGGCGAGCACGGCCCGCACCAGCCCCTCGTCCAGGCCGTGGCGCCGGGCCAGCTTTTTGATAAGCAGCTCCAAGCGGGCCCTGAAGCGGGGATCGAAAAATCCCCCCGCCGCGGCCGCGGCCCTGGGGGTGGGCACGGTGTACTCCGGGTTGGCGGCCGCGTCGGCCGGGCAGAAAAAGATGTGCCGGAGGCCCTCCGGGGCCTGGCCCGAAACCACCGCCTGGACCGCCGGCCGGGGGGCCTCCGGGGGCAGGGGCGGCAGGGCCCCGGGCCACAGAGACAGAAAGGCCACCAAAGCAGTGAGGGATTTCAGCATGACCGGAGTTCCGGGGTGCGGTTAACGGTGGAGGTGTGTGGAATTTTTCTTGTTATTATGACCTGAAAAGTCCAAAGTCCCAAGGGTAAAGTAACCGTAGGGCGGGAAAGCGAAGCGCATCCCGCCTTTAACATTCATTCTGTTATGAAAAGTCCAAAGTCCAGGGTCCAGGGTCCAAAGTCAAAAAAGCCGGTCTTTTCATGCCTTGCGGGTGGGCCGAAGGCCCATGAGGAGCTGTCCTGAAAAGTTCTTGTGTGGAACCGCCGCCCCCGGCGGTTTCTTGAGAAGAGCAGGCGGGGGCACCGGCGCCACATCTTTTTCTTCTGGTTCCCAAGCTCCGCTTGGGAACCCACTTGCCCGCCAAGCTCTGCTTGGCCCCGCCTTCGGCGCCTGAAAGCGGCGGGCAGTGCCCCGCCCTGCACAAATCCACCCCTGACCGGTAGCACGGGCTTCCAGCCCGTCCCGCACAGGTTGAAAACCTGTGCCACCGGGTTTCATTAAGGCGGGAGGCGCTCCGCTTTCCCGCCCTACAACCTGTTGCGCCGGTCAGCCCCGGGTTTTCCAGGCCCGACACCGGCAACCAGGAAAAAAAGGCAGGGCCCCAACTTCTGGCCCTGCCGTTGATATTCGGATCAGGATGACTTATTAATTGCGGCGCCGGCGGAAACCCAAAAGCCCCAGGCCCAACAGGCCGCTTCCTAAAAGCAATACACTCGGGGGGAGCGGAACACTGCTTGCCTGAACGTCAAACGTGTAATCCCCATCTCCGTTCACGTTGGCGCCGATCTTGAAGCCAATGTGGGTGACATGGTTAAGGTTTATGGCATTAGTGAGGTCAACCGAAATATACTTGGTCTCTCCAGGGGCAATGTCATACACCCAGCTTGAACTATAGCGGTTGTCCGGCTCACCAGGAGGATTATCGGTCCACCCCGTGTTAAGAAACATCTCTACCGAGAATTTATCAGTGTTGGTACTTGGATTGGTGAAGTACATACCGTAGGAGTTGTACGCGTTAAAGTTGTTCGTAGTTGGCTGCCAGGGATCGCTGATCTGAACATCGCCCCAGCCGGTTGAAGTCAATGTGAAATTGTAAGTAACACCAGGGCCGGCGGTGTCGGTCTTTGAGTTGAGATTTCCCTCTTGGGTCTCCACGAATTCGGCCATTTGGTAACTGTCATCAGGTGAAAAAGTTAACGCTTGGGCCGAATCGCTTAAGAACAAACCAAGTAAGGCGAAACTTAAAGTTAAAAAGATAAATTTTTTCATGGAATTCCCTCCTTAATGGGAATCAGATAGAATAGAGTTGAGAAGTTCCATTAATAACCCCCAAAATATTCTAACGAATACTTTTAGTTATCAACCTCCTTTCATAAAAACTTGGATTTTAAAATTCCTCTGAACAAAGTTCAAAGGGGCCTAACTTCTTTATATTGTTAAAGCCTAAAGCCTTAATTTTTCCAAATGGCAATTCTCCACTGTTTAGGGACCAATCTATAGTAATGTTGATAACCTTTCGATTCTATTCCGGAAAGAATTATTGCCGTTTTCTTCTTGAAAAAGCCGCGAGACCTAAAAGACCGGAGCCCAAAAGCAAAACCGAGCCCGGCAGAGGCACCGGGGATTCCGTGGCCAGAAAATCAATATACACCGGGCCAATATAAGAACCGCCATCCAGAGCGAAATGGACACCGAAGTCCCGGAGAGAAGTCAGGTCAAAACCAAGGGTGGAAAAATATATTTCGGTCCATTCTCCCGGTGTCAGGGCAATCCAAGGGCCCTCATTCCATGTCCAACTGCTGCCAGTATGGATATATATTGATGCCTTCAGCCCTGAACCGTATTCTTCCGGTGCCAATACCTGAACCGTAAATTTTTCGATGCCTTCCCCGGCGAAATTCATGATGCCATAGTTATAAGGAATAAAGCGAACGGCCCCACCATCGACCCAACCGCTGCCGGTCAAATTGAGTCCGTTGACCTGCAAAGCCCCATTTGAAATTGGAAATGGGAACCCCTTAGCTTCAGTCTGAGAAAGAGTAAGCGAACCCCCACTGGGATTCCAGTCGCGCGTCCACCCCTGGGTACCGGTGCCGAAGTCGAAGAGGGGAACGGTGCGATAACCACTGTTTTTGGCACTCATAAGAGCCGCTTCGTTTTTGATGATATTCGTGGTGGAGGTGTCCTGGGAATAAACCCCAAAGCCGTCATGATCGGGATAAGAATTGTGATACAAAATCCAAAAGTTGGAGCCCGCACCGTGGCTTTCCCGCACCACATCATAGAAAGACTGGAAATACGTGTCGCGAGTAGTGGTATTGCCGCTGCCGCCGGTGGGCACGGCGGGAACAGGTTTGGCCACGTCCCGGTACTTCCCGAATTCCTCCAAGATGACCGGCAGGCGCAGCATGGTGTTGGCTTCCACGATACGGTCGTCTATGTATTGCTTGGAGGCGGTCAGATTCATACCCCAGGAGTCAGGATAAATATGCATGGTGGCAAAGTCAATGTTAGGCATATTCTGGTGATATTTGCGAAAATCAGCCAAGTTTTGCCCTTCCACGCCGGTGGTCAGAAGATGCTTGGAGTCGAGGCCTTTCACATAGGCGCTCATCGTTGTAATCCAGGTTTTAAGGGTGTCAGAGTTGGTTGCTCTGGGCTCATTGGCCAACTCCCAGGACATGATAGTGGGGTCGTTTTTGTAGGCCACACCGCTATATGTATTCACGCGGTTTAATATGGTGCTAATATGATTCTGGTAATAATCCTTGCAGGTGGCATTGGTGTAAAAACTATCATGCCCTGTAGTTCCGGCCCAATTAACATATTGGTTCATGCCGCCGTAGTCATCCCAGTTGTTGACAAAGGGAATGATGAGTTTGATCCCCAACTGCCCTGCCTTGGAAATGGCATAATCCAACTTTTTGAATACAGTTTCATCGTAAACCCCGGCAGCGGTCTGGAGGCCGCCTGAGCCGTCGTTGAAACCCCAGGCGCGCACTACCGTTACACCCATATCCTTGGCAGACTGCAACACTTCATCTACCTGGGGCTGGCTTATGCCGGGGTCGATGCCGATATAGTAGTTGTTGGTACCCGTGTAATAAAAAGGTTTTTCATTCAAGGAGAACTGCGTACCCTGTGCGCTCACAAACCCATTATTGGCCAGCAGAGAACCGGGAAACAGGAGTAACAACAGCAAGAGAGTCGTAAGCAGCCGGATCAGCGGGAGCAGACGCATGCAGGAATCCCCCTATCAATTCCCTTTATCTTTTAATAATGAGAGCTAAAAGCCCCAAAATTCCGGTACCGAACAGAAGCGCCGACGGAGGCACGGGCACCACCTGAAACTGAACATCGGCGCCCATAACACTGGCCCAGCCGCCGCCTATGCCGCTCTGATGAAAGCTTTCCTCGGTGAGGATGAACTGGCAGGAATATGCCCCAGGGGACAGGACCAATTCTCCTGGGAGAGCCCGAGGGGACTCCCATTGACCATAAATGCCTACAATGGCAGAACCATAGTTGGTGGCATAAGCGGAGGAATTAACGTCAGGAGAAGCGGTGAAATTGTAATTGGTAACCGGTCCATCGTTAGTTCCCGGGGTGCGATGGCCAGTGCCGTCCCCAGTGGAACCGGGTGTGGCCCATAACACATGGAAGCTGCTGTCCGCGCTGAACGTTGCTGTGACGGAGCCTTGCTCGTTGGTGACAAAGTAGGCGAAGAGCAGATAACCCTGGTAGAGATAATTCGGGTCATCCTTATGGGCCTCATAATCGGCATCATTGGAGTTGCCGGGGTTGGGTTGGGCCCGCCACCAGCGACCGGCGTAGCCCAACTGTTCATTAGTCCATAATTTCTTGGTATCTGAAGAATCACTGCCATAGCCCACCAGCTTCATCTGATAGGCGAAATTGGGCTTGAGTCCGCTGGCGTTAAGAGTCCCACCAAAGGTGGTGGAAGAGAAGTTGTAATCCAGGGTAACGTTGGCCTGTTCATAGGTATAAGAAGATTGGTATGCGTTGGAATATTGATAATCGGCGATATCCAGCCACCGGGGGGTGGTGAAATCGCCAAGAGGGGCGAGGTTAATGTTGGTCCCCCAAGCGACGACAGGCATGAAGATGACCATGCATGTCAAAATAAAGATTGCTTTTTTCATGCAGTCTATGCCTTTTTTTTGGTAGATTGAGGCTTTTCCTAAATATTTAATTATACAAGGTACATGCATCTAAAGGGGACTATATGATCCAAAACCCTCCAGGAAAGGCTGAGTCCTTCTGGCGACGCCAACCTGGTTTTGTGAAATATTGAACTTATAAACTGCTTATCCTCCCTTGGGTTCCGGGGCGGGGTGGTTTTCCGGCGCTGCGCTGGCGGGGCTTGCAGAGGGATGTGGCCACGAGGAGGTGGAGATCTTTGCCAGCATCGCCATCATATACAACCTAAATAACTATGCCAATCAGTAAAAACCTGAAATGTTCCTGCCAAAACCCCTAGCTTTCCCCTAAGGGTTTTCCCGGCGCGGAGATCCGAGGGGATTTTGCTTGAACATTATTTCGTTTAAACAAACTAAGTATTATCTTATTAGCAAAATCACAAGGTTGGGGATCTATACAGCAAAGGCCATGCCAAAAAGGGTGAGGGCAACTCTTTGATATGCTTCGATATATTTTGGGCATTTTTAAAAAATGTCATGATTTCTGAACAGCGCCTAATTTCCTGCAATTCCAGCACGCGTTACCCTTTGATATTCCTTGATATATTAATTGTGTTAACTTTTATGAACGAAAAATCCCAAATGTTCAGCTTGCGGAATAAACCAGCGTGCAGGGCAGGCTCCACCCGCCGCTCTCAGCTGCCGGAGGCGGGGCCAAGCAGAGCTTGGCGGGCACGTGGGTTCCCAAGCGGGAGCTTGGGAACCAGAACATATGTGGAGCAGGCGCCCCCGCCGGCTATTTTCCAGAAACGCCGAGGCGGCGGTTCCACACAAGGACTTTTCAGGACAGCTCCTCGGGGGCCGGCGGCCCACCCGCAAATAATGAAAAGCCTTTTCAGGTGCAGGGACAGCCGCCCCCGGCTGTCCACGGAGGGCAGGCGAGGGCGCCTGCCCCTACACGATACAAACTTTCATAACAGAGACACCGCGTCTATCCGGGTGTTTGGGGCCGGTAAAAAATTATTCTGGCGGTCCGTCAAAAGGACCCCGGCCGCTGATCAATGCTCTATAATGGGTTGGCTTTACCATCAAACCTGGAAAGGGGTCAGGCAGGGCCTGAGGTGGGCCCCTTCCGGCAATTTCACCGTGATCCGCCCCGGAGACCCCGGGGTGGGGCCAAGGAGGTCATAAGGTCATGCGGCGTCAACATCTTGGGGGCCGGTTGCGGGGCCGGGCCAGTTTGCTGGTCAGCCTGGGGCTGGCTGCGCTTTTCTGGGTGACCCTGGCCGCGCCGGCCCCGGCGCAAACTCTGAAGGCTTACAAGTCCAGCGGCTCTCTGGTGTACAAGACGGACAGCGGCAGCGTCGCCAACGCCCATGGGGCCACCATCGGCAAAATCGAGGGCAGCTCCTACTACAGCGCCGGCGGGTCTTTTAAGGCCAGGCTGGAGGACGGCAAACTCTACAATTCCTCCGGGTCGCTCATTGCCAAGTTTGACGGCAACTCCATCTACAATGCCCGGGGGTCCCTGCTGGGCAAGCTGGAGGGCGAGAGCCTGTCCGACTCCCACGGGGCCACCATCGGCAAACTCGAGGGGGCCGGCGGGCCGGATGACCCGGCCACGGCCTTTCTGGCCGCGCTGCTGCTGGGGATCATTTGAGGGGGTTTCTGTTTTCTGTTTTCGGTTTGCTGTTTGCGGTTATTTGAGGTTGTCAGGTGGAACCGCCGCCCCGGCGGTTCTTGACAAGAGCAGGCGGGGGCGCCTGCTCCACATATATTCTGGTTCCCAAGCTCCGCTTGGGAACCTCGGTGTCCGCCAAGCTCTGCTTGGCTCCGAATCAGGTGAAGCGTTGAACGGCGGGATGCGCTTCGCTTTCCCGCCCTACGATTCCACAGGTCCCGGGAGCACAGGCATCCTGCCTGTGCAGAATTGTAGGGTGGGCTCTGCCCACCATAACCACTAGACCCTGCGCGGCGCTCAGGGTGACAACCACGACTTTTTGCAAGAACCTCAACCTATTCTCATTTTTTTTTACCGAAAACCGCCAACCGCCAACCGAAAACCGGATTTTGACGGGCTTGGCCGGCCAGCCGGCCGCTCAGGCCGCGGGCTGGGGGGCCGGGGCCTTGGGCCGCAGTTTGCGGTAGCCCAGGATCAGGCCCACCGCGGCCAGGATGAGGACCACGGCCATAAGCGGCCGGTAGTAAAACCAGGCGATGGCCACGGTGATGAGGGTCAGGGCCAGGGCCAGGACCAGGGCCACCATCCCGATGCCGGCCTCCGCCACATTGCCCAGGAAGGGCAGCACGTCCAGGAGCACGGACAGGGGCTTGAGGATCATGGACAGCCCTATGAAAAAGCACAAGCCGCCCACGACCCGCAGGATCCAGGTGAGGACCTTATTTTCCGAGTGGGCCTGCTGGAACATGGCCTCGGAACTCCTGACCCCGGCCTGGAGCATCTCCAGGCTCCGGCCGGCGGAGGTCTGGTAGGGCTCCAGATGGCCCTGGTACTGCTTGGCGATGATGCTCACCGTCTGGGGTTTCACCACCTGGAAGTCCACCTGGATGTCGCCGATCTGGGGGGCCTGGGGGTTTGGGCCGATGTACAGGGTGTTGCCCTCCCAGCGGGCCCGGGCCCAGAGATTGTCGGGCAGGGACTGAGCCGCGTCGATGGACAGGCCTTCGGCGCCGCTGATCTGCGTGACCAGGCCGGGTGACAACTCAAACGCCCCCAGGGTCACCTTGGCGGCGGTAAACTGCTTGGGCGGATAGGTCATCTGGGCAGGATTGCCGTGCCCCGGCTTCTTGAAATCCCCCGACTTGATGAGGCTGTCGGACCAGACCTTTTCATAGGTATAGGTGGTCTTGGTGCTGGTGCTGCCCCCGACATTCTTGACGGTCTCGGACTTTTTGTTTTCCCGCCACTGGTACATCCGGGCCTGGCGCAGGAGCTTGATGGCCTGGGCGGAGACGCCGAAATCCGGGTCGGTGAGGGTTTCCCCGGTGGTGGCCGTGCCGGTGAGGTGAATGAGTTTCCCCTCATTTTGGGGATTGACCTTGTCGGCGGGCACGGAAACCACGACCCCGGCCCCCTCCTGGAGGGCCTTGTAGGTGGCCACCGCCCGGCCTTCGTTCCAGAAAAGCAGGGGAAAGCCGATGACCAGGATGATGAGGCCCACCACAATGCCCTTGAAGGCATTGCCCAGGCGGCCGAACCACGACTCGGTGGTGGTTTCGGTGAAGGAGTCCTGGGAATCTGACCCCGATGAACTGCTGTCATCAAAAGAATCGTCTGCCATATGTCCTCCTTAATACGGTTTGCTGTTTTAAAAAGTTTGGAGCGTGTAGGGGCAGGCGCCCCCGCCTGCCCTCCGTGGACAGCCGAGGGCGGCTGTCCCTACACCATATTCCGGTTCCCAGGCTCCCGATTGGGAACCGGCTTGCCCGCCAAGCTCTGCTTGGCTTCGAATCCGGCACCTGAGAGCGGCGGGCAGTGCCCGCCCTACAACTTTTCCCCCTCTCCACCCGCTGGCGGGGGGAGAGGGCTGGGGTGAGGGGGGTATCCTTTTCAGGCTTTGCGGGGGTACCCACGGGCTGGAAGCCCG
The DNA here is from genome assembly GCA_041740935.1 of Desulfobaccales bacterium. GTDB lineage: Bacteria > Desulfobacterota > Desulfobaccia > Desulfobaccales > 0-14-0-80-60-11 > JBGSLA01. The sequence continues at coordinate 4,250 of JBGSLA010000132.1, read as the reverse complement.
TGCTACCGGGGCCATGGGCCACTGCCCCGGAGATTGCCGGGGCCTCCGGTCAAAGCCGAAAAAAGCCTGCCCGGCCTCAGGGCTTCTTCACTTCCTTAAGCGACTGGGCCACCGCGTTGATGACGCCGTCCGCCTGGTCTTTGGGGAATTGGGCGTCCCGGGTGAAACCCAGCGCCACTTTGTCCCCATCGGTGAGCGGGATCAGGTAAAGTTCGAGTTCGCCTTGCTTGGGGATGGTGGTGTCCTGGGCTTCGCCCGCGACCTTTTTCCCCATAAACGACCGCTCCACCTTTTTGGTGGCGGGGGTGGCCGCGCCCAGGAAGGTGGCCTTGACGTAATTCAGGATTTCCGCGTCCTTATTCCCCAGGCTTTCCGCCATGTCTTTGGGCACGCCCACCAGGGTGATCTCCATCTGGGCCTTGCCCGGGCCGCTTTCCGGGGGATGCATCATGGCCGCGGCGTCCAGGCCGATCTCTTTGGGGCTGGAAAAGGCCAGGGGCGTCTGGAAACCGATTTTCCACCAGGTATGGTCGTTGGCCCCCGCCCCGGAGAGCTGGACGGTGAACAGGGAAATCAGCAGAGCCATCAACAGCCAAATCCAGAGGTGTGCACTTTTGCCTTTCATGGTTGATCCTCTCAATTTTTTAAATTCAGGGCCATGGAGTAAAGCGCCGGTCATGGCCGGTTTTCTTCCAGACATTCCAGGGCGTCTTTTTTGACCAGGCCCACGGTGGTGGCTTTGGGTCCCCGGAAGCGGGCCAAAACCCAGGCGTCCCCGCCCTCGAAGCAGGCCGGGACCACCTCCACCCGGTCCCCTTTGAGCACGTAGGCCCGCCGCTTCAGGGGCGGGGTGCGCATGGCCACGTGGAAGTAGGTTTTGGGCTCGGAAACCGTGCAGCGCTGCACCGGCTTGAAGCCGTCCCGGGTGAACTCGTCCCCCGGCCAGTTGGCCCCGCAGAAGGAGGGGATGCCCTCCACCGTTTTCAGGGTGACGCCCTGTTCGGTGACGATGAAGGCCACCCTGCCCTGGTCGTCCAGGTAATGGTACTCGCCGTCCTTCTCCAGGCCCGCCACCCCGACGCCGTCGCACAGGTGGGCGGTGGCGCCGAACACCGCGGAATAGCAGAAGGACAGGGCGTCGCCGGTGAGCATCAGGCTCAACACCCCGTGTTGGCCCTGCCACTGGCCGCTGGGGTCGATGGTTTTCACTTCCTGGGAAAGCGCGGGATTGGCCAGGCACAGGGACAGCCCCAGGAGCAGCGCCGCCAAACCCGGCCGGCCGCGGCGGGGGATTTTCGGGGTATGCCGGCGGGGCCGGCGGTTCGCCATAAGGTGTCTCAGTGTCATGGGAAGAGTTGCTTTAAGCAAGATAGTGATCATTCCACGCTGGGCTGACTCCCGGTTCCTTAGGGGGAACTCGGGAACCGTAATTTGAATCGGTTTCCTCAAAATGCAGGATAAACCCGGTGGGGCGGGCCTCCGTGCCCGCCTGGACCATGGGCGGCCAGGGACGGCCGCCCCACCAAAGTATAGCCGCGTTCAGCGCCGCAGGGCGCACCCTGCATGGACCGGGTCTTTGCTCCCCCCCCCCTTTTTTCAGGGGGCCGGGGGGGATTTGGCTGAGCCCTGACAAATCCCCCTAAATCCCCCTTCAGGAAAGGGGGACTTTCAAAAACCTCAGCACCCGTAGGCTGTAGGGGCGGGTTTTAAACCCGTCCCTACAAAAGGGCCGCAGGGCCGCAGGGCGGGAAAGCGCAGCGCCTCCCGCCTTGGGCAACCCAAAACACCGGGTAGCTCTTGTCAAAGGCAGCCTAATACACCGGGTAGCTCTTGTCAAAGCCTCCCCCGGGCTTGATCTTGATGACCCGGTAACCCGACGTCCCCCCATACGCGGCGCCGTCCGGGCCCACTGCGAAGCTCTTGAAATATTCCGGCCACCCCGACAGACGGTCAGGCCGAAAACTGGTTTTGACCATATCCGCCACCTTGGTGTAGGTGCCGTCGGCCAGGCCGCCGCTCATGAGGACCTTCTGGTCCGGGGAAATGCCGATGCCGTAGTTGAAGCTGTTGTCCAGCTTGAAAAGGGTGACTTCGCCTTTGGGGTTGATCTGGGCGTTGAGGTTGGTGTAATTGACCACCAACACGTCATCTCCCTTAAAGAGAATTTTGGCGCCGCTGGTGGAAGGCGAATAATACAGTTTGTGGTCGCTCTGCTTTTCGCCCCCGGGGACCTTGAACACCAGGAGGCGGGAGGTTTTGCCGTCATTTTTGAGGCGGAATTCGTCCGCGGCCAGGCCCTTGAGGTCCGCCGGGGGATTGCCGCCCTTGGGCTCGGAGTCGTCATTCACCGGCTCCAGCCACACGGCCAGGCGGGCGCCCTCGGGGTCAAGGCCCAGGGCCGCGACTTTTTCCCCCTTGGCGAAGGTCACTTTGCCTTTGGCGCCCAGGTCGCTCAGGGACAGGAAGCGGATAATCTGACCGTTGTAGTCCGGATTCAGCCCGGCCCCGAGATCGGCCTTACGGGCAGCGCTCATTTTTTCCGCCTTGGCTTCTTTTTTCACCGGATTCCAGGTCTTGGCGTCGATCAGGTGCAAGGTGCCGTCGCTGTCCTCGGCCACCAGTTTGCTGCCGTCCTTGTTGAACTCCAGGTCAACGATGCAGGTCCCCAGCCAATTCCTCTGGGCCACCTCCATCTTGGCCGGATCGATGACGTACAGCACCCGGTTGTCGCCGGCCGCGGCCATGACCTTGCCGTCAGGCGACAGGGCCACGGCCAGGCCGCCCAGGGGGTTGGAGGCCAGGGCCGCAGAGGCCGGGCCCAGCAGCAGTCCCAGACACAGGCAAAGCAGAATACGACGTGTCATGAAGTCTTCTCCCTTTGATTGGTTAGATGGGTAACCTAAGATTAATGGCATTAATTCATGACGTGCTGAACCCTGGTTCCCAAGCCCCCGTAAAATTCGCAAAAATTCGCATAATGCAGGGGCAGGCACCCTCGCCTGCCCTTCCGTGGACAACCGGGGGCGGCTGTCCCTGCATCTTAAAATTAACATTGATATGGCCGAGGCCCGCCCTGGTTGAGGGCGGCGGCGCCCGGCCATATTCCGAAAAATTGTAAAGCAAGGCCGAAATGAACTCAAGCTTATTTTGTTGCGGTTATTTGGTTTTGGCCGAAATTTTACCGGGCGGGGCCGGCCGGGTGCTTCAGTTCCCCCTTCCCGACCCCCCAGACCCCCCTACCAACCCCCTGTAGGGGCGGACCCAGGTGTCCGCCCTGTACTCCGGGCGCACACGCAGGTGCGCCCCTACAATGGTTGGTGGCGGGTGAGGGGGCAGGGGCCCACCGGCCCTGGTAGCACGGGCTTCCAGCCCGTGGGAACCCCCCTCCCCCACAAAAAAACTTTTCAGGACAGTCGCTCATGGTCCGGCGGCCCACCCGTAAAGCATGAAAAATGTGGCGCCGGCGCCTTGGCCTTCGCATGAACCGCCGAGGCGGCGGTTCCACACCAGAACTTTTCGGAACCGAATAAACTTTGAACCTTGAACCCGGAACCTTGAACTTTTCAGGACAAATATCGGCAAGATATTCTTTCCAGGATTTTTGTGCTAAGGTTCTCTGCCAAACAATAAGGAGGAAAGTGCATGAAACGCAGGCGGTGGGGCGCGGTGGTGATGACCGCGCTGCTGATGGGGGTCCTGGGCGGCGCCCCGGGCGCCCAGGCCCAGCCCGCCGACGGCGTGGGGAAGGCCGTTGCCGATCTGTATGTGGGGGTCTTGCAGAAGGTGGTGGCGCTCATGAAAGAACGCCCCGACCCCAAAGACTTGACCGCCAAGCTGACCCAGCTCAAGGAGGAGACCATCAAACAGATGGTGGAGCTGGGCAAAAAGCGGGAGGCCCTGGATCCGGCCGGCAAAAAGGCGGTGGATGACAGCATCATGAAAACCATGAACAGCTTATCACCCGACCTGTTCACCGAGTTCCAGAACGGCAGAGTACACTATGCCCAGCTGGACCCCGCTCTCGGCAAACTGATCATGGATTTTCACATGATCCCGCAATATGCGGTGTTCGACAACCTCAAGCAGCACGCCCCCAAGGAGGCGGAGCGCCTGGGAATCAAATAAACCCCCTCTTATACCCCTTAAGCATTACCCATAAGTTTTTATCTTGCAATAATTTCAAATAGTTCCCTCTCCCCCCTGGGGGGGGAGTTGTCAGCGCAGCTGACTGAGGGGGGTATCCATGCCCG
>JBGSLA010000131.1:0-29086 GCA_041740935.1 Desulfobaccales bacterium | reverse complement strand
CGCCGCCGCATGGATGCTCCTTATAGTTGATTTTTGGGGGACGGGGCTAGGGGCCGATGGCCCCTACCCCTTCCCCCAAGCCCCCATCCCCAACCCCTTAAAGGGTTGGGTGGGGGGTCTGGGGGGAGGGCAGGGATTGGCAATCCCTGGCCCTCCCCCCGGTTGCCAGGTTACTCCACCGTCTCCCCGGGTTTTAAAGAGAGCACCTGGGTTTCCGGTTGATCTTTGAGCAGCGCCGCGAGTTCCTCCGGGGTGCCGGTGAGCACCGGGAAGGTGCCGTAGTGCATGGGGATGACGAAGCGGGGCTTGAGCAGCCGGCAGGCCAGGGCCGCTTCCCGGGGGTCCATGACGTAGTGGCTGCCGATGGGCAGCAGGGCCACCTCCGGGTGGTACAACTCCCGGATGAGCTCCATGTCTTTAAAGACCGCGGTGTCGCCGGCATGATAGACCGCGAAGCCGTTGGCAAAGGTGACCACGAACCCCCCGGGGTCGCCGGCGGACACCGTCTGCCCCCCCACTTCGGCGGTGGAGGAGTGAATGGCGGTGGTCATGGTGACCTTGAGGCCGTTTAGGGTGACGGTCCCCCCCTTGTTCATGCCGATGACCCTGGGGGCGCCGGCCCGGGCCAGGATCTGGGAAAGCTCGTGAATGGCCACCACCTGGGCCCCGGTGGCCTGGGCCAGAGGCACCGTCTCCCCCACGTGGTCGCCGTGGCCGTGGGTGACCAGGATGAGGTCCACCGGCCCCACTTGGGCCACCGGCGTGTTCAACAACGGGTTCGACAGCCAGGGATCGATGACCACGGTCACCCCCTGGCCGGAGAGTTTGAAGGCGGCGTGGCCGTAAAAGGTGATGCTGACGCCGCGGCCGATGATTCCTGGTGCCATGACAACCTCCTGTCCTGAAAAATCTTACGTGGCCTTGTCCACCTGGGCCATGGTTTCCAGGGTGTCCAGACTCTTGCGCATCCCTAAAGCGATCAGGGTATCCCCGGGGGCGATCTGGGCTCCGGGGCTGGGATTGAAGATCATGTCCCCGTCGGCCCTTTTGATGGCCACCACGATGATGTTCAATTGTTGGCGGATGCCCGAATCCTTGAGGGCCATGCCCACCAGAAAGGAGGTGGCGGCCACCGGGATCTCCTCCATGCTCAGGTCCACTTCCTCTTTCATGGCCAACTCGAGGAAGGTGACCACGTTGGGGCGCAGGATGGCCTCGGCCATTTTGCGCCCGCCCAGTTCATAGGGGGATTCCACCCGGTCGGCCCCGGCCCGCAGCATCTTCCGTTCCGAGCCGGGCTCCGCCGCCCGGGCTACAATGAAGACATGGGGATTGAGGCTCCGGGCCGTCAGGGTGATAAAGACATTGTTGGCGTCGGAAGAAACCACCGCCACCAGCCCCTTGGCCCGCTCGATGCCCGCTTCCAGGAGAACTTCTTCTCTGCTGGCGTCCCCCACCAGGACATGATAGCCCAGGTCTTCCAGGCCCGCGACCAGCTCAGGCTTATTTTCCAGGATAACAAAGGGAATATGGCGGCCTTTCAGTTGCCGGGCGATAATTTCGCCGATGCGGCCATACCCGCAGATGATGTAATGATCACGGAGTTTCTTGATATTTCTTTGCAACTTGCGCTTTCCCAGGGCCTCCCGGATTTCGCCCTCGACGACGATCCTGGCCAACCCGGTAATAAGGTAAAATATGGTCCCGATCCCGGCCAGCATGAGCACCATGGTGTAGGCCCGCCCGACCCGGGTAAGGGGCCTCACCTCGCCGTAGCCCACAGTGGTGAGGGTGATGACCGTCATGTAGAGGGCATCGAAAAAGTCCCAGCCCTCAAGCCAGACATAGCCCAGAGAGCCCACCAGGATGAACACCAGCAGAATGGCGCTCCACTGGAGGAATTTTCGAAACGTTACCATGTGAAGGTAGTACTTAATTGCATAAGTTGGCGAATTATCCTGGAACCGCTTTTTTCCCCCTTTCTTAAAGGGGGGTCAGGGGAGATTTGACATAACCTCTTGAAATCCCCCTAAATCCTCCTTTTCCAAAGGGGGACTCTATCCCCTCCTGATTTTGGAGGATGCCGTTAATCATCTAACGCTGACTTTCGCAATCAAGTACTAACCAGGCGCCGGCATCAGCTGGTAAAACCAGGGCCCCGGCAATCTTAGCCTTTTACCAAAGCCTCCGCCACATAGGCGTCGGTGATGAGGACATTAAAGAACCGGCCCTTGAGGCAGGCCCGGATGGCCTCGGTCTTTTCCAGGCCCCCGGCCACGGCCACCACATAACGGTCGGCCCTGGCGGCCCGCTCCCGCAACTCCAGGGCCCCCACGCCGATGACCCGCCGGGTCAGGGCGGCCAGCTCCTTATCTTTGGTGTTCAGCATCGGTTCGCCCTGGGCATCGATGGGCGTATGGTTGATCTCCGCCACCACGCCCTTGGCAGCCAGGTCCGCCGCGGTCAGGCTCAGCTCCTGCTGGGCCAGGGCCCGGAACCCGGGCAGCGGTCCGGTCAGATAGCCGATACCCAGGACCATGATGTCCACCTCCCAGATATCCCGGTAAATCTTTTGCATCTCCGGGTTGACCGCGATCTGCTTCTCATAGTCCTCTCGAGAGGTCACCGGGATGGTGGGCAGGTTGTACGCCGTGGTATCGGGATATTTGGTGCTCATCATACCCACCATGGCATTGGCGGTGAGACCCGGCATGGTGAGTATCGGCGTCAGGGTCAGGGGGTAGAGGTGCAGTCCGGAGAGCCGCTCCGGCTCAAGATAGGTAATGAGAAAGTACAGGGTCTTGCCGCCGGACAGTCCGATCCTGGCGCCGGCCCAGGCGATTTCTTCCAGGTAATACGCCCCTTCCCGGGCCACGGTCTTCTGGATGGCATCAAGGTCTTTGAGGCCCGGGTCCACCACCCGCAGTTCCCGGAGGTGTGGGTAGAGCTTTTTGAGCTCCTCTTCCAGGTCGCTCCGCCGGGGGATGGCCGACTTCTCGAAGATAAAGGCCATGACCTGGGGCAGGGTGGTGTATTCCATGTCATGCAGCCCCAGGCGGTGGGGTTCGAAGGGTCCGTGGCGCCGCATGTAATTGGCCACCCGGTTGGCTTCCTTGCGAGCTTCATCAAAGGCCACATCCGCAAACATATCCAGGGGGCCCAGGAGTTTGCCCTCGCAGAGCTGGTAGCCGGCGGCGATGACCCGGGGCGGACCGTCAAAGCGGCTGGGGGTGGCGTCCTTAAAGGCCACGGGCATGAGGGGGCCGTGGTGCGAGCCCCGCATCCAGCCCTCCACCAGGTGGGGAAAGGCGAAGGGTTCCAGGATCTCGCCCACCGCGGGGAAGCCCGACTGACTGCGGATGATCATCACCGGGTCGTCTTTGCCCACGTAGCGTCCGGCCAGGAGGCCCAGCTTCTGGGAAGAGGCTGCGGCCGCCACCTCGTTGTCTTTTTTCCGGTAAATGTTTTCGATGAGATAGCGCCCCGGGGTGCCGATCAACACCAGGAGATCGTACATGTCTTCAGGACAGGACAGAATCCACTCCTTGTGTTCAATGGCGTCGATCACCCGGAAACGGAAGCCCCGGTGCATGTTGGGGTCGATGACCAGCCCCACGGTGGTGAAAGGGTCGGCAAAGATGCGGAACAGGGGCAGGTTCCAGGCGCCGGGGGAGGTTTTATCGGCCATGAAAATGATCACCGGCTCACTCTTGCGCTCTTCAAAATGCAGTTCCGCCACCCCCGGCCCCATGCCCTTGACATTGCCGGAAAAAGCGTCGGCCAGCATGTCCTGGCCGGCCCCATAAAGCTTCATCCGCTTCGCCAGCTGGGTGAGCTCCATGAAGGTGTCCCAGGCGAATTCATGGATGTCCGGGTTTTCCTCGCCCCGGTGATGGGTCATGATCAGCTCAACGTCGTCTCCCACGTTGAGCACCTGACCGTCCACCAAAAGGCCTCGTTCCACGCCCCTGGCAACCAGTGACCGGGCTAAAGCCATCATGTCCGGATGGCAGGTGCTGTGCCCCACCCAACCGCCGACATCGGCTTTAATCACGGATAGAGTAAGTTTTTTCTCCGCCGCCATATCTTCTCCTTTCCGGTGCGTACACCAAATTCTTTGGCATCACGCGGTTTATTGTGGTATGGAGAATGGCCATGGGCCGTTTGCTTTGCCTGATTATGGTGGTTGTGGCCGTCCTGGCGTCGGGCTGCGCCGGGGGGGTTAAGCCGTTGCCCGGCGCCCCGGCCGGGGCGATCTGGCAGCCGGGCCGTTACGTGCAGTCCTCCTTTTTCGCCCCCGATTTCAAACCGGAGGAAATGTCCTACACCCTCGCCGCCTTCCCGGTGGAGCAGGCCGACCGGGCGCCGGCCGCGGCCTTCGAGAAAATCTTCCAGGCAGAACTGGTCCGGGCCTGGCAGGCCCAGGGACTGAAACTCGGTCAGGCCGAACCGGCCGCCACCCTGTCGGGGACCGTCCACCGCCTCTCCCTCCAGGGCGCCCGCGTCCGCTGGCTGACGGGCCGGGTGCACGCCTCCCTGACCATCTCCGGCGTCGTCACCCGGGGGGGCCAGGTGCTCTTCGCCTTCCGGGATCAGGTCCGCCTCAGTTCCCCCCTGGCCCCGGGGGCGGCGGTTCCCCGGGAGCAGGAGATGCTGCTGCGCGCCCTGGCCCGGGAAGCGGCCCAACGCCTGTTAAACGAACTGCTGCTTCAGGGGCGGACCCCAGAGTCCGGGTAGAGGTCGGCGATCACCCGCAAGACAATCCTGGGTCTGTCCGCCGCATTGGTGAACACCTCAATTTTGCCGGCGTAGCGCTCCTGCGCGGTGGATTTGTTTTTCACCTCAAGGACATACTCTTTCCCCGGCTTTTCCGTCTTTAAGGACACCTCGATTTTTTCGGGAAGGGAATTGTCAAACTTGGTGATCTCCCAGGGGAACGGCAGGTGGGAAATGAACCGCACCTGGGCCGTCAGATTGTCCTCGGGGGCCCCCCGGAGCCGGATGATGTGGCTGGGCAGGATCTCCAGGCTTTTGGCGGCCTCGCCCTGTAAAACCAGCTTCACCGATCTTTGCTGCGGGTCGTTGAAGCGGATGGTGGTCACCTTCTTAAAGGCGTTGACTACGGAAAAGGGCTTTAACTCCAGATTGACCTTGCCCTCCCCCCCGGCCGGAATGACCCGGTCGTAATTCGGCACGGTGCATTCGCAGTCCGGGTCCACCTCGAGGATTTTCAGGTCCTGATCACCGCTATTGCGAACCAGAAAGGTGTAGTTCAGGGTCATATCCTCCCGCACCTTGCCGAAATCATGAACGGCGACGGGAACTTCAACCCGGGGCTGAGCCTGGGCCGGCGAAACCCCGGCCGGGGCGAGGAGCAGCAGGAGCAGCAAAACCGGGGCCGCGCCCGGAAATGTGCCAATAAATGATAATTTTCTTGAAATCATAGATAGTTGTAAAAATTTAGGGTTTATTTGCCTGCCAGGCTGTCCTGAAGGGTGGGGCCGAAGGTCTGGTACACCGATTGTCCCCGGGAGGCTCCGCACACCCTGGACCAGGGGCGTCCCCGCGCCTGGCCGCCAGCCCATTGTACCACAAAGAACCCGTGGTGACCCAGGGTAAATTTCCTGCAGCCCTTTCCTGCCCTCCCAGGACACCCCTGGCATCCCTTCTGGCCGGCACGCCAATAGCCTGGGGGCGCGGCTTAAACCGCTTTTTTGTTATGTCCTTAGCGGAAAGGAATGGGTTGCCATTCCCTTCTTGCTGATTTTCCCCGGTGTTATATAATGGCTGGAGAATCGCCACCCCCAAGAGGCCCAGCCATGAGCCGCCAAGCCCGCGTGACCCGCAAAACCCGGGAAACCGACGTCGAAGTGGAACTGAACCTGGACGGCCAAGGCGCGGTGCAGCTCGCCACCGGCATCCCCTTCCTCGATCACATGCTGCACCTGTTTGCGGCCCACGGCTATTTTGATCTGACGGTCAAAGCCGCGGGGGATCTGGAGGTGGACCAGCACCACACCGTGGAGGACATCGGCATCTGCCTGGGGCAGGCCTTTAGGCAAGCCCTGGGGGATAAGGCCGGCGTCCGCCGTTACGGGGAAGCCCGGGTGCCCATGGACGAGGCCCTGGCCCAGGCCACGGTGGACCTCTCCAACCGCCCCTTTCTCCATTTCAATGTGCGCTTCGCACCGGTGTCCGCGGCGCTCGACCCCCAACTGCTCAAGGAATTCTGGCGGGCGGTGGCCATCCACGGCGGCCTGACCATCCATATCGAGGTGCCTTACGGGGAAAACACCCACCACATCATGGAGGCCATCTTCAAGGCCATGGGCCGGGCCCTGGATATGGCCACCCAACCGGAGCCCCGGGCCCAGGCCGCCCCCTCCACCAAGGGGGTGCTGTGAGGGAGGTGGCAAGATTGTATGTGGGGGAGGGGGCTAAGGGAGTGGCCCCTTACCCCCTCCCCCAATCCCCTACACGGGAGCACAGGCTTCCAGCCTGTGCTTATAAGAAGAAAATGTAGGGTGGGCACCGCCCACCTTAAAACTTCGGGTAACCGAGATTAGGTTAACAGTGATGGGAATATAATAATATGAACACTGGAATAAAAATATCGAATGCCCTTATTGGAATCTCTGGCGTTCATTTTATTATCTCTGAACTTACATTGCGAGGACTCATTGCATTACCTACCATTCGGAATACGGCAGGGATTGATGTGCTTGTTAGTGAACATGATGGAAGCGGATTGGCAATCCTTCAGGTTAAGAGTTCCTTGAAAAAGGTCAATTTTTGGCCGAGTTCAAAGCCGGAAAAATGCCTTAGAGGGCCAACTAGTTTTTACATATTTTTGCGATTTGATAAGAAAGAGAAGAGGTTCGAGGTTTTTCTTGAGGGTGGTGACAAAGTTTATGAACAAGTTGTAAGAAATTTAAAAATTGATCAAAGCCGGGGCCTCGTAGAATTTCCATGTTGGTATCTTCCGAACGAAGAAAAAGAAATTCAAACACTCCGAAAAAATTGGGAAATTTGGCGTCCTCCTATAATTACAAAGGTGAAATAATATTACTCAGAAGCAACAAAGTGATTAACACAAAATGTAGAACAGCCGCCCTCGGCTGTTCTTATGCAGGCGAGGGCGCCTGCTCTACCTTTAACTTGTTTTCTGCACTGAGTAATAATTATCTGTTGAAAGCACAAACCTTATAAAATGAACCGCCGGGAATTTATTGGGAACCTGAGTCTGGGCCTGGCAGCAGCTTGGGCCGGCAGCCGATTTTTCTGGCCGGTTGCAGGGGAGGCGAGTGACAGGCCTATTTCCCTGGCCCTCCTGGCCGATGCGCACCTTTCGGACGGCGACCCCGGCCGCTTCGAGGCCCGAGCCCTGGCCCGGGCGGTGGCCGAAATCAGGGCGCTGAGGCCCGCGCCCCGGCTGGTGCTCTTCGCCGGGGACCTGGCCCACGACGGCAATCCCATGGCCCTGGCCCTCGGCGAAGAGATCCTCTCCGAGCTTCCCATGCCGGTCCTGGCGGTGCGGGGCGAAGGGGACGGCCGCCCGCAAAAAGGCGAGGCCGGGGGGCGGCTTTTGGCCGAAGGCCGATTTTTCCACCATGAGGCCGGGGTCACATTTCTCGGGCTGGATACGGTCTTACAAAAACCCCCGGAGGGCCCGGCCTTCGCCCTGGGAGAAGCCCAACACCGCTGGCTGGACCACGTTTTGTCCAGGCTGGACCCGGCCGCGCCTCTGCTGGTCCTGTCCCACGCCCCTCTGGTCCCCATTTTCCCAGCCTGGGGCCAATGGACTGCGGACCGCGGCCCTCTGCTTAAGCGCCTCTGCCGCTTCGAAAACGTCCTGTGCTTCCATGGCCACGTTCACCAGGCTATTACTCCATCAGGAGAGAATTTTGAGGCGAAAGACATTGGCCATTTCCGCCAACCGAACCTTCATGGCCACAACCGGCCACTCCCGGCAATGAAAATCTTTTATAGGGGCGGGGTAACCCCGCCCCTACGGGTGAATTTTCACGGTAAAACCGAAAACCGAAAACCCATGTGCCAGTTGGCCTTACCCGCCACCTCCTGGCCCCTGCCCTCGCCCCTGACGGGCACGCCCGAAACCCTGCGCCCCGGCTCGGGCCCCAGGGGGTGCGGCTGGGCCTATGTGCCCCCCGGGGGTCAAGCCGCCCAGGTCCGGCAGGTGCTCTGGCAGGCGTAAACCCGAACCTTCGGCCCTGCTGTCCTGAAAAGTCCAAAGTCCAGGGTGCAAGGTCCAAAGTTTATTCGGTTCCGAAAAGTTCTGGTGTGGAACCGCCGCCTCGGCGGTTCGTGCGAAGGCTAAGGCGCCGGCACCACATTTTTCCTGCTTTACGGGTGGGCCGCCGGCCCATGAGGAGCTGTCCTGAAAAGTTGCATGGCTTCAAATCCCGCAACCGCACCTATTACCGGCAGCACGGGCTCCAGCCCGTCCCGGCACAGGTGAGGACACCTGTGCCACCGGACTTTTCCTGGTTTTGGGAGAGCCCAGGACTTATGAGCGACTCCCCCCAAAAAGTTTCTTATACCGGGTTACAGTCAAATGGGAGCGCAGGTTGCCGATCGATGGGAACCTCCGGCCGCGCCACATGCTTTTCACATACTCCGATAATATTTTGGCAAATATTCCTGGGGTAAATTTCATGAAGCCAAGCCTGTAAAACCGTATCGATAAGGACGCACCACCGATGAGACGACGATGAATATCAAGAACCTCGATGACAAAAGGCAGTTGGAATTCTATGCGGTCCTCTATTTCATCCGGGACCAGCGCAAAAATCACCACAGGTGGTTAATTTTTCAGGAATTTTCCGAACCGCCGAACCCTGACACCTATTGCCTGCTCAACGGCGAGCGGGTGGGCATTGAGGTGAGCCATCTGTGCAGCAACAATCACGACGCCAAAAAGGCCCTGGGCAGGATGGGCGAGGCTCAGGGCCGGCAGGAAGGCCAACCGCCCGACGGACAGCCATCGGCCCCCAACCACCGCCTGCCCCATGAACTGAACCGGATTCTGGACGATAAAGCCAGACACTGCTACGGCCACAAAACCTGGCTGGTGATCCGCAACACCGATCCTCTCTGGGAAAAAAGCGATTTCGAACTGTGCCGGGGCGATATTACAATTCCCGGCCGCCATGCGTTCGAGGAAATCTGGCTGGTCTGCGACCCCCGGGGCGCTTCAGGAACATTACGCCTTTTCCCTTGACCTCCGTTTCTTCGTTTTAATCCATTTATAGAAGCTGCGAAGCCTGCCCATACGAATTTAACCTCAAATGCAGAGTATTAACTCTTTGTAACTACGTCTCATCTAAGGAGATTTTTCGTAGCCGCATGCTTTACCGTGAAAATCCCCCGGCTGTAGGGCCGGGTTTAAAACCCGCCCCTACAAAATGATTTTCATTGCCGGGGGTGGCCATTGAGGCCATGGAAGTTTAGCTTGCGCCATTGCCCCAAAAAGAAAAGAACGCAGGCTGAAGCCTGCGCCTACAGAAAATAGGATTTTGAATGAAACTCGGATTAATTCCCCCCGTTACTAAAGGGGTGTTAGGGGGGATTTATAAGGATATCCTGGTGGTTAGGTAAATAATTAATGGAGTAAGGTTAAGGCGGGCACTTCTTCCGCCGGCGGGGCCAGCAATTCCTCCACCCTGTCCTCCAGCCGGGCGATCAGGGGCGGCAGGGTGGCCTCATCGAGGGCCGAAACGGCCACACCCCGGTGGATGCGGACCTGCAGGGCGGCCAGTTCCGGGGGGACCAGGTCCATCTTGTTGAACACCGGCAGCACCGGTTTGTCCGTCAATTCGAGGGAGGCCAGCACCCGGTCCACCGCGGCCATCTGCTCGGGAAAGCGGGGGTTGGAAAGGTCAATGACGTGGATGAGGAGGTCGGCCTCCTCCAGTTCCTCCAGGGTGGCCTTGAAGGCCTCCAGGAGATTTTTGGGGAGGTCGTGAATAAAGCCCACGGTGTCGGTGATGATCACCTCCCGCTCCCGGGGGAAGCGCAGGCGGCGGCTGGTGGGGTCCAGCGTGGCAAACAGGCGGTCTTCGGCCAGGACCCGGGCGTGGGTCAGGGCGTTGAACAGGGTGGATTTGCCGGCGTTGGTGTAGCCGATGATGGACAGGATGGGCAGGCGGTGGCGCTTGCGCCCTTCCCGTCTCACCTTGCGTTCGGCCCGCACCTTTTCCAGGTCGCGCTGCAAGCGGTGCAGACGCTCCTGCAGGCGGCGGCGGTCGATCTCCAGCCTGGTCTCCCCCGGCCCCCGGCCGCCGATGCCGCCGGTGAGGCGGGACAGGGCATCGTCACGGCCCCTAAGGCGCGGCAGGAGATACTTCACCTGGGCCATCTCCACCTGGAGCTTGCCCTCCCGGCTCCGGGCCCGCTGGGCGAATAGGTCCAGGATGAGCTGGGTGCGGTCGATGACCCTGAGTTCGGTGAAATCGGTGATGGAGCGCACCTGGGCCGGGGTGAGTTCGGCGTCGAACACCAGAAGATCGGAGCCCAGCTGCAGGGCCTGGATGACCAGCTCGCTTAAGCGCCCCTTGCCCATGAGGAAGCGGGCGTCCAGGCGGGAGCGGCGCTGGATGACGGTAGCGGCCACCGTAAGTCCGGCGGAGTCGGCCAGTTGGGCCAGCTCGGCCATGGAGTCCTCGGCCTCCGGGCGGTTCCGGGCCGAGACCCCCACCAGGATGGCCCGTTCCCGGCCCGCCCCTCCCCGGCCGTCGCTGCTTCTGGCCAGTTCCTCTTCCAGGGATTCCACCAGATGGGCAAAATTAAGGTCGAGGAGGGCCAGGTGCTCAGCGGTGATCAGAGCCCAGTTGCGGCCATTTTCCTCGTGGGGCAGCAAGTGGGCCAGATGCACGGCCCCCGGCAGGCCCTGGGGGGTCACGGCCAGGGCGGTCACCGCGTCCAGGCGCAAAAGCGCCAGGTCCATGAGGTCGTCCTGGGAGAGGGGGCTCTCGTCCAAATGGGTGTGGATCAGGCGCAGGCCCTTGAGGCGGCCCCTAGCGCCCCTTTCCCGGGGAAGATAGGGAATGAGCAGGCCCTTGGCGTCCCCCACGATCACGTGGGTGACGAATCCGGCCCGGTTCACCAGGATCCCTATCTGGCGATGCACTTCATGGGAGATTTCGGCGAGCTGCCGGGCCAACTCCGGGGTGATCAGCTCATGGGGGGGCACCCTGCGGCGGTACAGGCGCTCCAACCGCCGGGTCTGGTGGTGCTTTAAGCCGGTAAGATTGCCGAGGGGCCGGTTAATAGCTGCTCCTTTGAAACGGACGGAATAAAAATTCTAAACTGATATTATTATACCACAACACTGCTGTCCGGTGAGGGTATTGCATGATAATGGTTTAACAGGCTGTTGAAAAACTCTTTTCTTGGTGACGCCTAAATAACGCTGTCCATACTGCCAAAAAGGTGTTATAGTTAACGATAACAATATGTTATCCGGAGGCAGCGATTATGCGGGGCGACGACATCCAGCAGGAGGCCATGTTCAGTTACCTGTCCCCGGCGGACCGGGTGCCTAAGGACCATCCCCTCCGGCCCATCCGGCGCATGGTGAATCAAGCCCTGGCCGAGCTGACCGGCGAGTTCCAGGCCATGTACGCCCGGGAGGGGCGCCCCTCCATCCCCCCGGAAAAGCTGCTGCGCGCCTTGGTGCTGCAAATCCTCTACACCATCAGAAGTGTTCGCCTGCTGATGGAGCAACTTGATTACAACCTCCTGTTCCGCTGGTTCGTGGGGCTCTCCATGGACGATAAGGTCTGGGACCATTCGGTTTTTTCCAAAAATCAGGAGCGCTTCCTCGACTCGGACCTGGCCGACGCCTTTTTCGCCCGCATCCAGCAGCAGGCGGCCCGGGCGGGGCTCTTGTCCGACGAGCATTTCACCGTGGACGGCACCCTGATTGAGGCCTGGGCCTCCCTGAAGAGTTTCCGCCCCAAAGACGGCCCGCCCCCCGCCGGCGGCGGCGGCCGCAACCCGGAGGTGGATTTTCATGGGGAGCGGCGCCTGAACCGGACGCACGCCTCCACCACCGACCCCGAGGCCCGGCTGTTCAAGAAGGCCAAAGGCAAAGAGGCCAAGCTCTGTTTTATGGGGCACGTGCTGATGGAGAACCGGAACGGCCTGGTGGCGGCGCCCCGGCTCACCCAGGCCACCGGCACGGCCGAGCGGGAGGTTGCGGTGGCGCTGGTGGAGGCTGTTCCCGGGCGGCACTGGATTACCGTGGGCGGCGACAAGGCCTACGATACCCGGGAGCTGGTCCAGTCGCTGCGGGCCCTCAGAGCCACGCCCCACGTGGCCCAGAACCACAAAGGCCGGAGGTCCGCCATTGACGGCCGCACCACCCGGCATCCGGGGTATGCGGTCAGTCAGCGCCTGCGCAAACGGGTGGAGGAGATCTTCGGCTGGATGAAGACCGTGGGCAACCTCCGGAAGACCCGGCACCGAGGCGGGGACCGGGTGGGCTTTGTTTTCACCCTGACCGCCGCGACCTACAATCTGGTGCGAATGCGGAACTTGATGGCCCAGGTGTCTTCGTAAGCCCAGACCAGGGCCTGAAAAACCGTCATCCGGCCGGCAGCCGGCCGTCAATGGAGGCAGCAGCGCAGAGTTTTCGGAGAATGTGCCCATCATAAGGGTGCCAAAATCGTCCTAAAAGAGGACGACGCAACTTACGTGTAATGGTTTTTCAACAGCCTGTTAATCGCCCCCTTCCGCCAAACCCGCAACTCGGGCGCACTGGCTTTTAACGTGGAAAGCCAGCCGTAGGGGCGGGGTTACCCCGCCCCTACAAAAAGACTTTCATTGCTGGGGGTGTCCATTGCGGCCATGAAGGTTTAGACTGGGCGGCACAGGTAAGATGCCTGTGCTCCCAGTGCCTCTCTTTTGGGTTTTTGCTTGAGGCTCTTGCAAAAGTGGTTTATTTTGTCAGCCTGAATGACGTAAATGATCTCAACCTCCTGAAAATACCAGATTCTTCGCTTCGCTCAGAATGACAATTCTTCACAGTAGGAAATTTTGCAAGAGCCTCAGGGGAAAGCCTTTTGTTCTGTAGCCGCAGCCTTTAGGCTGCGCTGAACGTTTAAGTGGAAAAATGCTTTCGGCGCAGGCTGAAGCCTGCGGCTACATTTTCAGACGTTTCAGGCATAACTGAAAATCTTCACCATATAACCCACCTGTTTCATTGAATTTTGGTTGAAAAACTTGAGTTACCCTAATCTCCGTTGATCCTCCCCAGCTTAATCAGATCCCACTATCTGAGCCAGGAGTTGCGCCTGGTCCCGCAGGGCCGGGTTCAGGGCATCGGCCAGGACATGGGTCAGGCCGGCGCCGGCCAGGAGGGCCAAAACCGTAATGTCTATTTCCACGGGATACATGTCCCGCAAGCCGCTTCTGAGGTTGGACAGTCCCACCAGGGTGCGGGCCGGGACGCCAAAGAGGTCGCCCGCGGCCAGGTAGCGCACGGTTTTGAATACTGCGCCGGTCTGGGGCCAGGCGTCCGGCCACCGGAGATTGGGGAGCACCGGATCAAAGATGAGCTGGTCGTCGCTGAGGCCGGCGGCCAGGGCCCGCTCCCGCAACTCCACGGCCAGGGCCACCTTGCCTTCGAGAGAAGGCGGCGGGTGGGATTTTTCGTCCAGGAGCAGCAGCACCACCTGGGTCTGGTGGGCCGCGGCCAGGGGCAGAATTTCCTGAAGCTTTTCAGGCTCCAGAGTGACGGCGTTGAGGATGGGCTTGTCCCGGCAGGCCGTAAGCCCCCGGGCCAGCACTTTGGGGTTGGGGGAATCGAGGATAAGGGGGAGACCCGTGACCTCCTGCACCGCGTCCACCATAAAGGCCAGGCGGTCTTCCTGGCGGCGGGAGAGGTAGCCGGGATTGAGGTCCAGGAGGTGCGCCCCGGCCGCGGCGCAGCCTCGGGCCAGGTCCTGCAGGGGCCGGGGATCAAGGTCCCGCAGGGCCTCGGCCACCAGGGGGTTGGCTCCGGTGAGATTGTCCGCGGCAATGATCATCCGAGATTCCTGCGAAGATCCATGTTCCACCTGGAGAGTTTAACTCCCCCCTCACCCCAACCCTCTCCCCCCGCAAGCGGGTGGAGAGGGTGATGAAGAATGTCTTGTAAAAGTATACACTTAACTCGAAACTCGAAACTTTTTGAACAGAGGTCTCATCATCCGGAGTGGGGGGCGGCGTGGGCCCGGGCCAGAAGCTGGCTGCGCACCCGCAAAGTGGCTTCCAGGCCCTGGTGGGAGGTCTGGGCGAGCCGGGCGGCCCATTCCTGCCGTTGGCCGGCCGTCGGCATCAGGGGAAGATTGGCTCCGGCGATGTGGTGCGCCCCCTGGAGGGCCCCACCCAGGATTTCGGCGGCCACCAGGAGGTCGGAGATCAGATGGGGCCGGCAATGCGCCCCGACCTTGCCCAGCGATTCGAGGGCGGCAACGCTCTCCTCCATGATCTGCCAGGGGCAGCGGGTGGCCTCCTCCACGGCCTGGTGCAGAGTGGCCCCCCGCCGCCGGGCGGACAAAGCCTGGGCCATGGTCAGATAGGCCTCCACGTCCGCCTGCCGCAGACGTTGGAAGGTCCGCACCAGCCGGCGGGTCTCGGCCATGTGCTCAGCCCAAAAAGCGAGCTGAGCCTCGTCGTCGTGAGGACGGGCCATTTCCAGGCGGACGACCTTGGTCACCAGGGCCAGCCCCACGCCGGCGCTGTAGGCCGCGGCCGCGCCGCCGCCGGGATCGGGCCGGGCCTGGGCCAGTTGATTCAGGAAAGAGGCGCTCATGGGCCTTTGGGCCCTCCATCAGGTCGGAAAATTCTTTCTTGGGGAAGCAAGGGGAAGTGGCCCCCCACCCTGCCCCCTGCCCCCGACCCTCGTTGGGGCGCACCCGCGTGTGCACCCGAAATACAGGGCGGACACATGGGTCCGCCCCTACAGGGGTTTGGGAGGGGCTGTGGGGGGCCAGGAGTCTTAAGAGCCCCGGCCCCCTCCCCCACCATAAACAAGTTGCCATAAGCCGTCAAGGACTCTCGGTCATCCTCTGGCTTGCGGGCGCGGGGTATTGTGGCTATAATGATTACCAAGAAAAATCCTTGCACCTTTCTATCGAAATAAGACAACCATGACCAAAATACCCGACCAGAAAGAGCTGGAAAAAGAGCTCAGCGACTATCTTTCCAAGAAATACGGCAACCGCATCAAGGTGATCTCTCCTTATTGGGTGGCCAAGCCGGACCCCGAGGCCAGGGGCAAAGGCCCGGCCGACAAGTTCAGTCAGATTCAGTTTGATCTGAAGCCGGAGGAACTGGAAGCCTTTCTCAACGAATACGTCATCAAGCAGGAAGACGCCAAGAGCATCCTGGCCACCAAGATCTGCACCCATTTCAACCGCATCCGCCATTACCTGGGAAAGGGCCGGGAACCCGAACCCGGAGTGGGGGCCATCAAGAACAACATCATCCTCATCGGCCCCACCGGGGTGGGCAAAACCTACCTCATCAAGCTCATCGCCAACAAGCTGGGGGTGCCCTTTGTCAAGGGCGACGCCACCAAGTTCAGCGAAACGGGATATGTGGGCGGGGACGTGGAGGATTTGGTGCGGGACCTGGTGCACGCCGCCGACGACGACCTGGAGATGGCCCAGTACGGCATCATTTACATCGATGAGATCGACAAAATCGCCGCGTCCGGAAGCTTCTGGGGGCCGGACGTCTCCCGCACCGGGGTGCAGCGGGCCCTGCTCAAGCCCATGGAGGAGACCGAAGTGGACCTCAAGGTCTCCCATGACCCGGTTTCCCAGATTCAGGCCATCGAGCAGTACCGCCGCACCGGCAAAAAAGAGAAGCGCACCCTCAACACCCGGCACATTCTCTTCATTGTCAGCGGGGCCTTCAACGGCTTAGAAAGGATCGTCAAAGAGCGCCTCAGCAAACAGGAGATCGGCTTCGGGGCCCAGGTGACCACCAAAGAGGAAGAAAAGCAGCTCCTGCACCGGGTGACGGCCGAAGACCTGATAAAATTCGGTTTTGAATCGGAGTTCGTGGGCCGGCTGCCGGTGATCACGGTGCTGCATGAACTCAGCGCGGATGATCTGTACGAGATCCTGGTCAATCCCAACAATCCCATTATCATCAGCAAAAGGCGGGATTTTGCGGCCTACGGCATTGACGTCAAGTTCGAAGACAAGGCCCTGCGCCTGCTGGCCGAACGGGCAGCCCGGGAAAAGACCGGGGCCCGGGGCCTGGTGAGCGTTCTGGAACGGGTGCTGATCCAGTTTGAAAAGCGGCTGCCCTCCACGGAAATCCGGGAATTGGTGGTCACCCCCGAGATGGTGCTCCGGGCCCAGGAGGAGCTGAACCGGCTTCTGGAACATCCGGACGATATGGAGCGGCGGAAGCGCTTTCAAAAGGCCAGCCTCAAGGAACGTGAACTGCTGCGGGAGTCGATCCGGCGCCGGGAACAGGAACTGCTCCTTCAGCACCAGCTCCCCCTCACCGAAACCCGGGTGGAGATGCTGGCCGACCTCTATCTCCATTTTGACGGCGACATGAAGGCGGCCTTCGAGGCCATGACGCGGCTCTTCCAGCAGGTGCGGCATTTTGAGGAGCGCTTCCTGGAAGATCACGACCTGAATCTCCATTTTGACGCCGAGGCGGTGGATCGGATCCTGCAAGAGGCCCTGGACCAGGAGGTGCCGGCCCTGAGCATCTGCCAGAACCTGGCCAAGGACCTGGAGCACGCCTTGAAACTGGTGCGGGACCGCACCTCCCAGGACAGCTTTCTGCTCACCAAAGAGGCCATCGACAACCTGGACGCCTATTTGAACCAGGTCATCCGGGATTATTACCAGAAGACCCTGTTTCGGGAATAATACGGTTTTCTGTTTTCGGTTTTCTGTTTTCGGCCAAAAAAATAAAAAAATCGATATGTTGCGTGTTTCATTTGATTAATGCCAGTGAGAAAGTGGTGTAAGACCCTAAAGGCGGGAGGCGCTTCGCTTTCCTGCCCTGCGAACGCAAAACCCAAAGCTCACAGCTCATAGCTCACAGCCCACAGCTTAAAGCTTATAGCTTAAAGCCTAAAGCCGCTTTTTATGATCGGCGTATCCAAATTATATTGTGGCGCGGTGGAGCCCGGCGACGTGCTGCGCTACCGGCGCCACTCGGGCGAGCTGCCTTCCCATCTGCTGCAATTCGCCGCGGACAAAAAGCCGGTGGTGGTGTGGAACGTGACGCGCCGCTGCAACCTCAAGTGCGTCCACTGCTACGCCCAGGCCGATGCGTCCGCTGCCCCGGATGAGCTGAGCCGCGCCGAGGGCCTGGCCCTGCTGGACGACCTGAAGGCCTTCGGGACGCCGGTGGTGCTCTTTTCCGGCGGCGAGCCCCTGATGCGCCCCGACCTCTTTGATCTGGTGTCCCACACCGTGTCTTTAGGGATGCGGGCGGTGATCTCCACCAACGGCACCCTGATTTTTCGGGAAGTGGCCCTGCGCCTCAAGGACCTGGGGCTGTCCTACGTGGGCATCAGCCTGGACGGTATCGAACCCACCCACGACCGCTTCCGGGGGAAAAAAGGGGCGTTCGCCGCGGCCCTGGCCGGGGTGCGCCGCTGCCAGGAGGTGGGCCTCAAGGTGGGCCTGCGCTTCACCTTAAATAAGGCCAATTTCCGGGAAGTGCCGGCCATATTTGATCTGGTGGACGCGCACCGCATCCCCCGCATCTGTTTTTATCACCTGGTGTACACCGGCCGGGGGAGCGAGCTCTTGGACCAGGCCCTGAGCCACGCCGAGACCCGCCAGACTGTGGACCTCATCTGCCACCGCACCCGGGGCCTGTTCGAAGCCGGCCAACAAGTCGAGGTCCTGACCGTGGACAACCACGCCGACGGGCCCTACATCTATATGAAACTGCTTAGGGAAGATCCCCGGCGGGCCGCGGAGGTGCTGGAGCTTTTGGAGATGAACGAAGGCAACAACTCCGGCCGGGGCATCGGCTGCGTCAGTTGGGACGGCGCGGTGCACGCTGACCAGTTCTGGCGGCATTATTCCTTCGGGAACATTAGGCGCCGGCCCTTCAGCGAGATCTGGACCGACCTGACGAATCCCCTGATGGCCCGCCTCAAGGACAAAAAGCGCCACGTCACCGGCCGCTGCGCCTCCTGCCGCTGGCTGGCGGTGTGCGGGGGGAATTTCCGGGTGCGGGCCGAAGCCCTGACCGGCGACCTCTGGGCCCCGGACCCGGCCTGCTACCTGACGGACGCGGAAATCAGCTGAAATGCCATGACGATATGGATAGGAAGGCGCTTTGATTGAGAAGGTTCAGAGAAACTTGATCCTCCCCGATTGGCGGATTGCAGGCAGTGAGCGCCACAAGCAACACCCGTCCCCGCAGTAGTCCCATCTGAAGATGTCTTCTGAAACAACCTGTTCGGCCCGGTTGGCGCCGACTCATCTTACCTGAGCGATATCTACGCCGGGACGACAGCCCTGATGGACCAATTGCCCACGCAGCCGGGCCGGCACACCCCCGGGCTGGAACAGCCGGCGCAGACCTAACCTGATGAGAATTCGCTGGACCAGGGGCAGATGTTGCCAGTAGGGTTTGGCTAAGGGGAGGACTTTGCCGAGGCTCGCCAATAATCTCGTGAGGGGGAAAAACTTTTCCACGTCACCCAGAGTGAGCTCGGGCCACCGGCAGGCGGCCCGATACAATCGGTCTATGGCCAGGTCCAGATCAAGGTCCCGGGAGAGATACCAAAGAGGCTGGAGCGGGTTGCAGCGATCAGGGATAAAGCCCTCCTCCAGGGCTGTTTGCCAGAGGTTGGTGCCTGGATAGAGTCTCACTCCCAAAAAGATATGGGCCAGGTTTATGGCAAGCCCTTGCCGGCGGACCACATACTGCCCGATGAAATCAAGGGTTTCCTGAAGTGTATCGGCAGTCTCACCCGGGCCGCCAACCAGGAAACACCAGAACACCGGGAAAGCAAACCGGCTGATGGCCTCGGCAGCCCTGTGCAAATCCTCTAGGCCAAAGCCCTTCTGATAATTGGCGAGCATGGTCTCGGAGGCCGATTCCGGTGTGATCATAAAAGAAACGAACCCGGCCCGCTCCATCAGGTGGAGAAGTTCGGTGTCCAGGTTCCTGGGACTTACCCCCATCGTGGTAAACCGGGCTTTCCAGGGACGCCTGACGATTTCTTCCAAAATTGCCCGGCAATGGTCCAACGGGTCATTAAAGATTGAGTCCACGAATTCAAAGGTTTCGGGGTTAAATTTATGGAATGCCTCCTCTATCTCATCCACTACCTCCGCCGGAGAGCGCAATCGGAGATGTTTGCCTTCCAGCACTTGATTATAGGTGCAATAGATGCACCGCATCCTGCAGCCCCGCTTGGTCTGCACCGTATAGCTGCTGCCCATCTTTTCATAGGGCAAGAGGTCAAGCCATTTCCCAAGGCGTGGATTTCCCAAGGGAAAACAGGTTAATTGGGGCGGAGTTAAATGGAACTTGCCCTGATGTCGCATCCCCACTCCCGGTATATGGGCAGGACATGCATCACGGCTCAGGGCTTCCAGGAGCTTCACAAAGCTCTGTTCTCCATCTGAAACGATGATGTAATCCCCCTGCAGAAATTCCAGGACCCCCCGGGGATCAAGGCTGGCTCCAGAGCCTCCCAGCACCAGGGGAGCGTCGGTTAATTCCCGGATCACCTGAACAATCTTCAGAACCGATGGGAGGTAGACCACCGGGCAGAGCATGTTGGCGTTGTCTATATTCCTCAAGGAAACGCCGATTATCTGCGGCGCGAAGCCGATGACGGCTTTTTCCAGTGCTTCTCTGATCCGCCGCTTAAAGCACAGGTCCAAGACCCGCACCTCATGACCGGCTTCCGCCGCGGCGCTGGCCACATAGCACAGGCCGACAGGGGGGGCTGCCAACAGGTCATCCTTCAGATTGCTGTTAATTAAGAGAACCCGCATTTTTTCCTGCAATACCGGCAAATCGACACCCGATGAGCCCAGGTTCCGGGTCAAGGCCTCGACCTGCCCCTCGCCAGATATGCAGACGCCGGGGTCGCCGTCTGCCATGGCCCCCCCTGACCATGCCTTCCCTGGCCCTCAGGGTCCTGCCGCAGCCGGCGGCGCCGCCAACCAGGGTGGGCCGCCCCCGGGGCAGTCCGCGGTTTATCAATGCAGCCAGTCCCCGGCGGGACCGTCGGCCAAATGTTTCAGGGATCTTTGTCTGGACTCAGCCGAGCCGCTCTCCCTAATAAAAACTATTTTTTTGCGGCCATAAGTTACACAATTTCCATCTTAATTCCTATGTAAAAAACCTGCTCTGATTTTAATCCTTTCCGCCTCTCATCCTAAACAGATTCTCACAATTGCCCCAGGTACAGCCCAGCACCCGGTGGTCAGGGTGCTTCAGGGTCGCCCTGAGCCCCGCCGCCCTCCCCTCCCCGGCTCAATTTCCCCAGTCTCAGGAAAAACTTACGCAGGACTAACGCTAAGCTAACAAACCGTGGTCACAATTTGGGAAGTTATCGCGATAGCCGGGATAAATTCGCAAAGGAGAAGTAACATGAAGAAATATGGGCTGTTTTTGTTGGCTCTGGCCGCGGTTATGCTTATCGCCGTGCCGGTCATGGCGGAGATGTCCATCAACGGCGCCGGGGCGACCTTCCCCCAACCCGTATATGGCAAATGGGCGCACAAATACAACGAAGTGAAGCAGATCAAGGTGAATTACCAGGGCATCGGCTCGGGCGGCGGCATTGCCCAGATCAAGGCCAAAACCGTGGATTTCGGCGGCACCGACGAACCCCTGAAGACTGAGGACTTGGACCAGCACGGCATCCTGCAGTTTCCCACCCTGATGGGCGGCGTGGTGCCCATTTTCAACGTCAAGGGCATCGGCGCCGGCGAACTGGAATTTGACGGCCCCACCCTGGCCAAAATTTTCATGGGAGACATCGCCAAATGGAACGACCCGGCCATCCAGAAGCTGAACCCCAAGGCCAAGCTGCCCGACCAGAACATCACCGTGGTGCACCGCTCCGACGGCTCCGGCACCACCTTTATTTTTACTTCCTACCTGGCCACCGTGTCCCCGGACTTCAAATCGAAGGTGGGAGCCGGCAAATCGGTGAAATGGCCCGGGAAAAACAGCGTAGGCGCCAAGGGCAACCCCGGGGTGGCCGGCCAGGTGAAGAACATCGACGGCTCCATCGGCTATGTGGAATACGCCTATGCCTTCACCAACAAGATTCCCCACGCCAACCTGAAAAACCAGGCCGGCAAAGTGGTGAAGCCCGACCTGGAAACCTTCCAGGCCGCGGCTGCCAATGCCGACTGGCAGAAGGCCCCGCCGGGCTTCGGCCTGATGCTCATCGACCAGCCGGGCGACAACAGCTGGCCCATCGTGGGCGCCACCTGGATCATGGTGCACAAGGAACAGGCTGATGCCGCCAAAGGCAAAGCGGTGCTGCAGTTCTTCGACTGGGCTTACAAAAACGGCGGCGACATTGCCAGGGAACTGCATTTTGTGGTGCTGCCGGCCAATGTGGTCAAGATGGTGGAAGACAGCTGGGCCAAAAACATGAAATCCGGCGGCAAGGCCCTCTGGCCGTAATCCCGCACTTCAGGCGCCATACGGGGAGCCCCGTGCGGACCGGGGCTCCTCTGTCCTGAAAAGTCCAGGGTCCAGGGTCAAAAACCAGTCTTTTCATGCTTTACGGGTGAGCCGCAGGCTCATGAGCAACTGTTATGAAAAGTTTTTCGTAGGGTGCGTCTTACGCACCATTGAATCAGAAAAAACGGCGGGTGGTGCCCGCCCTAGGCGGCTGCAACCGACTATATGCCGGTAGGGCGGCCGTCCCCGGCCGCCCAGCGTTCCGGCGGGCACGGAGGCCCGCCGCACCGATTTTTCATGCTTTGCGGGTGGGCCGCCGGCCCAGCTAAAATTTTCCTGATTTCCCATGAAACCAACCCTGCAGGTTCAGGTCTTTGAGGAGGGAACCGGGCCGCTGCCGGAGCCCGCGTCCCCCCTGGCCAGGGTCAAACCGGCCAGGTCGGACGAGTACTTCCGCTGGCTGACGGCAGGCTGCGCCCTGGTGCTGCCCCTGATCATGTTCGCCATCGGCCTGGCCCTCCTCTATTACTCCGTGCCGGCGCTGCGGAAATTCGGGGTGGGCTTCTTCTTCACGGAGGAGTGGAACCCGGTCACCCAGGAGTTCGGCGCCCTGAGCAGCATCTACGGCACCCTGATGTCCACCCTCTTGGCCATGCTTTTGGCGGTGCCCCTGAGCCTGGCCATCGCCATTTTCCTGGTGGAGCTGGCGCCCCCCCGCCTCAGCCGGACGGTGGGCACCATGATTGAGCTCTTGGCCGCCATCCCCAGCATCATTTACGGCATGTGGGGCATGTTCGTGTTCGCGCCCATCATGGCCTCCACCCTCCAGCCCTGGCTGACCGCCTATGTGGGCTGGATCCCCGGCCTCGGGGCTTTTTTCCAGGGCCCGCCCATGGGTCTGGGGATGTTGACCGCGGGCCTCATACTGGGCTTCATGGTGCTGCCCTTCACCTGCGCCATCACCCGGGACGTTTTTCAGATGGTGCCCCCGGTGGTGAAAGAATCGGCTTACGGCCTGGGGGCCACCACCTGGGAAGTGACCTGCAAGGTGACGCTGCCCTATGGCCTGGTGGGCATCATCGGCGCCTTTTTCCTGGGGTTGGGCCGGGCCCTGGGGGAGACCATGGCCGTCACCTTTGTCATCGGCAACGCCCATAAGATCAATCTCGGGCTGTTCTATCCGGGCAACAGCATTGCCTCCTGCATGGCCAACGAATTCGCCGAAGCCACCGAACTGATCTACATCAGCTCCCTGATTTGCCTGGGTCTGGTGCTGTTTGTCATCACCTACCTGGTGCAGGTGGGCTCCCAGATGATGCTCCGACGCATGTACCGGGCCTGGAGTGTCGGGTTATGAGACCTATGAAGCCCCGCTCCCCCCGGCCCCGGAAAACCCTCAACCTGGTGGTCAACCTGTGGGCCGTAGCCTCCGCCGCCATCGGCATCATGGCGCTCTTCTGGATCACCATCACGGTGTTAATCAGGGGCTGGCAGGCCTTAAATCTAGATTTTTTCACGAGGATGCCCACCCCTCCCGGAGTGGAGGGCGGCGGCCTGCTCACCGCCATGGTGGGGACGCTCGTCCTTACCCTGATAGCCACCCTGGCGGCGGTGCCTTTGGGGCTTCTGGGGGGCATCTTCCTGGCGGAGTTCGGGCAGGAATCCAAAGTGGCGGACAACAGCCGCTTTGCCGCCAACGTGCTCATGGGCATGCCCTCCATCATCGTGGGGGTGTTCGCCTATGCGCTGCTGGTGCTGACGCTGGGCAATTTTTCCGGCTATGCCGGGGCGTTTGCCCTGTTTGTCATCATGCTGCCCATCATCATCCGCACCACCGAAGACATGCTGCGGCTGGTGCCCAACACCCTGCGGGAAGCCGCCCTGGCCCTGGGCTTTCCCCGCTGGAAGGTCACCCTCTTCATTGTCTTTCGGGCGGCCAGGTCGGGGCTGCTCACCGGGGTGCTGCTGGCCGTGGCCCGGGTCAGCGGCGAAACCGCGCCTTTGCTCTTCACCGCGCTGAACAGTCCCTTTCATCGCTTCTTCTCCTGGAACCTGGGGCTCAACGAACCTTACCCCAACCTCACGGTCACCATCTTCGATTACGCCATGTCCCCCTATCCGGACTGGCAGGGGAAGGCCTGGGGGGCCTCCCTGGTGATCACCGTGGGCATTCTGGTCCTGACGATTTTTGCCCGCTGGCTATTCCGGGAACGCAAAGCTTAACCTAAAAAGGACGACACTGATGGATCGCTTCGGCCACCCCCAGGAAATGACGCCTTATTATGAGCTGCGCCCACCGGTCAGCAAGATCGTGGTGCGTAATCTGAATTTTCATTACGGCAACCATCAAGCCCTGTTTGACAATAATCTGGAGATCGCCGCCAACCGGGTCACCGCCATTATCGGCCCCTCGGGCTGCGGCAAATCCACCCACATCCGGGTTTATAACCGGATTTATGAGCTCTACAGCGACCAACGGGCCGAGGGCGAGATCCTCCTGGACGGAGCCAACATCCTGGACCCGTCCTACGACCTCATGGAGCTCAGGAGATGCTGCGGCATGGTCTTCCAGCGGCCGGTGCCCTTTCCCCTGAGCATTTATGACAATGTCGCCTTCGGGCTCAAGCAGCATTACCGCCTGAGCCGCTCGGAAGTGGCCGACAGTGTGGAGGAGGCCCTCAGGGCCGCGGCCCTGTGGGATGAAGTGAAAGACCACCTGCACCGGCCGGGCACGTCGCTCTCCGGCGGCCAGCAGCAGCGCCTGTGCATCGCCCGGGCCGTGGTGGTCAAGCCCGAGGTCATTTTGCTGGACGAACCCTGTTCGGCCATCGACCCGGTGAGCACCCTGAAGATCGAGGAGCTGATCCTGGCCTTAAAAGACCGCTACACCATCGCCATCGTTACCCATAACATGGCCCAGGCCCAGCGCCTGGCCGATTTTACGGCGTATTTTTACCGGGGACATATCCTTGATTTCGGTTCCACCAAAGATATATTTACGAAATACTCCCTGATGGACGACGTGCCCCGGATGGAGCACCTGGACGAGGTCCTCCGGGAAAAATTGGACCTGCCGTCCTCCATCGCATCGTAACTTCAAACCTTCCCTCTTGAGGGAAACGGCGCCGACCATGCACATGGCCAAGGAAATTCGCACTCAGGTGAACGCCGAACCTGTAGCCCCCGACTCCCGGGAGGTCCTGGAAAGCCTGGGGATCGCCAGCAAAATTTCAGCCCAGCACCTGAATTTTTATTACGGGGACTTCCAGGCCCTGTTTGACAACAACCTGGAGATCGCCGCCAACCGGGTCACCGCCATTATCGGCCCCTCGGGCTGCGGCAAATCCACCCATTTGCGGGTGTATAACCGCATCTACGAGCTTTACCGGGACCAGCGGGCCGAAGGCGAGGTCCTGCTGGACGGCGACAATGTCCTTGATCCCCGCTACGACATCATGGAGCTCAGACGCAAGGTGGGCATGATCTTCCAGAAGCCCACCCCCTTTCCCATGAGCGTCCTGGACAACGTGATCTATGGGTTGAAGCTTCATTACAATCTGTCCAAGCGCGAGATGTTGGACCGGGCCGAGGAGGCCCTGCGCCGGGCGGCGCTGTGGGATGAAATCAAGGACCATCTGAACCGGCCGGGCACCGCCCTTTCCGGCGGACAGCAGCAGCGCCTGTGCATCGCCCGCACCGTGGTGGTGGAGCCGGAAGTCATCCTCATGGACGAGCCCTGTTCGGCCATCGACCCCATCGGCACGGCCAAGATTGAAGAGCTGATTCAGGAATTGAAAACCACTTACACCATCGCCATTGTCACCCATAACATGCAGCAGGCCGCCCGGGTGTCGGATTTCACCGCGTTTTTCTTTCAGGGGCATATCATCGAGTTCGGCCTCACCCAGCAGATTTTCACCAAACCCCGGAACCGGCAGACCGAAGCGTACATCACCGGGCGCTTCGGTTAGATCGGGTTCATTCCCCTGTATGCCGCTCTGAAAAGTTTTTTGGGTGGAACCGCCGCCCTCGGCGGTTCGTTCGCCGGCGGGGGCGCCGGCGCCACATTTTCCAGAGATTATTCAAGGTAAAAGTGCCCATAGGGTGGGCTCCGCCCACCAGCCACCCGGCGGCCCAGGTTTTCAACCTGTGCCTGCACAGGCGAGACGCCTGTGCCACCGGGCTTTTCCTGATTTGGAGAGATCTGGGGCTCATGAAGGAATGCTCTGATACCAGATTGCCGCAAACAGCGACAAAGGGTTTTTAGCCTGTAAAAACACCGGCTGAAGCCTGCGGCTACAGAATAAATCACCTTTTTGAACGCCACTGGGTATCAGGTGCCCCTATCTTCTCCCGCCGCACCGGGGACCAAGGCCAAGTTCCTGTAATCCCCCTAGCTTCGACCGGAATTTCCCTTGACGGCCCCCGGTTGTTTCACTATCATCCTGAACAGGTTGTTCCACCCTGGGAGAGTCTTGCGGTCGGGGAGGTTCAGGCACCGGTCATGGCCAGACATGTGAAGAGACGGTCCCAAAAGGTGGGGCTGCCCCCCGGCACCCTGGTATACACCGGTGATAGGCCCGGCAAAGAAGTCGAAATCACCGTGGCCTGGTATAATGGCCAGGACTATCACGAAACCCGCCACCAGGGCTTCCGGGAGTGTCCCCTGGACCTGGATGCCTCCCGCGTCACCTGGATCAACGTCGACGGCATCCACCAGGTGTCCAACCTGGAAAATCTCGGAGAGTGCTACCACCTGCATCCCCTGGTGCTGGAAGACATCCTCAACCCCGAGCAGCGCCCCAAAGTGGAGGACTACGGCGACTATTTATTCATCATCCTCAAAATGCTCCTCCTCAAGGAAAATACTGATGGGCTCCTCACCGAGCAGATCAGTATCATTCTGGGGAAAAATTTTGTAATTTCCTTTCAGGAGGACGACCAGGACATCTTCGACCCGGTGAGACAGCGCCTCAAACTCGGCAAAGGCCGCATCCGGGGGGCAGGGGCTGATTACCTGGCCTATACCCTCCTCGACCTGGTGGTGGACCATTACTTTGTCATCCTGGAACGCCTGGGGGACATCATCGAGGACCTGGAGGATGAGCTGGTGGCCAACCCCACCCCGGCCACCCTGAACCGCATTCACCGGTTGAAACGGGATATGATCGTCCTGCGCAAGTCGGTCTGGCCCCTGAGGGAAGTGGTCAGTCAACTGGAGCGCCGGGAGTCGCCCCTGATCAAGGACTCCACCAATCTTTACCTGAAGGACCTCTACGACCACGTCATCCAGGTGATCGACAACATCGAGACCTTCCGGGACATCCTGGCGGGCATGCTGGACATCTACCTCTCCAGCCTCAGCAACCGCTTAAATGAAGTCATGAAGGTCCTGACCATGATCGCCACCATCTTCATTCCCCTGACCTTCATCGCCGGGGTGTACGGCATGAATTTCAAACATATGCCCGAATTGGACTGGCCCTGGGGCTATTACAGCGCCCTGCTGGTCATGGCCATGGTGTCTGTGGGGATGATCCTGTATTTCCGGAAAAAGGGCTGGCTGGGCCGGAAAGGCTGAACCGGGGGCGCGGCCGCCGGGATTGACTCCCAAAACCTGAGCCCTTACCTTGATACCAGGTTTTCTTCAAGGAGGATTCAGATATGGCGATTAGAATCGGCAAGCCGGCCCCGGATTTTGAGACCAGCGCCTTTATCAAAGGCGGCATTGCCAAAGTAAAGCTGTCGGATTACCGCGGCAAATGGGTCATGCTGTATTTTTATCCCGGGGATTTCACCTTTGTGTGTCCCACCGAACTCACCGCGGTGGCCATGAAATACCAGAACCTCAAGGAACTGGGCGCCGAAATTCTGGCCATCAGCGTGGACACCCCCTATACCCATAAGGCCTGGCAGGAAGTGGAGCTCTCCAAGATGGTGGAGGGGGGCCTGCCCTACCCCATGCTCTCCGATGTGGGCGGCGACATCGGCCGGCTGTACGGTGTGTATGACGAAGACTTCAAGGTCGATGTCCGGGGCAGTTTTCTCATCGACCCGGACGGCAATCTTCAGGCCATGGAGGTGCTGGCGCCGGCCATCGGCCGCAACGCCGCCGAAATGCTTCGCCAACTCCGGGCCTGCGCTTATGTGCGGGATTCGGGGGGCAAAGAGGCCACCCCCGCGGGGTGGGAACCGGGCAAAAAGACCCTCACCCCCGAACCCGGCTTATCGGGCAAGGTCTGCGAAATCTGGGCTCCGGATATGACCTGAACGGTCTTGCCGGAACTGGAGGGCCATGAACCAGGAGTATTCCTTTAAGGAAACTTCCCGCCTCCTGGGCATCTCCCCAGGGAGTCTGCGGCGCTGGGCCCGACTGGGGCTGGTGGCCTGCCGGCGGCGCGCCCGGTTGGGATTCGCCTTCGACTTCCAGGGCCTGGTGGCCCTCCGCACCGTAAAAAGGCTCCGGGGGTGCGGGGTGCCGCTGCGGCGCATCAAAAAATGCGTGGACACCTTGAGGCGCCTGCATCCGGAACTGGCGGAGCCCCTGGCCCAGGCCCGCATCCAGGGAGACCCCGCACTGGTCATGGCCCAGAAAAGCCGCCGTTTCACCCCCGAAGGGCAGCTCCTGTTAAATTTTCACCACGCCCCCACCCAGCCCCTGACCCTGCCGGCCGAGCAGCTCGGCCGGCTCTTCCTCCTGGCCCTGGACAAGGAACAGCAGGGCGAATGGGAAGGGGCCAAAAAAATCTACTCCCTGATCCTGGCCTTAAAACCGGACCACCCCGACGCGCTGGTGAATCTGGGGAATATTCTCTATCGCCTGGGCTTCCCGGAGGGGGCCTGCGCCCATTACGCCAAGGCCCTGGAGAGCGACCCGGACCACCCGGAAGCCAATTATAACCTGGGGAATATTTTGGAGGATCAGGGGGATTTGCAGGAGGCCGCGGTCCTTTACCGCCGGGCCCTGAACAGCGAGCCTCTTTTCGCCGAGGCCTGCTTCAACCTGGCCCGGGTGCTGGAGCGGCTGGGGGACCGCCAGGGGGCTCGGGAATACTGGCGCCGCTACCTGGACCTGGACCCCCAGGGGGACTGGGCCGGCTACATCAAGCGCTGCCCCCAGGACCCCAAGGGCGAGCCGCCCAACGACAGCCCTTCAGGCTCCCCCGGTTCGTAATGATTGGTTTCCGCAAAGCCTTTGGAGAGGATTTTTTGGTTGTTGTTCCGAAAAGTTCTGGTGTGGAACCGCCGCGGGCGCCTGTTCTTTAAAAAAACCGGCGAGGGCGCCTGTTCCACATTGTCAATCGGATTTTCACGGTAAAAGTTCTTATAGGGCGGCCCGCGGCCGCCGCCATCGGCGTGCACGGCACGCCTTATGGGTCTTCCGGTCGGGCGGCCGTCCCCGGCACCCATTGCGCCGGCGGGC
>JBGSLA010000130.1:0-6806 GCA_041740935.1 Desulfobaccales bacterium | reverse complement strand
GCGGGCGACCTGTCCCGCCCCGGGCTGGTGCACCGCCTGGACAAGGACACCAGCGGCATCCTGGCCGCGGCCAAGACCGCCCAGGCCCACGCCCACCTGGTGCGCCAGTTTCAGGACCGGCAGGTGGAAAAAATCTATGTGGCCCTGGTATGGGGACGATTTGACCGAAAAACAGGCATGATCGACCAGGAGGTGGGCCGCCATCCCACGGCCCGCCAGAAGATGAGCGCCCGCCCCCGCCGGGGCAAGCCCGCGGTCACCTATTGGCGGGTTTTGGCGGAATACCCCGGCCCGGTAACCCTCATGGAGCTTACCCCCAAGACCGGGCGCACCCACCAGCTGCGGGTGCATCTGGCAGCCCTGGGCCACCCCATCCTGGGGGACGCCACCTACGGCGGCGGCGCCGCCCGCCTCAAGGGCAACCCACACCTCCAGGGCCTCCGCCCCCTGGTGACCCGGCAGCTGCTCCACGCCGGCGCCCTCACCATCACCCATCCCCGCACCGGCGAGCCCCTCACCCTTAACGCGCCCCTGCCGGAGGACTTTCAGGCGGTCCTGGACAAATTGGCCGACTTGCGGTAAATTTGGACCAAGGATTTCAAATCAGGAGCATGCCATGGAACCTGCAATTGCCGACCTTTTGGTCAAAATTAAAGCCATCGCTCAGGGGCCAAACGCCGAGTTGTTCCGAAAATTGGTAGATCTTTTATACGAACAATCAGAGCGGCAAGATGAATTTGACGAGGAGCCTTTCTCCCCGGAAGACCTGGCCGCTATTCATGAAGGCGAAGAGGCTTTAAGTCGTGGGGAATTCATTAGTTTGGAAGATTATGAAAAGGAACGTAACTTGTGAGCTATTGCGTTCAGCTGTCGCTGCCTGCCAAAAAACAATTAGACCGGTTGGACCAGGTTATCGGCAAGCGTTTGTCGGATCGATTGAAAAAATTGGCTTTTGATCCTTATTCCACCAGAATCTCGAAAGCAGTGAAGATGGAACCGGGACAAAGAACTTCCAGGGTTGGTGATTGGCGCATCATTTATCGAGTTAATGATATTGACCAGGAAATCATCGTTATCGCCGTTCGCCCTCGGGGAAAGGCTTATCGGTAGGTTTTTGGCAGAATTAGAGGCCTTGGTTCCCTGATTCCCGGACACTGCTTCACACCCTGTCTGCGCCGCCCCCATCCCCGAAACGGGGCGCCCGTCTCCGGGGAGACACCATGCAGCCTCAGGGCAATAACGTCCCCTCGCCAAATCCCATGCTGCCCGTTATTGACCTCTGCCTGGCGGATTATTGCCCCATAGGCTTCAATTATTGCCTGGGTCTGTCTCTGCCCATCGGCCATACCCTGTGGTTTGACCGGGAGGCGGTCAGGCAGGCCGGCAAGGCCGCGCCGCGAAATCTGGACGAATACCTGACTGCGCTCCTTGCCGCCTTGTTTATCAGGGAAAGGGTGGAAGCAAGCATTTTGACCTTCTTCGCCGCCATTCCGGGGCGTTTGGCCCTGTCGCTCTGTTCATCCGGCCCGATGGATTTTCTCGATGCCGCCAAACCCGGCGCGGCCCTGCCGGGCTGCCTGGAGCTGCGCCATGACTTTATCCCCCAGACCGCGGCCCCTTTTTTGCTCTATGACGGCCGCGCGGTGTGCCGCTTGCATCCCCTGACCCAGCCGGAGCGCACCGCCTTCTATGTCTGGGATCTCGGCGATTGTCTGGGGAATTTTTTGAAACAGGTTGATAAAGCTTTCTATTTCCGCATTCTGAATGATAAAACCACCTATATTGACTATGGCGTCGTCCCCAAGAACCCCCTGACTACCATAAATTTTCAGGACCGCGCCCTTCCGGTGCACCACGCCTGGTGCCATCAACTGTAGGGCGGGCTCCACCGGCCGCCTTATTGGTGGGCAGTGCACATTCTATAGTCTCTGGAAGTTCTTTGATGATTGTGAGAAAATCTCTGATGTAAGAAAATGACAGATGGGAGTATAAATTCAATGGATACCAAAACAAAAGTTAGGAAGATTTTTTTATTATCCTCGTTTTTATTTTTTTTGTCTAGCTGTCCAGAATTTAAACAAAGTCCCTTTTTAGATGAATTTCAAAAGCTAAAAGAAGAAGTCTCATTGTTAAAAGTAAAATATGACGATATACTGATTAAACTAAAGAATATTAACAGTCAATTATCTTACCATGAAATTAAATTACAGCAAAATGATGTCGCTTATATTATTATTTCAGACAAAGGATACACTAATTTAAATTCTAATTTTGGCATTTTTTTTATTCGTGTTGAAGATATTAAGCCATATGCTAATGGATATAAACTATCGTTGAGTATCGGCAATCCTTATTTTATAAGATTTATTGATTTTAAATTTTCAGTAGAGTGGGGTAAAGAATTTTCTCAATTTTCCGAAGATAATAGTAACGCTACTAAATTGTTAAGATCATATGAAGACTGGAAGAAATCATTAAATAAAAAAGATATATCTTTTACCGAAATATTGGATTCTGGATGCTGGACTAGAGTTGAAATAATATTATCTCCGGCATCAAAAAATGAACTCGGGCACATAGCATTATCGAATTTGAGTATAAATAAGATATCAATGATGATGAAAAAGAGATAATTCTTTTAACAATTGAGCTGAATTAAAAGTGAGATAAAGCGTTTCTTACACAAAAATATGTTTTTCTATTTATCTCCCCCATAATTCATGGGATCGTGGGGGAAAAAACTTTGACGAGTGGATAAGGGGCCGGTGGCACAGGTGTCCTCACCTGTGCAAGCCCCCGGTAGCACGGGCTTCCAGCCCGTGGAAACCCCCTCCCTCAAAAATAAATCTATCTCACACTATCACACACCATGCTCAAAATCGCGCTGACCGGCGGGCCCGGCTCCGGTAAATCCACCGTGGCCCAAATGTTCCGGGACCTGGGGGCTGAGATTATCGACGCCGACCGGGTGGCCCATGAGGTGGTGGCCCCCGGCCGCCCCGCCGGGGAGGATCTGCGCCGAGAATTTTCCCCCGAGTATTTCCAGGAAGACGGCGCGCTTGACCGGGCCAAAATGGGCGAGCTGGTCTTTGGCGACCCCGAAGCCCGCGGCCGCCTCAACGCCATCGTCCACCCCCGGGTCACCCAGGAGATTACCCGGCGCCTGCACTCCCTGGCGGCCCAGGGCGTCAGGCTGGTGATGGTGGAAGTGCCGCTGCTTTATGAGGTCGGCTTGGAAAAAAACTACGACCTGGTGATCGTGGTGGACGCCGGAGAAAAGGAGCAGATAGAGCGACTTACCGCCCGGGACGGCCGCCCCCCCCAGGAAGCCTTAGGTATAGTCCAGGCCCAGTGGCCCCTCGAGGCCAAAAAGGCCCGGGCCGATTTCGTGGTGGACAACCGGAACTCCCTCGAACATACCCGGGAGCAGGTAAAAAAACTGTGGCACCAGTTAAAAAATCACCTTGACAAAGATTCTGAAAAAAGATAGCGTCCCAATCAACCTTCCTTTAAGTTTTTAGGAACTTATCCGAAACTAAAGTAAGTCCGTGACCCCTTTGACCCCCTGGTGTGAAGCAATTGTGTCCGTGCAAACTACCTGAAGAATGTTTTCCGATTATCAGGTAGGAGTCCTGCGACCTGGCGAACCTGTCCGCATGAACCTGTTTCCCGGATTATACCTATAGCATCGGGCCCCCATACAACAACTGCGGTGAACGCACCGCGCCGGTAACAATACTGTCGTTACGTTCGAGGAAACCATGAATCTGTCTGAATTAAAGCACAAGAAAATCAACGAACTGGCCGCCCTGGCCCGGGACCTCCACGTGGAGGGGGCCAGCGGCCTGCGCAAGCAGGAACTCATCTTCGCCATTCTCCAGGCCCAGGTGGAAAAAAACGGGGTCATTTTCGGGAGCGGCGTCCTGGAAATATTGCCGGACGGCTTCGGGTTTCTGCGGGCCCCGGATTACAATTACCTGCCCGGCCCGGATGACATTTACGTCTCGCCTTCCCAGATCAGGCGCTTCAATCTGCGCACCGGGGACACCATTTCCGGCCAGATCCGGCCCCCCAAGGAGGGGGAGCGCTATTTCGCCCTGCTCAAGGTGGAGGCGGTCAACTTCGAAGACCCGAGCGTGGCCCGGGACAAGATCCTGTTTGACAACCTGACCCCGCTCTACCCCGATGAACGCCTGCGCCTGGAAACCGACCCGGACAACTTCTCCGCCCGGGTGATGGACCTCATGACCCCCATCGGCATGGGGCAGCGCGGGCTCATCGTGGCCGCGCCCCGCACCGGCAAGACCATGCTCCTGCAGAACATCGCCAACTCCATCGCCCGCAACCACCCGGAGGTGGTGCTCATCGTGCTGCTCATCGATGAGCGCCCCGAGGAAGTGACGGACATGGAGCGCTCGGTCAAGGCGGAGGTCATCAGTTCCACCTTTGACGAGCCCCCCCAGCGCCACATCCAGGTGGCCGAAATGGTTCTGGAAAAGGCCAAGCGCCTGGTGGAGCACAAGCGCAACGTGGTGATTCTGCTCGACTCCATCACCAGGACGGCCCGGGCCTACAACACCGTGGTGCCGGCCAGCGGCAAGATCCTCTCCGGCGGCCTCGACGCCAACGCCCTGCAGCGCCCCAAGCGCTTTTTCGGCGCGGCCCGCAACATCGAGGAAGGGGGCAGCCTCACCATCATCGCCACCGCGCTCATCGACACCGGCAGCCGCATGGACGAAGTCATTTTCGAGGAGTTCAAGGGCACCGGCAACATGGAAATCCACCTGGACCGCAAGCTCACCGAAAAGCGCATCTTCCCCAGTATCGACATCAACCGCTCCGGCACCCGCAAGGAAGAACTGCTCCAGGCCCCCGAGGACTTAAACCGCATCTGGATCCTGCGCAAGCTCCTGTCGCCGTTGAGCCCGGTGGACAGCATGGAGTTTCTGCTGGAAAAGCTCAAGGACGCCAAGACCAACGCCGACTTCCTGGCCGCCATGAACCGCTGAGGCCCAGAAGAAATATTTTCTGGGGGATTCACCCTTAACTCCCCATCCGTAGGCTGATTTTTTCCGGGGGGTGAAACGCGCCCTTCATCCCTGACCACCCCCCTAATCGGTTCTTCCCTCCCCCGCCATATCCCCAAACCCCGCCAAATTCCTTGACAGCCGCCGGGGTGAGAGGTAGGGTGTAATTGAACGATGGCTGATGAATAAGGCCCTGTGGCAAGAAGCGGTGGCAAAATCTCAAAGGTTCCCACAGGGTCATTCTGAGCGCCGCGAAGAATCTTTCATTTCCAACAGGTTGAGATCCTTCACTTCGTTCAGGATGACAGAAAAAGAGGTTTTGAGTAGTTTCCAAAAGTTTTCTGCTTCCGGAGGAAGACATGCAGATTCCTGAATTAAAGGCCGTCACCATAGAAGTCGTGGTGGACAATTTCTTTGACGTTTTCGAGCCCTCCAAGCCCGGCCTGGTGGAGCGGGCCGTGGTGGGGCGCCTGCCCAAGCCGCTGATGGCGGCCCACGGCCTGTCCTACTGGCTGAGCCTCACCCAAAACGGCCGGACCTCCCAGGTCATCATGGACACGGCCAACTCCCCCCTGCCCCTGTTCAACAACCTGGAGGCCCTGGGCCATGAGCCCAAGAGCGCCGACGCCCTGGTGGTGAGCCACGGCCACCCGGACCACTTCGGCGGCCTCATGGAATACCTGAGCCGGCGGGGGCCGGGCCTGCCGGTTTATCTGCACGAGGACTGCTATTTCCCCAAGCTGCTCATCACCCCGAGGGGGCGGGTGGGCCCCTGGAAGCTGGACCGGGCCGAGCTCATCAACCGGGGGGCGGAGCTCCACGAAAACCGGGGTCCTGTCCTGGTGGAGGATCTGGCCCTGCTCACCGGCACGGTGGAGGCCAGCACCCCCTATGAAACGCCGCTCCCGGGGGCCAAGCGGGTAGTGAACGGCAACGAGGAGCACGACACCTTCACCGATGAGCAGGCCCTGGTGATGCACGTCAAGGACAAGGGCCTGGTGGTCATCGGCGGCTGCTGCCACCCCGGGGTCATCAACATGGTGAAATACGCCCAGAAACTCACCGGGGTCAACAAAGTGGCCGCGCTCCTGGGAGGCTTTCACCTCACCGCCGGGGGCGATCAGCTCATCAAGGAGACCATTGTGGGCTTGAAGGAACTGCAGCCCGAGGTCATTTTGGCCGGCCACTGCACCGGTTTCAAGGCCCTGACCCAGCTGGCCCTGAATTTCCCCGACACCTTCATGGTGAGCTGCGTGGGCACCAAGCTGATCATCGGGAGTTGAAAATGTTGGGGGAGGGGGCCGACGGCCCCTGCCCCCTCCCCCAAACCTTTATAAAACGGGAGCACAGGCTTTCGGCCTGTGCAGGACACCATATCATCCAGATTCTCCGCGGCATGTCTTCTGACCTGGATACCACCTTCCCCTTCCTGACCAACCTGGACATTCCCCCCGCCTGGGAAGCCGCGGCCCAAAAATTTCTGCAAACAGGCGGCCTCACCCTGGTCCTGGGCGGCCCGGACACGGGCAAGAGCACCCTGTGCCAGTATCTCATTTATCGGGCCTACGCCGCCGG
This sequence comes from Desulfobaccales bacterium, assembly GCA_041740935.1. Lineage (GTDB taxonomy): Bacteria > Desulfobacterota > Desulfobaccia > Desulfobaccales > 0-14-0-80-60-11 > JBGSLA01. The sequence goes on along the minus strand of JBGSLA010000130.1, from coordinate 204 downwards.
GGAAACCGCGGCCCTGGTGGACCTGGACCTGGGCCAGTCCCACCTCGGACCCCCCGGCGCATTGGGCCTCGGGCTCTTCCCGCCCCGGTTGCCGGGGGACCAGGGGCTTTTCCCGGAAGGGCTTTATTTCATCGGCCAAACCTCGCCTGTGGGCCGGGTCCTGGAGGTGGCGGTGGGCTGCCGGGTCCTGGCCGACCGGGCCCG
>JBGSLA010000129.1:0-2039 GCA_041740935.1 Desulfobaccales bacterium | reverse complement strand
CGGCGGGGGCGAAACAGGCGGCGGGCGATGGGCAGGGCGTCGGGGCCGCTTAGGCGCACGATGCCGATGCCCGCCTCGCCTAAGGGCGTCGAGATGGCCGCGATGGTGTCCCCCGCCTCGGGCCAGGTCATGGAGAATCGGGGTTTTCTTCCGGCAGGTCCTTTTTCCGGGCCGGATAGACCACCACTTTCTTGTAGAGGCCTTCCCCCCGGCTCATGGTCTTGACCTCCCGGTCGCCCTGGAGGGCCAGATGGATGATGCGACGGTCATGGGGGTTCATGGGATTAAGGGTGACGGGCCGGCCGCTTTTCTTGGCCTTTTCGCCACTTTTGAGGGCCAGTTGGACCAGGGCTTCCTGGTGCCGGGCCCGGTACGATTCGATGTCGATGACCACCCGCACCTTGCGGCGGGCCTTTTTGGCGATCATTTTGGTGAGCAGATACTGCAGGGCTTCCAGGGTCTGGCCCTGTTTGCCGATGAGCAGACCGGCATCCTCGGTGTCGATGCTGAGGCTGATGCGGTCCTCCTCGTCCAGGCGCGCCTCCACCCTGGCTTTTTCGCCCATCATGTCCAGGAGCCGCTCCAGCAATTCCTGGGCATGGGGCAAGAGGTCGGCGTCGTCCTCGCCCCGGGGGGTCACCCGGACCCGGGCTTTGCGCCCCCCCAGGCCGAAAAGTCCGGGGGAGCCCACGGAAATGATCTCGATGTCGAGACTTTCCGGGGGCAGCTGAAAATGGGCGCAGGCCTGGGCGATGGCCTCTTCCGTGGTTTTGCCTTCAAATTCCAAAAAATCCATTCCCTGATCCCCTGAGGCCTAAGCCAGATATTTGTTGGTGAAATGTTGCTGGATGATGGCCAAGACGTTGTTCACCAGCCAGTAAATCACCAGGCCGGCGGCGAAATTGAGAAACAGAAAGGTGAAAATCAACGGCAGAAACATCATCATCTTGGCCTGGGCCGGGTCCCCCGGGGAAGGAGACATCTTCTGCTGCACAAACATGGACGCACCCATGATAATGGGAGTGATAAGCAACGGGTCCTTGGCCGATAAATCGGCCAGCCAGACAATATTCGTAAAAGGCAGGGTGGAAATGAAGGGCGCGTGGCGCAATTCGATGGAATAGCTCAACAGATTATACAGGGCCAGAAACACCGGCAACTGCAGCACCATGGGGAGGCACCCCCCCAAAGGATTGACCTTGAAGGTGCGGTAGAGGTTCATGAGTTCCCGGTTCATGGCCTCCCGATCATCCTTGTACTTTTCCCTGAGTTCGGCGACCCGGGGCTGAATCTTCTGCATGACCTGCATGGATTTAAAACTTTTGTGGTTGGGATACCAGAAGACCAGCCGCAGCAGAACGGTGAGAAGGATTAAGGACCAGCCGTAGTTCCCGACATAGCCGTTCATCCAGTTGAGAAAAATGAGGAAGGGCCGGGCCAAAAAGTCGAACCAGCCGAAATTTACCACCCGGTCCAACCCCAGGTCCGCGGCCCGGAGGTCGCTGATGTTTTTGGGACCGAAATAAAAGGCGTAGGAGGCCTGGATGGCCTGCCGGGCGGGCAGGGTGTCCGACTGGCTCAGGATGGCCTTGAGCTGAGTGGGTGCGGGTTCCTGCAGGGTGGCCCGGACCTGGGGCGCGCCCTGGGGCACCGCGGCCGACAGAAAATATAACTCGTTGATGGCGGCCCACTCCACCTTGTCGGTAAAGACCTTGGGCTCTTTGAGCTTGCCGACCTGGAATTCCTCCAGGCTTTTGGCGGCAAAAACCATCAAACCCTGGGAATCCTGGGCGCCGGTGGTCGAGGTGGCGGTGAGGGCCAGGCTGAGGTCCCCTTTGAGGGCCTCGGCGGTGCGGTTGGCCACGGTGGTTTTCAGGTCAAAGACATAACTGTGGCCGCGAAAGCTGTATACTTTGGTGACTTCGAGGCCCTCCGGGGTGACGCCCTGGAAGGTCAGGGTGGCGGTGTCGTTGCCCTTCACGGTGAGGTTCGGGGCGCCGGCCCGGTATCGCAGGGTGGGGGGCGCCGCGGGGCCGCGG
>JBGSLA010000128.1:0-16992 GCA_041740935.1 Desulfobaccales bacterium | reverse complement strand
CCGCCGCAGGCTTCGCAGGGATGGGGGACCACGCTGCCCGCGCCCCGGCACAGGGAGCAGGTGGTGAAGACCCGCAGCATGCCCCGGCGCTGACTCACCTGGCCCCGGCCGCCGCAGGCGTTGCAGGTCTGGATCTTGGTGCCCGGCTCCACCCCCTCGCCTCGACAGCGGGAGCACAGGATGCGGCGTTCCACGGTGATTTCCTTGTCCACCCCGGTGAGCACTTCCTCCAGGGTGAGGGTCACCGTGGTGCGCACATCGGCCCCGGTGTGGCTCCGCTCGGCCCGCCCCCGGCGGCCCCCGAAGCCGAAGAAATCCTCGAAAATATCCCCGAAACTGCGGAAGATGTCCTCAAAGCCGCCAAAACCGCCGACCTCAAAGCCGTTGAGCCCGTCCGGACCATAGAGGTCGTAAAGCTTGCGCTTTTCCGGGTCGGAGAGCACCTGGTAGGCCTCGGAGACCCGTTTGAACTCCTCTTCCGCGGTTTTGTTGACGGGATTGCGGTCGGGGTGGAACCTGAGGGCGAGCTGTCGGTAGGCGCTTTTTATCTCATCCAGAGTGGCGTCGGGATGCACCCCCAGCATGTCATAATAATCCACCAGCTTCACTCCCCCAGAAAATCTTCACTATCTGCATCGGCACATCGCCCGGTCACATTTATAGTTATCATCCCCCGAGAGCTTGTCAAGCACCGGCCCTTCCTGATTGCCATGGGATGTCAGGTGATTGGCGCCAGGGCCAGGAGGCGGGACTTGAGGGTGGGCGACAGGTCGTGCACCGCCACCACCTTCTGGCGGCCGGAGGCCCCGGAAGTAATCTGCACCGCCTGCCGGGGCACCTCGAGGCAGCGGGCCAAAAAATCCAGCAACTCTGCATTGGCCCGGCCTTTCTCAGGCGGCGAGGCCACCTTGATTTTGAGGCGGTCGCCGTGCAGGCCCGCCACCGCAGTCTGGCGTGAACCGGGCACCACGTGCACTTTTACCAGATAGCCCTGGCAGGTGGGGTGAAAAAATTCGACCATTGGCCCGCTGCCCTTATCCTCCATGCAGGAGTTGGAGGGCATAGCTCATGAGGGTGCCCACCAGGAACACTTTCAGGAAAATGATGGCCGCCAGCACGGCCAGGGGGGAGAGATCCAGACCGCCATACACCACCGGCAGCCGGCGTCGGAGATAGGCCAGCACCGGCTCCGTGACGTTGTACAGAAAACGGACAATGGGGTTGTAGGGGTCCGGATTGACCCAGGAGATCAGGGCCCGGGCGATGATCAGCCACATGTAAATTTCCAGGGCCCAATAGAGCACCTCGGCCACTGCTTTCAGAAAATAACCCAAGGCGATCATAGGTTGCCTTTCCACTCAAATCATTTAACTATAGGGTGCCTGTCTTATTATTGTCAAGACCTTGCCGGCGGTTTTGGCGTGGGGGCCGCCAACTCCGGAGGCGGCGGTTGGGGCGCAAGGCGCGCCGCCGGTGCGCCCGGGCCAAGAAGGGGAAAAGGGTCCGGGGACAGGGTGGGGACAGGCCTCACTCCCCTGCCCGGCATTGCGTCGCCGCTGATATATTCTTACAATTAAACGAAGGTTTTTTTAAAAATCCACTATTATGAGGGCGGGTCATGCTGAGCGAAGCGAAGAATCTTGTATTTTCATATGGTTGAGATCCTTCACTTCGTTTTGGATGACAAAATAATCCACTTTTACAAAAGCGGCAACTTTTACAGGATGGGCTGCGTCGGCAGCAGACGCCGCCCAACTTTCGGGGAGAATATCACTCCATAAGGTTCGTACACCGATTATCGATGACGACCCACTGATCACCAACCACTGATCACTGATAACTGATCACCGGTCACTGCTTACTGGTTACTGGTTAATGAACACTGGCCACTGAAACATGGGACTTGCACAGTTCGACACCTTCGCGGCGCTGCGCCATCGCAATTTCCGCCTGTTTTACAGCGGTCAGGCCATCTCTCTGCTGGGCTCCTGGATCCAGTCGGTGGCGCTCAGTTGGCTGGTGCTGATCCTCACCGACTCTTCTTTTTATCTGGGGCTGGTGAGCGCGTTACAAACCCTGCCCATCCTGATCTTCTCTTTTCTGGGCGGGGTGGTGGCCGACCAGGCCCACAAGCACCGGCTGCTCTTTGTCACCCAGGGAGGCATGATGGCGGTGGCCCTGGCCCTTGGCCCCCTGGTTGCCTTAAACCTGGTGAATATCTGGCTTTTGTTCGTCCTGGTCTTTCTGGCCGGCACCCCCCTGGCCTTTGACATCCCCATTCGCCAGGCCTTTATCATGGATCTGGTGGGCAAAGCCGACCTGCCCAACGCCATTGCCCTTAATTCCACCATGTTCAACGGCACCCGGGTGGTGGGGCCGGCCCTGGCGGGGCTCCTCATCGCCCAGGTGGGCCTGGCCAACTGCTTTTATATCAACGCCCTGAGTTTCCTGGCGGTGCTGGTGGCCCTGTTCTGGATGGAGCTGCCGCCGCCGGTGGCAACACCCCGGGTGTCGATCCGGGAGGCCCTGGGGGAGCTTAGGGATTTTGTCCGGGAGCATCAGAACCTGAAGCTCATTCTGATCCTCATGACCGCGGTGTCCATCCTGGGGCACTCCTATCACGTTTTGGTGCCCATCCTGGCTCGGGACGTGCTGGGGGCCGGCCCCGAGGGCTTCGGGCTCCTCATGGCCATGAGCGGTTTGGGGGCCTTTTTGGGGGGCCTGGCCCTGGCCCGGCGCCTGACCCGGCGTCCGCCCATGCCCTCCTTTCTGGGGGGCCTGGCCCTGTTCCTGGGGGGATTGCTGGCCCTGTCCCTGACCCGGAATTATTATCTGGCCCTGGGGGCCATGGTGGTGGTGGGCGCGGGCATGGTGGCCCAGCTGTCCACCGGCAACAGCCTGCTCCAGCTCAATGTGCCGGATCGAATGCGGGGCCGCATCATGAGTGTGTACAGTCTGATTATCATCGGCTCGATGCCCTTCGGCAGCCTGCTGTACGGCTCGGTGGCCACCTATCTGGGACCCAGCCTGGCCCTGACCCTGGGAAGCTTGTCCGCCGCAGCCGTCTCGGGGTTCATTTTTTTCCGCCACCCGGGCCTGCGGCACCTTGATTTTAATGGGCTGGATGGCCCCCCGGCCTCGGACTTGCCCCCCCGCATAACCCCGCCGGTGGGATAAGTTTGTGTAGGGTGCGCTCCGCGCACCATCAATATTCGGCCCCCAAAGTTTAAGGAAGCACAGGCGGGACGCCTATGCCACCAGGCTTTTCCTGTTTTTGAGAGAACCTATTCGGGTTCCCAAGCTCCCGCTGGGGAACCGGCTTGCCCGCCAGGCTCTGCTTGGCCCCGCCTCCGGCACAATGAAAGCGGCGGGCGGTGCCCGCCCTACGCGGCTTTTCATGCTTTACGGGTGGGCCTTAGGCCCATGAGGAGCTGTTAGGTAAAGTTTTTATGTGGAACCGCCGCCTCGGCGGTTCGTGCGAAGGCCAAGGCGCCGGCGCCATATCTTTTTGCCTGAATCGCCAGCGGCCGGAAAAAAAACGCTCGCCCCAGGGGTTCCGGGAAGGGTTTGGCACTCAAAAAATATTGCCATTTTTGGCACTGTTTTTGATATAATACTATGATTTAAAAAATTCACACGCGTCGCACGGGCGGGCTGGTGCCTGCGGGTGGCCCCGCCGGCGGCGGCGCGGCGGATCAACCAGGAGGAAACATGTCCCTTGTCACCATGAAGGAACTGCTGGAGGCCGGCGTGCATTTCGGCCACCAGACCCGCCGCTGGAACCCCAAGATGGAGCCTTACATCTTCGGGGCCAGAAACGGCATCCACATCATCGACCTGCAAAAAACCGTGCAGTTCTTCAAAATCGCCTACAACTACGTCATGGAAACGGTGGCCGACGGCGGCCTGGTCCTGTTCGTGGGCACCAAGAAACAGGCCATGGACGCCATCGCCGAAGAAGCCGGCCGCTGCGGCATGTATTATGTCAACCACCGCTGGCTGGGCGGCATGCTCACCAATTTTTCCACCATCAGCCGCTCCATCGAACGCCTCCGGAACTTTGAGTCCATGAAGGAGGACGGCAGCCTCAAGCGCTTTCCCAAAAAAGAAGTGCTGCTCATGGAAAAGAAGGCCATCAAACTGGAGCGGGCCCTGGGCGGCATCAAGGATATGGGCCGCCTGCCGGATGTGGTCTATGTGGTGGACCCCCGCAAGGAGTCCATTGCGGTCAAGGAAGCCCGCAAAATGCATATCCCGTTGGTGGCCATCGTGGACTCCAACTGCGACCCCACGGAAATCGATTATCCCATTCCGGGCAATGACGACGCCATCCGGGCCATTCGGCTGCTTACTTCCCGGGTAGCCGAGGCCTGCGTCGATGGGGCCAAGCTCAAGGCGGAGCGCCTGGCGGCCATGATGGACAAGGAACTGGCCGAGGAGGCCATGATGGCCGCAGAAGCCCCGGCCGCAGTGCCGGTTATGGAACCGGCCGAGGCGGAAGCCCCCAAGGAGCAGGAAGCGTAAAAGAATCAGCCTGAACAAGGGCGCGCCTGTCTGCCCGGGGCGTCGATACTCCCAGCTTATATAGTATGGGCCTGACCGATGGCATCGAAGCCCCGGGCACGGGTGCGGCAAGGAGGAAATATTTTGGCAATTTCCGCTGAACTGGTCAAACAGCTGCGCGATAAAACCAACTGCGGCTTCATGGATTGCAAGAAAGCCCTGCAGGAGACCGACGGCGACCTGGAGGCCGCGGTCACCTATCTGCGCCAAAAAGGCATCGCGGTGGCCACCAAACGGGCCGAACGGGCCACCTCCGAAGGGACCGTCTGGTCGCATCTGGGGCCGGACGGCGCCACCGGGGTGCTTTTGGAGGTGAACTGCGAGTCTGACTTTGTGGCCAAAACCGACGCCTTCCAGGCCTTCGGCAATGCCCTGGCGGCCCAGATCGCCCAAACCGCGCCGGCGGACCTGGAGGCGCTGTTGGCCCAACCCTGGGGGGGCCAGGCCGGCCCCAGCGTGCAGGAATATCTGACCGAACTCATCGGCCAGATCGGCGAAAATATCCGCCTCCAGCGCTTCAGCCGCTTTGCCGGCGGCGGCCCCGTGGCCGCGTATATTCATTTCGGAGGCAAAATCGGGGTGCTCCTGGAACTGAAAGCCAATTCCCATGCCGGCGAACTGCAGGCCCTGGCCAAAGATCTGGCCATGCAGGTGGCCGCCACCAATCCCCTGGCCGTGGCCCCGGAAGGCCTGGATCCTGAGGCGGTGGACAAGGAAAAGGCCATCTATGCAGCCCAGGCCAAGGAATCCGGCAAACCCGACAAAATCATCGAACGCATGGTCAGCGGCCGGCTGGAAAAATTCTTTAAAGAAGTCTGCCTGGTGGAGCAGGCCTTTGTGAAAAACCCCGAGGTCACCGTGGCCCAGCTGCTCAAAGAGGCGGGGGCAGCCGGCGGCGGACCGGTCAGCGTGGCCCGTTTCGTGCGCTACCAGGTGGGCGCCTGAGGACCGCGTGAGTCCTGACGAGCCTAAATACCGCCGGGTCCTTCTCAAAGTCAGCGGCGAGACCCTGGCGGGTGACAAGAAATTCGGCCTGTGCCCGGAGACCCTGCAGGTCATTGCCCGGGAGATCAAAATGCTCCTGGCCCTGAAGGTGGAGATGGGCATTGTGGTGGGCGGGGGCAACATCTTCCGGGGTCTGGCCGCCGCCGCCATGGGCCTGGAGCGGGCCGTGGCCGACTACATGGGCATGCTGGCCACGGTGATCAACGCCCTGGCCCTGCAGGACGCCCTGGAAAAGGAAGGCGTCCCCACCCGGGTGCTGAGCGCCATCGCCATGCACGAGGTGGCCGAACCCTATATCCGCCGCCGGGCCTTGCGCCATCTGGAAAAAGGCCGGGTGGTCATCCTGGCCGCGGGCACCGGCAGCCCCCACTTCACCACCGACACCGCCGCGGCCCTGAGGGCCACGGAACTGGGGGCCCAGGTCATCCTCAAGGGCACCAAGGTGGACGGCATCTACGACCGGGATCCGGTTTTGCACCCCGAGGCCCGCATGATCCGCCGCCTTACCTATTTTGAAGTGTTGGAAAAGTCGCTTAAGGTCATGGATTCGACCGCGGTCACCATGTCCATGGAACAAAAAATCCCCATCATTGTTTTTAAGCTCCTGGAACCGGGGAACATGTTGAGGGTGATCCTGGGCCGGGAGGTGGGTACACTGGTGGAGTCCCCATGAAAGCAAAAATCCTGGAAGATCTGAAACGCCGGATGAACAAGGTCCTGGAAGCCATGGCCCACGACCTGGGCCGGGTGCGCACCGGCCGGGCCTCGGTGGCCCTGCTGGAGGGCATCAAGGTGGAGGCTTACAATGCCAGTATGCCCCTGTCCCAGGTGGCTTCCCTGGCCGCGCCGGAACCCCGCCTGCTCACCATTCAGCCCTGGGACCCCACCCTGCTGGCCGATATTGAAAAGGCCGTCATGAAGTCCGACCTGGGCCTCACTCCCACCAACGACGGCAAACTTATCCGGCTGCCCATCCCCACCCTCACCACCGAACGGCGCAAGGAATTGGTCAAGGTGGTGAAAAAAATGGCCGAGGAAGCCAAGGTGGCCCTCCGCAATGTGCGCCGGGACGGCAATGAAAGCTTGAAAGACCTGAAAAAGGACAAACACATCTCCGAAGACGACGCCCATCGGGCCCAGGATGAGGTTCAGAAAATCACCGACGACTTCATCAAAAAAGTGGATGCCCAGGCCGCGGAAAAAGAAAAGGAGATCATGTCGTTTTAGAGAGTATGGCCAAAGACCTCCCCCAAGCCGCGGCGCCTCTGGACCACCGCCGCCTGCCCCGTCATGTGGCCGTCATTATGGACGGCAACGGCCGCTGGGCCAAACGCCAAGGCCTGCATCGGGTGAGGGGCCACCTGACCGGCGTCGAATCGGTGCGGGTGGTGGTGCGCCTGGCCCGACGGCTGGGGATCGAATACCTCACCCTGTACACCTTTTCAGAAGAAAACTGGCAGCGCCCGACCATGGAGATAAGGGCCCTGATGAGTCTCTTGTCCCGCTATTTGCGCCAGGAACTGGCGGAAATGCAGGAAAACCGGATCGCCCTCAGGGCCATCGGGGACCTTTCCCGCCTGCCGGAAAACGCCAAAAGGGAATTGGCCCGGACCGAGGCGGCCACCCGGGAAGGGGCGAGGATGACCTTGTTGTTGGCCCTGAGCTACGGCGGCAGGAGCGAAATCGTCCACGCGGCCCGCTCCCTGGCCGCGGACGTCCAGGCGGGGCGCCTCCGGCCCGAAGATATCCACCCCGAAAACTTTGCCGGCCGTCTGTTCACCACCGGCATTCCCGACCCTGACCTCCTCATCCGCACCAGCGGCGAGTACCGCCTGAGCAATTTTCTGCTGTGGCAAACTGCCTACACCGAACTGTATTTCACCGACACCCTGTGGCCTGATTTCCGGGAAGAGGAATTCATCAAGGCCCTCATGGAATATCAGCAGCGGGACCGCCGTTTCGGCCTCACCCAGGAGCAGGTCGAGGGCCTGGCCTCCAACCCCGCCCGCCATTAAGCCGGTTTTCGATAAAAAACAATAAATAAATCAGCCGCGTAGGGCGGGCGTCCCGCCCGCCTCGACACATCGCCTGATTTGGCGCAAAGCTCTGTAGGGTGCGTTTCCCGCACCATTTTTGGGCGCGTAAAACGCGCCCTACGGGAGACTTTTCATAATAGTCGCTCATGAGCCCTTGGCTCTCCCAAAACTTAGGAAAAATTTGGTAGGGCGGGCCTCCGTGCCCGCCTGCACCATGGGCGGCCAGGGACGGCCGCCCTACCGCAATATGGCCGCCTGAGGAACTGTTCAAAACAGCAGGGTGGGAGACCGGATCAGGCATGGTCTCAGGCGGCGCCTTTTCCCGTCCAGGCCTGAGCGCGCCGATTTTTCAGGGCCAAGCAGACCAGCACCCCCACCGACAGAATCAGCAGGAAGCCGTCGGTGAGGTAGTCAAATAAATTGCCGGAGGGCAGGAGCTTCAGATTAAAGGCTGTAATATAGGCCAGAAAAATCAGGGACAAGGGATTTCCAGACCAAATAAGGAAAAGGGTGACAGCCGCCATGAAAACAAACCAGGAGGAAAAACCATATCCCAGGGCGTACAGATCATAAGGCACGACACCCAGATAAGAGGAAAATAACCCCAAAGAAAGTCCTAGGTTCCATAAACAAAAGGAGATCAGATACTTTTCTTCTAAAATCTGCCGGTCAATGAAATAGGGAATTAATATAATCGCGACCAGAGCCAGACTGCCGATGGAAAAATTGGGGTTGATGGAGAGAAGATATTCAGCCAGAGATAAGCCGCAAAGAGGGATAAAAGTAAGACAAGCACTTACTATGAGGACGAAAATAAGGTGCCATTTTTTATCTTTTATACCGGCCCGTGAAGAAACGCCAAAAATGAATAATGTAACGAGCAAAAATGGGACTATAAATTGAAAATAATCTCTAATGACCATGCGCGTCAAGCCCCTTCAGCCAGGCTTCGTTAAAAACCACATGTTTTATCTGTTTTCTCTCATACGTGTAGGTCAGATGATAATACCGTGAAGTGCGTGTCAGGGAAGGATAGGAATATTCCCGGCCGGGGTTATGCTCGAGGACCTGCAGGTCCTTCCAGGTCGCCCCTCGATCCCGGGAAATGACCAGGGTGAGATTGTGGCGATCGTGAAAAGTCTTGTTGATTGCGCCCAGGATGGCGCCGTCGGCGAGGCGGATCATATCGAAGCCGGCATCGGGGTTGGGGAGGGGGGTGGCGGTCAGCTCCGACCAACTCCGGCCCGCGTCCGGGCTCTCGGCTTTCAGGATATGGCTTTGCCCCCCTCCCGCGGCGTTCCGGAAAAAGGCGGCCAGATCGGTGCGGCCCTGGGGGATGAGGGCCGGTTGGATGGCGCTGCGGCGGTCGGTCATCCTCCGGATTTCCCAGCGCGGCTCGCCTTCCTCGGCGCGAAGCAGCAGCACCTGGGAAAATTTACGGAGAAATTCGTGATAAACCGGCAGCAGAAAGGCGCCGTTCCTGAGATTGACCCCGGAATTTTTGACGTTGGCGGTCAGATTGAAAAAAGGGCTTAAAATCAGTTTGCGGCTGGCGCTCCAGGTTTGGCCCCCGTCCCGGGAGACCTTGTAATTCAGGGAGGCGGTGGACCAGCCGCCCAGGAGGGTGGCATAAAACAGCCAGAGGCCGCCCTGGCTGTCGTTCATAACCGCGGCATTGCCGACTTTCCTCACCCAGCGCCCGAGTTCGGCGGCGCTTAGCTGCCGGTCCACCAGCACCCGGGGTTCCGTCCAGGTCCCGGTCTTTTCCTCAAAAAAAGCAGAAAAAATGGCTACATCCGCAGCGCCTTCCCGGGAGCCGGCGTACCAGGTGCATATCAGCCGGTCTTCCCCGGCCGCCGCGATGGCGGAGACGTGGCACTGCACCCCCGGCCGGGCCTGATTGACGAATTGTGCCGCAAAAAAGGGCCGCTCCGCCAAGCTGGCCGGGGCCGGCAGGGCTTCCTTGATTTCCAGCGCGGCCCATCTCGTTTCCCCTGGCGCCACATAGGCCTGGTAAAAGGGGACGCCGTAGAGGATCACCACCATCAGGGCCAGGAACCACTTGAGCGGTCGGGAATTCAGGGCCACGTCGGCGCTCGCTTTTCACACCTGGGAAGAATTAATGGACTATCTTGAAAAGTCCAAGGTCTAAAGCCTGCAACATAGAGGCCATACTCTGGTGGGGCGGCCGTCCCTGGCCGCCTTTGGTTAAGGCGGGCACGGAGGCCCGCCCCACCGGATTTTTCCTGTTTTTAAGAAAAGCGCAGGCGTATGAGCAACTGTGGTGTAGGGCCAGCCCAGCCCGCCGATCACCTGGTGGCACATCCCGGCCTAAAGGCCGGAACCAAACTGAAAAAATTGAATGATTTCTTAATAAGATTAACATGTTGCAAGCAAAATCTTTGTCAAAAAACCACAAACTCGAGATTAGTAGCACAGGTTTTCAACCTGTGCCGGCACAGACGGGACACCTGTGCCACCAGGCTTTACCTGGTTTGGAGAGAGCCAGGGGCTCAGGCGCGACGGTTCTGAAAAATAAGCCTTCAAGGCCGCCGAATCCCCTGATCCTGTTTTTGCAGCCACTCATGTAAATTTTGCGCCACCTTCAATGGCAGGCGCCCCACCTGGCGCAATCCCTCTACATCGGCCCCGTGCAACTCCTGCAGCCCGGCGTAATGCTGCAAGAGCAATTTTTGGCGCACCGGACCCAGACCCCGCACCTGGCCCAGGGCCGAGGCCACCAGTTCCTGGCGGGCCCGGCGGCGGTGGTAGGTGATGGCAAAGCGATGGGCCTCATCCCTGAGCCTTAGCAACAATAGCCAGCCGGGGCTCGAAGCTGGCAGAATTTTGGGGTTTTTGCGGCCCGGCAGAAAAAGCCGGTCCGGCACCTCCCGGCCCTCCCGGTGCGCCGCCTTGGCCAGCCCCACCACGGGCAGGTCCGCCAATCCCAGGTCTTTCAGGGTCTCCAGGACCACCCCCAGTTGGCCCTTGCCCCCGTCCACCACCAATAGGTCGGGGAGCGCCTGCCCTGCTTTGCCGTAATGCCGCGCCACCACCTCCCGCAGCATGGCGTAGTCGTCCTGGCCGGCCACCTGTTTGATGCGAAAGCGGCGATAGCCGGATTTGTCCGGGCGCCCGCCGCTCATGGCCACCAGCGCGCCCACCGGCTGGCTCCCCTGGAGGGTGGAAATGTCCAGACATTCCAGGCGCTGGGGGGGCCGGGGCAGATTCAGCCGTTCTTTCAGGTCCACCAGGGGATCGACGCCCCTGGGCAGACTCTGCCGCCTTTTCAGGGCCATCCAGGCGTTTTCCCGGGCCAGGGCCACCAGGCGCCGGCGCTCGCTTAAGGACTTGGCGGCGGAGGCGGGCGGCCCCGGCGGAGGCGCCGCCGCAGGAGGCCCCGTGCCCTCACCCCCGTTTTTTCCGACCACCAGGCGCACCGGTTTGCCTTTCTGGTCGCTCAGCACCTCGGCCAGCACCTTGCGGTCGGGGATGTCCCAGGGCAGCAGGACCTCGTCCGGCAGGGGGCGTCCTTCGGCGTAATATTGCTTGAGGAAATCCCCCAAAAGGTCGCCCCCGGCTGGAATTTCAGCAAAATAATACTCCTGGCTGCCGGTGACCAGGCCGGCCCGCACCAGAAAGATCAGGATAAGGGCCTCCTCGCCGTCCTGGGCCAGGCCCACCACATCCTGGTCCTGGAAGGTGGGGCGGGCCATGGCCTGGCGCTCCAGGGTGGCGGCGATGGCCCCTATCCGGTCCCGCAAGAGGGCCGCCCGCTCGAAGTCCAGGCCGGCTGCGGCCTGGTTCATCTCTTCTTTGAGACTGCGCAAAAGGTTCCGCCCCCGCCCCCGCAGAAACTGCACCGCCTGCTGCACCACCCGCTGGTAGTCATCCGCCGATACGCCGCCGGCGCAGGGGGCCAGACACCGGCCCATCTGCCCCTCCAGGCAGGGGCGGGTCCGGGGGGCGAAGCGCCGTTCCTTGCAGGTCCTGAGGCCAAAGACCTGCTTGATCACCTTGAGGGTTTCCCGGACCGCGGCGCTGGAGGTGTAGGGGCCGAAATACAGGGCGCCGTCCGCGGCGAAGCGCCGCACAAAGCGCAGGGCCGGAAAGGCCTCCTGCATATTGATCCTGAGACACAGAAAGTTCTTGTCGTCCCGGAGCCTGACGTTGAAGCGGGGCGCGTGCTCCTTGATGAGGGTGCGCTCCAGGATCAGGGCTTCCCGGGCCTGGGAGGTGAGGATAAAATCCACCCGGGCCGCCTTCTTCAGCATTAAGGCGGTCTTGGGGTCGTGTTTTTCGGGACTTTTGTGATAGGAGGCCAGGCGGTTCTTGAGGTTGGCGGCCTTGCCGACATACAACACCCGGCCGCCGGCGTCCTTGAACAGATAGACCCCGGCCGCCCGGGGGGCCTGGGTCAGGGCCCTGGCCAGCGGTGAATCAGCACCGCGGTCCTTTACTTTCTCCTCAGCCATACTTACGTTGTAGCTTAACAACCCACCCTTTCATGTCAAGCGGGAGAAGTGTTGTCCGGGGGGAGGGTTGGGGGAGCGCCGGCTCCCATACCCTCACTCAGGCCCTCCCACCCTCTGTAGAGGCTTGATTTATCAAGCCCTGAAGGCGCAATAAATTGCGCCCCTGCGTGGGTTGGGGGTGGAGATGTGGAAGAGAGGCCGGGGTCTTGGGACCCCGGCAGCGCGGGCTTCCAGCCCGTGGGCACCCCCTCCCCCACCACTTCTCACTAATTCTCAAGGAGGCTGCTATGGCGCTGCCGCAGCGGGTTTTGGGGAACACCGGAGTTCAGGTCACCATCCTGGGATTGGGGGGTGAAGGGGTGCTCCGCACCTTCGGCTACGAGCGGGAGGCCCAGGCCGTGGTCGCCGCCGCCCTGGAGGAGGGCGTCACCTATTTTGAAACCGCCCGGGCCTACTCCGGCAGCGAGGCCTATCTGGGCAAGGCCCTAAAGGGTCGCCGACAGGAGATTTTTCTCACCAGCAAATCCCACGGCCGCAGCCGGGAAGAAGCCGAGGAGCACCTGGCCCTCACCCTCCGCAACCTGCACACCGACTACCTGGATTTATGGCAGGTGCACGACGTGCGCACCACTGACGACCTGAAGGCCTTGACCGGGCCCGGGGGGGCGCTGGAAGTCTTCCGCTGGGCCAAAGAGGAAGGCTACGCCCGCTTTATCGGGGTCACCGGCCACCATGACCCCGACATCCTCAGGCAGGCCCTGGACCTCTATGATTTCGACACAGTGCTGCTCCCGGTCAACCCGGCGGAGCCCCGCTCCCAGAGTTTTTTGCCCCTGGCCCGGGAGGCCCTGGGCCGGGGATTCGGGGTCATCGGCATGAAGGTGCTCGCCCGGGGGCTGGTGGCGCAGCTCGATCTGGCGCCGGTGGGGGATTACGTGCGCTATGCCCTCAGTCAGCAGGTGAGCCTGACGGTCATCGGCTGCGACTCCCCGGAACACGTCCGGGAACTGGCGGCCGCGGCCCGGGAATTTCAACCCATGGCTCCTGAGGACCAGCGCCGTTTGGAGGAAGCTGTTATTCCCTTTGCCCGGGGCTTGATGTATTATAAGCCTTAACGCAATCTTCAGGAGGGCTAGAGAATGTTTAAGGAATTCAAAGAATTCGCCATGCGGGGCAACGTGGTGGACATGGCCATAGGCATTGTCATCGGCGCGGCCTTCGGCACCATCGTCAAATCGTTCGTGGACGATGTGCTCATGCCCCCCATCGGTTTGCTTTTAGGAAATGTGGATTTTTCCAATATGTTTATTACGCTGAAAGAGGGTGCCAAAGCCGCCGGCCCTTACGCCTCCCTGGCTGCGGCCAAGGCCGCCGGGGCCGTTACCCTGAATCTGGGGCTTTTCATCAACACCATTATCAGCTTCCTGATCGTGGCCTTTGCGGTATTCCTGGTGATCAAGGGCATGAACACCATGAAACGGGAAACACCCGCGCCGTCGCCCGACACCAGGGAGTGCCCCTTTTGTTTCAGCGCCGTTCCCCTTCAGGCCAGCCGCTGCCCGCACTGCACCTCGCAACTGTCGCCCGCGGCCTAAGCCTTTTGGGGGGAGGGCTGGGGGGAGGTGGCTCCCCCGACCTTCCCTCAGATCCCCTCCCCAACCTCCTATTATCGGGAGCACAGGCGGGACGCCTGTGTTCCGGGTTCAGGGGGTGGGGGAAGCGGCAAGGGCCTCCGGGCCCCGATAGCACGGGCTTCCAGCCTGTGGGACCCCCCCCCACATCAAATTTTTCAGGACAGTTCCACATGGTCCGGCGGCCCACCCGCAAAGCATGAAAAATCGGTGGGGCGGGCCTCCGTGCCCGCCGGAACGCTGGGCGGCCAGGGACGGCCGCCCTACCCGCATATGGTCGGCTGCAGTCGCCTAGAGCGGGCACTGCCAGCCGCTATAACCTTGAACTTTGAACTTTGAACCTTGAACTTTTCATAACAGTTGCACATGAGCCTTCGGCTCACCCGTAAAGCATGAAAAATGCAGCGCCGGCGCCTTGGCCTTCGCACGAACCGCCGAGGGCGGCGGTTCTACACAAGAACTTTTCGGGACCGAATAAACTTTGGACCTTGGACCCTGGACCTTGGACTTTTCAGGACAGGGAATCTACGGCAGCTGATGGTATTCTTTATACCACCGGACGAACCGGGGAATGCCTGCGGTGATGGGGGTGGCCGGCTGAAAGCCCAGCTTGGCCTGGGCCCGGCGGATATCGGCATAGGTGGCCGGCACGTCCCCCGGCTGAATGGGGAGGAGGTTCTGCTCGGCGGTGAGGCCCAACTCCTGCTCCAACAGTGAGATCACCCGCAGCAGGGGCTCGGGCTGATTGTTGCCGATATTGAAAATCTCATAGGGCTTAAGCCCCGGGGCCATCAGCGAGGCCTCAATGCCGGCCACCACGTCGTCGATGTAGCTGAAATCCCGCTCCATGCGGCCGAAATTGAACACCTTGATGGCGCGGCCGGCCAGCATGGCCTCGGTGAAGAGCCACATGGCCATGTCCGGCCGGCCCCAGGGGCCGTACACCGTAAAGAGCCGCAAGCCCACGGTGGGCAGGCCGAAAAGATGCGTGTAGGTGTGGGCCATGAGTTCGTTGGCCTTTTTGGTGGCGGCGTACAGGCTGATGGGGGTGTCCACCCGCTGGTCCTCGGAGAAGGGCAGGTCCGTGAGCCCGCCGTAGACGCTGGAGCTGGAGGCATAGACGAAACGCTCCACCTCAGTGCGCTTGGCCAGCTCCAGGAGGTTGAGGAACCCCTCCAGGTTGGCTTTCTGATAGGCGAAGGGGTTGATCAGGGAATAGCGCACCCCGGCCTGGGCCGCCAGATGGCAGATTTTTTGGGGGCGGTGCTCTTCAAACAGCGCGGCCAGCGCGGCAAAATCGGCCAGGTCCCCCTCCACCGAGACAAAATTGGGGTGCTGCCTGAGCTCCCGGTCCCGGCGGCGCTTTAATTCGGGGGAGTAATAGTCGTTGTAATTGTCGAGGCCGACAACCTTGGCCCCCCGGCCAAGGAGGGACTGGGCAATATGGAAGCCGATGAAACCGGCGCTGCCGGTCACCAGAAAAGTAGTATTGGCCACGTTTTGGAACATAGACAAAAAACCCCGGCGAAATTGTAGTCTATTCCCGCCATGGCCGCAAGGGTTCAGGGGAAATTGGTTGGACCGGCTTTTTCCCTTTTGGTAACGCCTGCTTGGAGAAGGGCCTGCGCTTCTTATCTCCCGACCGCACCTAGAAGCGGCAGGACGGGCTTCCAACCCGTCCCGACACGGGCAGGATGCCCGTGCTACCGGGGTCTTGAGACTCTTGCCCCTGACCCGCACCCCCATGCTGGTAATCTGGGAGCCTGGACTTCCAACCTTTGCTCCCGCTCCGTTTCCCAACCCGCGCCGCGCCATGCATGGCACCCTTAAAGGATTCGATGAATCGAGCCCCTACATCAGGTGGTTGGGGGGGCTGGGGTGAGTGAGTGTAAAATGGCGCCATATTCCGGATGTCACCCATTATCTTGTCATTTAGATGAAAAACTAGTAACTTTAAGGAATAATTCCTCATTTTTTGTGAGGCCAAATCCCCATGTGCATGATGGAAATACGCCGGTGCGTGTGCGGCGCCCGCTCTGCCTACCTCAATTTCCGGGACAACCTGCTGCCCCCGGAAATCCTGGTGAAGCTGTATTGCCCGGAATGCGGCGACGCTGCGGCTTTTGACCCGGAGAGCATGGTGGCCGACTGCGGCTGGATCATGGAATATGACATGGACGGCGCCCGGTTCTATTTCATCAAGCGGGGCCTGGGCCGGGATCTGACCCCGGAGATCATTTTTGACGAAGGCTATCTCACCTGGCAGGGGTTTTCGCCCTCCGACCATGAAACCCGGGCCGAACTGAAAGAGCGCCTGGCGCCCCTGATTCAAGAAGATCTGAATGGCTATCTCCAGTCTTTAAAGACCGAATGGCTGGCCCATGTGGACCGCCTCAAGGCCGAGGGCTGGCGCCGGGCCCGGCAGGCTTAGGCGGCCCCGCCGGCCGGATTGCCCCCGCAGGCTTGTGCCCCCATGACCATCAAAGACATCGAAGCCGCGGCCGCTCGCCTCGGCGGGGTGATCCTCCACACCCCCCTGGTGTATTCCCAGACCCTCAGCCGCTGGGGGGGCCGGGAGGTCTTCCTCAAGCTGGAAAATCTGCAGACCACCGGCTCCTTCAAGCTCAGGGGCGCGGTCAATCGCCTCACCCTTTTGCGTGACCGGGGGGAGGGTGACCGGGTGGTGGCGGCCTCCGCCGGCAACCACGGCCAGGGGGTGGCCTGGGCCGCGGGCTTCCTGGGGCTGAAAGCCACCATCGTCATGCCCCGGGGGGCCTCCATCACCAAGCAGTTGGCCTGCCGGGGCTATGGGGCCGACCTGGTGCTGTGTGGGCAAAATCTCACCGAAGCCCTGGAAAAAGCCCAGGAACTGGTTCATCAGGGTTATATTTTCATTCACCCCTTCGATGACCTGGAGGTGGTGGCCGGACAGGGCACCCTGGGGCTGGAAATTCTGGAAGACCTGCCGGAGGTGGACACGGTGATCATCCCGGTGGGGGGCGGGGGCTTGGCCGCGGGCACGGCCCTGGCCATAAAAACGCGCTCCCCCCGGGTCCGGGTCGTCGGCGTGCAAACCGCGCAGGTGCCGTCTTACGCCGCGGCCCGCCAGCGGGGCGAACCGGTCAGGGTGGAGGTCAGGCCCTCCCTGGGGGACGGCATCATGGTGGCCCAAACCGGCCGGTTGACCTTTCCTTATTTACAAAAATACCTGGATGACCTGGTGCTGGTGGAGGAAAGGGAGTTGGCCCGGGCCATCCTGGTGCTCCTCGAAAATAAAAAAAT
>JBGSLA010000127.1:0-5349 GCA_041740935.1 Desulfobaccales bacterium | reverse complement strand
CGGCGCTGCCGGGGCAGGCAAAGGCCGGCGGGGCAGGCGCCTCATGGGTTTTGGGATGGTCATGCTCCCCGGGCGCGCCGGGGGCCGGCCCGATAAATTCATCGGTGTCCCGCTCTTCAATGCTCAGAGCCCCCACCGGGCATTCTCCCAGGCAGGCCCCCAGGCCGTCGCAGTATTTGTCCGCCAGAATCCGGGCCTTGCCGTCCACCAGGACGATGGCCCCCTCGGCGCAGGAGGGCACGCACTGCCCGCAGCCGTCGCATTTTTCCTGGTCAATCTTGATGATCTGCCGTTTCGCCATGGTTTCTTTCCTGAAGGTTGGTGGTTTTAAAGATATTGTAATCACGCCGCCGGGGGCCGCCCTGATTTAAGTCAAGGGAGCCGATTTCCTTTGTAAAAAAAATTTTTCCGGGGAAATTCTGTCTGTTCTTTAAAGTTTAAGGTTCCAAGGGCTGTAGGGCGGGAAAGCGAAGCGCCTCCCGCCTTTTTGTCCTTCTCTTCATAGCTTTTGGCAAATTGTAGCCGCAGGCTTCAGCTGCCATTGGCGTGCACGGCACGCCCTAGGGGTCTTCCGGTAGGGCGGCCGTCTCTGGCCGCCCAATGTTTCGGCGGGCACGGAGGCCCGCCCCACCGATTTTCTCCTGGTTTTGAGAGAGCCTCAGGCTCATGAGGGACTGCTCTGAAAAGTTTTTTTGTGGGGGAGAGGGGCGCCCACGGGCTGGAAGCCCGTGCTACCAGGGTTGGAGGCCTTTGCAGCTTTCCCCACGCCCCCTTCCCCACCCCCTGAACCGGGAGCACAATCTTCCAGCCTGTGCGGCACAGGCAAGATGCCTGTGGTCCCGGTTCAAAAAGAGGGTCCGGCGGGGGCCAACACCGTTTCCCCAGCCCGCCCCCCAGAAAATCTTTTCATGTTTTACGGGTGGTTCGCCGGCCCCATGAGGAACTACCCTAAAAGAATCTCGGCCAGGTGGTAAAATTCCAGGTCAAACCCCCTGGCCGCGGCCACGCCCTTAAGGTGGAGAAAACAACTGGCGTCCAGGGACACCAGCCCCGCGGCCCCGGTGGCCAGGACCGCGTCCAGATAGGCTTCTCCTATGTTCCGGGCCAGGTCCGGGTGCTGGGCCTTAAAAACCCCTCCGAAGCCGCAGCAGCTGTAGTAGGGGGAAATGTTGGTGAGCGTGAGCCCCGCCACCTGGTCCAAAAGCTGCGCCGCGGCCGGCAACGCCCCCAATTCCCTGGCCTTGCAGGAGCGGTGCAGGGCCAGGACACCTTCGAATTGCGGCTGCCAGGGAAGGGGCCCCCGGCCCGCCAGCCATTCGCTCAATTCCAAAACCCGGGAGGTAACGGCCAGGACCTCCCGGCGGGCCAGGGGGTCGGCCTCCAGGTCCGGGTAGTCCCGGCGCACTGTGAGGACACAGGAGGCGCTGGGACAGACAATAGGGCCATGCCCTTGAAAAACCCGGACAAAGTGCCGGGCCAGACGCCGGCCTGTATCCAGGTCCCCGGCCGACAGGGCGAACTGGCCGCAGCAGGTCTGCTCCTCCGGATAACGCCACCTGACCCCCAGCCGATCGAGAATCTCCACCACTGCCTCCCCGAGGTGGGGGAAAACCTGGTTAATGAAGCAGGGGATAAAGATGGTGACGGACTGAAAATTCACTTTTTTTCCTGAGGGCCACTTGCAGGATTAAGGTTATGAACCGGGGCCCCATGCCGGAAAAATAAACCCCGGTGGCACAGGCTTTCCAGCCTGTGCAAACGCAGGCTGAAGCCTGCGGCTACATTTTCCTGGAGGCTCTTTAGTTTCCTCCAATTTTCCCGAAAACCGTATGACTTGTCAGTTCCGGATTGATTCCCGCTCAGGCCGAGAACCCTTTTACTTGACAACCGCAGGTGATTTTTTCTACAATAAACTAAAATTTATGGAATAACAACAGGTTGTATGGGGAAGGGAGCATTTTCCGGGAACACCTTGCAGGCCCAGATTCTGGTGGTGGATGACGACAAAACCATGCGGGACGCCTGCCGCCAGATTTTGACCCGCCAGGGCTTTCAGGTGGAGGAGGCCGCCAACGCCCGCCAGGGGCTGGGCCTGGTGGAGAAGCGCTCCTTTGACATTATCCTGTTGGATTTGGTGATGCCGGACCTGGACGGCCTGGAAGCCCTCAAAAAGATCAAATCCCTGGACACCAACTGTGAAGTCATCATTATCACCGGCTACGGCTCCATCCCCACTGCGGTGGAAGCCATGAAGGCCGGGGCATCCCACTTTCTCTCCAAGCCCTTTGCCCCCGATGACCTGCGCACCGTGGTCACCCGCTCCCTGGAAAAGCGGCGGCTCAATCTGGAAAACCTCTATCTGCGCCAGGAGCTCACCTCCAAGGACGGCCGGGGCACGGTGGTTTACCAAAGCGAGTCCATGGGCCGGGTCATGGAAATGGTCTCCCGGGTGGCGGGGGCCGACTCCACCGTGCTCATCACCGGGGAATCCGGCACCGGCAAGAGCATCATCGCCCGGCAGGTTCACCAGCTCAGTTTCCGGGCCAAGCGGCCCTTCATCACCGTGGATTGCGGCACCCTGGTGGAAACCCTGTTCGAGAGCGAGCTCTTCGGCCACGTCAAGGGGGCCTTCACCGGCGCGGACGCCAACAAGGTGGGCAAATTCGAACTGGCCCAGCACGGCACCCTGTTCTTCGACGAAATCAGCAATATTTCACTCGAGGTGCAGGCCAAGCTTCTCAGGGCGGTGGAAGAGCGCAAGGTGTCCAAGGTCGGCAGCCACCGGGTCATCACCGTGGACGTGCGTCTCATCGCGGCCACCAACCGGGATTTGACTCTGGCCATCCAGGAGGGCTCCTTCCGGGGCGACCTGTTTTACCGGCTGAACGTGGTGAGCCTGCACATCCCGCCGTTGCGGGAGCGCAAAGACGACATTCCCCTTTTGGTGGACCACTTTCTGACCAAATACAACCGCCGGATTCACAAGCAGGGCCATCAGATCAAAGGCATGTCCCCCGCCGCCCGGGAGGTCTTCATGCGCCATGACTGGCCGGGGAATGTGCGGGAACTGGAAAATACCGTGGAGCGGCTGGTAGTGCTGAGCACCGGGCCGTACCTGGAGCCCGAGGACCTGGCTTACGCCGGCCTCTTTTTGGCGCCGCCCTCGGAAAGCGCCTCCCTGGACCTGAAGGATCTGGAGCGGGAGCATATCCGGCGCATCTTCCAGAAATTCAGGGGCCACAAAAGCGACACCGCCAAGGCCCTGGGCATCGACCGCAAGACCCTCAGGGAAAAACTGAAGCGGTACGATATCCATTAGCCTGAGTCGGCGGGCCCCATGGTACGGGAGCAGTCAGCAGTCAGCAGTCAGCAGTCAGTAAAAGCATATTTATTAGCCTGAATCGGGGGGTTACATGGTCCCCTCTTCCCCGTCTTTTCTCATACCGAGTTCTCTTTGAAATGAAACCAACGAAACGCTCAAAGTCCAAGTTTTTCTCCTTGTTTTTTCCCGAAACCCGAAACCTGAAACCCGAAACCCCTACACCCCGGCCCCTGGGGCCTCTCGTGCTGGCCTACGGCGCCGCCACCCTGGCCGGCCAGGTTCTTATTCTCCGGGAAATTCTGGTTTTGGCCCAGGGTCAGGAGCTCAAGCTGGCCCTGGGGCTGTGGTGCTGGCTGTTCTGGACCGGCCTGGGGAGCCTTCTGGGGGGCTGGCTGGCGGCCCGGCGCTTCCCCGGCCCTGCAGCCCTGGCGGGCTTGCTGGCGATATTGGCCTGGCTTTTGCCGGGGACGCTGCTCCTGGCCCGGGCCCTCCCCACCCTGGCGCCCCAGGCCTTGGGCCAGTCTTTGCCGCCGGGCTCAGCCCTGGTCCTGTTTTTGGCGCTGTTGGCCCCCTTCTGCCTGGTTTCCGGCTGCTTTTTCCCCTTCGCCACAAGTGTCTGGCGGTCCCGGGAGCCCCTGGGAGCCACCGGCCGGGTGTATGGCCTGGAAGCCCTGGGCGCCGCCCTGGGTGTGTGCCTGCTGCATTTTTTTCTGGTGGGGCAATATTCTTCCCTGACCCTGGGGCTGGGGGCCGGCTTCGGCCTGACCCTGATCGCCTGGGTACTGGCGCCGCCCCCCGGATGGGCCGCCCGTCTGGGCTTCGGGGCAAGTCTTTTGGCCCTCGGGGCTTCCCTGGTTTTTTCCCCGGCGCTGGAACGGTTTTCCCGACAGGCGCAGTGGCCCGGCCGCACCGTGATTGCCGCCCTGGATTCGCCCTATGCCCTGCTCACCGCCACCCGGGAGGCGGAGCAGCTGAGTTTTTTTGCCAACCGGGTCTGGCATTTCACCCACCCCGACCCCTATTCCGCGGAAATGGCGGTCCATCTGGGTTTGCTGCAACATCCCCATCCCCGGAAAATTCTCCTGGTGGGGGGCGGGGCCGCGGGGCTGATCCCCGAAGCCCTGAAGACCACAAGCATTTCCCGGATCGATTATGTGGAGCTGGACCCCGATCTGGTGCGCCTGGTGGCGCGGCTGGTCCCGGAGGCCGCGGCCCTCCCCTTGCGGGACCCGAGGGTAGCCCTCATTTTTCAGGACGCCCGGCGCTTTTTGGCCGCGGGTGACAGCCGCTACGACGTTATTCTCATGAATCTTCCCGAGCCGGGGAGCGCCCAATTGAACCGCTTCTACACCCGGGAGTTTTTCGCCACCGTGGCCCGGCGCCTTGAGCCCCAGGGCGTTTTCAGTTTCACCCTGACCGGCGGCGAAACCGGCCTCAATCCCCTGCGGGCCTCCTATCTGGCCCTGAGTTACCACACCCTGGCCCAAATTTTCCCCGAGGTCCTGGTTTTTCCCGGGGAGCGGGTGCGGTTTTTCGCCAGCCCCAGCCCCGGCCTTTTGGGGCGCGATCCCCAGGTCCTCACCGCCCGGCTGGCCGAACGGGGCCTGGCGCTGGATTATGTCCGGGAATATTACCTGGTGGCCGATATGTCCATCCCCCGCCAGGAATACGTGCGCCGGCTGCTGACCCGGCACCCCCCCGAGATAAACCTCGACCTCACCCCCCAAAGCTTTTTGTACGACCTGATCCTCACCGGCGCGCTGGAAGGCCTGCCGGTGAAAGAGGTCCTTCTGGCCCTGAAAAAAATTCCGCCCCTGTGGCTCTGGGCCGGCCTGGGCCTGGCGGGCCTGCTGGGGCTGGCCGGGCTCCGGCGGCGGCCCGACGGGGTGTATCTGGCCCAGGTGCTGATCATGGGGCTGGGGGCCATGGCCCTGGAGGTCATCGTCCTGATTCTGTGTCAGATTCACCTGGGGCTCTTGTACCGCCAGTTGGGCCTGCTCATCGCCGCGTTCATGGCGGGCATGGGG
>JBGSLA010000126.1:0-34983 GCA_041740935.1 Desulfobaccales bacterium | reverse complement strand
AGCCGAAGCCCAGGCGGCGCCCTCTGAACGAGGCGGCCCGGCAGGCCACCCGGGGGTCGTCAGCGTTGTACACCAGCGCGGCGTCGGGGGACAGGCCGCTGATGAGCTCCCCTTTGGCGCAGGCCACCCCCTCCACGCAGCCCACCCCCTCGGTGTGGGCCGGATGCACGTTCAAGAGGACCCCCACCGTGGGCTGGCTGATGGCGGTGAGCCGGCTGATTTCCCCGAAGCGGTTCATGCCCATTTCCACCACCGCGGCCTCGAAGCCCGCGTCCAACTGCAGGAGAGTCTGGGGCAGACCGATGAGATTGTTCAGGTTCAGGTCATTTTTTAAAACCCGGAAAAACCGGGACAGCACCAGCGCGGTCATTTCCTTGGCCGTGGTCTTGCCGCAACTGCCGGTAAGCGAGATCACCGGAATGCGGAAACGCCGGCGCCAGGCCAAAGCCAGGTCCCCCAGGGCGGTCAGGGTGTCGGCCACCGCCACTGCGGTTACTTCTGGAGAAAGGGGGGATTTGAGCCCGTTGCGGCCCAGGAATTTTTCTTCCACCACCACCCCCCGCACCCCCCGCCCTACGGCCTTAGGCAGGTAAGCGTGGCCGTCGTGGCGCTCGCCGCGCAAGGGCAAAAACAGCTCCCCGGCCTGGCAGGTGCGGGAGTCGGTGCTGACGCCCACAAAGGCGTCCTCGCCCCGGCCCTGGACCAGACGGCCCCGGGTGGCGGCAATGATTTCGGTGGCGGTGAACTGGGCGGGCATCAGTGCGCATACTCCTTAAGCGCGGCCTGGGCTTCTTCCCGATCGTCGAAATGGATCTTGTCCTCGCCCCAAATCTGATAATCTTCGTGGCCCTTGCCGGCCACCAGCACGGCGTCACCGGGGTTGGCCAGGCCCACGGCCAGGCGGATGGCCTCCCGCCGGTCCGGGATCACCAAATATCCCCGCTCCCCCTGCCGGGCCGCTGCCGGGCTGAGGCGGGCGCACCCTGCGGCTTCGAGGCCTTTTTCGATATCCCGGATGATGGCCAGGGGGTCTTCGGTGCGGGGGTTGTCGCTGGTCACCACCGCAAGCCCGCTCCCCTGGGCGGCGGCCTGGCCCATGAGGGGGCGCTTGGCGCGGTCCCGGTCCCCGCCGCAGCCGAACACGGTGATGATCCGGTCAAAATTGAGGGAATTGAGCGCGGCCAGCACCTGGATCAGGGCATCCGGGGTATGGGCGTAATCGACAAACACCCCGGGACCTTCCGGCGGCCCCAGACGCTCCAGACGGCCCGGCACCCCGTTCAACCCGGCCAGCCCGGCGGTCACGGCCTGGGGGTCGACCCCCAATCCCAGGGCGCAGGCCACGGCCGCCATGATGTTGGCCAGGTTGAAAGGACCCACCAGGGAGGAGGTGACGGCCAATTCCCCCAGCGGGGTGGCCAGCACCGCTTCCAGCCCCTGACGCTGGTAGAGGTAGGACAGGGGGCGCACGGCGCTCTCCAGATGGTGGCCGTAAGACACTTTCGGGCTGGGCGCCTGTTCATGCAGGCGCAAGCCCCAGGGGTCGTCCAGGTTGAGGACCGCCAAACCGTGGCGCCCCGCCCCATTGCGCAGGATCTCAAAAAAAAGCCGGGATTTGGCCCGAAAATAATCGTCCAGATCCCGATGATAATCCAGGTGGTCCTGGGACAGGTTGGTAAACACCCCGGCTGCGAAGCGGGATACATCTACCCGGTGCTGCATCAAGGCATGGGAGGAGACTTCGATGACCGCGTGGCTCACTCCCAATCGGCGCATGTCCCGGAAGAGGCGCTGGAGGTCCAGGGACTCAGGCGTGGTCACCGGCGCCGGCCAGACCCGGTCCCCCACCCGATAGTTCACCGTGCCTACCACCCCCACCTTATGCCCGGCGGCCTGCAGGATGGCCTCCAAAAGGAAGCTGGTGGTGGTTTTGCCGTTGGTGCCGGTGATGCCCACCAGGACCAGTTCATGGCTGGGGTGGCCGTAGAACGCGGCGCTCAGATGGGCCAGGGCCAGCCGGGCCTGAGGCACCCGGACGGTGGTCACCCCCGCCGGCGGTTCGAAACTATCTTCGGTAACCACCACCCGGGCGCCTTGGGCCAGGGCCTGGCTGAGAAAACGATGCCCGTCGGTTTTGGCACCCTTGAGGGCCACAAAGAGGCCGCCGGGGACTACCTGGCCGGAGTGGTAAGCCAACCCCGGAATGATCAGGCGGTCGTCCCCCAGCACCTGAGCGTCTGGGAGGCCGATCAGGAGTTGTTGGAGGGTAATACCTTGACTATGCCCCGCTTTTTCTTCCATTTAGAAAAATTTTCTCTTTTTTTTACATTTTTTTAAAATCCTATCCCAACTCGAAAGCCTTGGCAACCATCCGCCCGGTTCCTCAAAAGCGGGGTTCAAACTTCACCACACAGATGCTCCCGGGTTTTATGGGGGTCCCCGGGGGCGGGTCCTGGGACACCGCCAGGCCGCTGCCCTGCAAGCGGCAATGCACCCCGGAATGGTGCAGGAGCTTCACCGCCCGGCGGATGGTCATGCCCTCCAGATTCGGCATGACTTTCAGGGGATCCGCGGGGGTTTCCGGCCCGGTTCCCAGGTTGGGCAACTCCAGCCCGGTAAGCGTCGAAGCTTGCATGGGCATGGCTTCCGGATGGAGGGGAGCGGCCGGCCGGGGAGCGTTGGGCTGGGGAACGGACGGCTTTGCCTGGGTCAAAATGGTGTCGGTTTTGTCGGGCTGGGGGTAATAACCCAGAACCCGGAGGGCCTGACCGGCGATCTCCCGGAAAATGGGGGCGGCCACCACCCCGCCGTAAATGGCCCCCTTGGGCTCTTCGATGATGACGGTTATGGCCAAAACCGGCTTCTGAGACGGGATCAGGCCCATGAACACGGAGTTGTATTTGCTGTGGGAATAGGCCCGGCCCACCACCTTCTGGGCTGTGCCGGTTTTCCCCGCGGTGGTGAAGCCCGGCGGAGAGGCGGTAATGGCCGTCCCCCCCTGCTGGGTGACGGTCTCCATGATGCTCAGCATGGTGGCCGAGGTTTGGGCGGACAGCACCCGCCGCAGGGCCTGGGGCTTATATTCTTTCAGCTTCTCCCCCTGGGGGCTGACGATCTCTTTGACCAGAAAAGGTTTCATGAGATAGCCGCCGTTGCCGATGGCCCCCAGGGCCAGGGTGAGCTGCAAAACGCTCACCGACACCCCCTGGCCGAACGCCGTGGTGGTGCGATCGATGAGGGAGCGGCAGCGCTGATGGTTTTTTATCAGACCGGTGGTTTCCCCGGGGAAATCAATGCCCGTTTTGCGCCCAAAGCCGAAGTCCCGCAAATATTCATCCAGATTCCTGGCCCCCAGCTTGTGGCTGATTTTGGCGGTGCCGATGTTGCTGGACTTCTGGATGACCTGCTGAACCGTGAGCCCCCCGTAAGGATGCACATCGTGGATGACTTCCTTGGCCCCCAGGCGCCAGGTGCCGTTTTCGCAATGGAACCGATCCGTGGGTTTCACCACCCCGGCGTCCAGAGCGGAGGCCACAATGAAGACCTTGAAGGCGCTCCCCGGCTCCAGGGCATCGGTGAGCAGGCGGTTTTGCCGGGCTTCCTTGGAAAATTGGGCCGGCAGGTTGGGATCCAGGCGGGGGACCTGGGCCATGGCCAGGATTTCCCCGGTTTGGGGATTGGTCACCATCACCATGCCGCCCACCGCCTTCCATTGCTCCACGCCCTTTTCCAGTTCCTTTTCGGCGAGATACTGGATGGTGCGGTCAATGGTCAGGACCAGGTTGCTCCCCATGACCTCCGGGTCCCAGGACTTTTCCCCGGAAATGACGATCTGCCCCCGAGCGTCCAGCATATTGACGGTTTTTTTGGGCTTGCCGTAAATCTCCTGGTTATAAACGTGCTCCAGTCCCTCCAGGCCGTTGGCGTCGATGTCGCAGAACCCCAGAATCTGGCCCGCCAATTTTTGCTGGGGATAATACCGCCGGGCTTCCGGGATG
Source organism: Desulfobaccales bacterium (assembly GCA_041740935.1). Classification (GTDB taxonomy): domain Bacteria; phylum Desulfobacterota; class Desulfobaccia; order Desulfobaccales; family 0-14-0-80-60-11; genus JBGSLA01. Next base: position 30,985 of record JBGSLA010000126.1, on the reverse strand, counting down.
AGGTAAACGGCATCCTCGTCAGGGCGCTCATCCCGTTTCCGGGCCGCCCGGGCCCGGTTTTCGGTTTTGTCTTTCCAGGCCCGCAAGGCCTCCTCCTTTTCCGGGGTGAGGTAGCGTTTGAGGAAGACAAAGCGGCAGGCCCGGGTAAGGTTCTTCTTGATTTCCATCGCTGGAATTCCCAGAACCTCACTCAATTCCCGGCTCATCAAAGCAGGGTTTTTGATCTGATGGGGATGGGCCACCAGGGAATACACCTGGGTGCTGATGGCCAGTTCCACCCCCCGCCGGTCCAGGATCAAGCCCCGCACCGGCAGGATGGGGATGTCTCTTTTGACCTCCTGGTCCAGTGCTTCTCGGAGCCAGGAGCCCTGGATGATCTGGAGATGGAAAAAACGGCCGGCCAACACCAGCACAAAGCAGGCCAGACCCAGTCCCACCAGGATGATGCGCACCCGAGCCCATTTGCTGAGGCCGACGCTCACGGCCAACCCACTTTGATGACCTGCCCGGAAGAAGGCGGTCCCATCTCATAGGTTTCGGCCAGCTTCTCCAAACGCCCGATGGATTTAAGGTTGGAGAGTTCCACCCTGAGCTTGCGGTTGAGCTCCAGATGCTGCTTTTGCATCTCCTGGGCTTCGGAAATCTGGTAATGCAGGCTGGTGCTCCGGATGTTGCCATAGGCCCAAAAAAGGGTGGCAAAAATGCCCACCAGGGCCAAAAACAGGCCGGCCCAGAGGAACTTGGCCCAGGGACCTGCCTGGGTGCGCACTTTGCGGTTGCGGGCGACCAGGGTGTGACTCATGGTGCTGAGACGCACAGCCAGATTCGTGGGCATGACCGGCTCCTTGGTTAGATTTTTTCAGCCAGGCGAAATTTGGCGCTCCGGGCCCGGGGGTTGTGGCGGATTTCCTCCGGGGTCGGGGTCAGGGGTTTTTTGGTCAGGCGACGCATGATCCCCGCCTTTTCCCAGGCCAGAAAGCGCTGCTTCACCAGACGGTCCTCCAGGGAGTGATACGAGATGATGACCAGACGGCCCGAGGGCTCCAGCCAGCCGGGGGCGCGGTCCAGGAACGCCTCCAGCTCCGCCAGTTCCCGGTTGACCGCAATCCGCAGGGCCTGAAAAACCCGGGTGGCCGGATGCACTTTGCTTTTACCGGCGAAGCGCCCCAGGGCCTCTCGCATTAGGGCCGCCAATTCCCCGGTGGTGCGCAGGGGACGCAGTCTCCGGGCCTCGCAGATACGTCGGGCCAACAGCCGGGCATGGGGTTCCTCCCCATACTCCCGGAAAATTTTCTGTAATTCAGTCTGGGGGAGCCGGTTTATGAGATGTGCGGCGGTGGGGAGGGGCTCCTCAGGGTCGAAGCGCATGTCCAGGGGGTCGTCCTGCTGAAAACTGAACCCCCGCCCGGGAGCCTGAAGTACATACGAGGATACGCCCAAATCCAGGAGGATGCCGGCCACGGTTGCGCGGCCGGCTTCTTCCAGGACCTCCCCCAACCGGGCGTACGAACAATGAAACAGCGAAAAATGGGAGGTGAAGGGGGTCAACCGGGCGGCTGCCGTCTGCAGGACCGTGGGATCACGATCAAATCCCCAGAGCTCCCCCACTCCAGCGATTTGTGCCAGGATGGCCACGGCATGTCCCCCCTCGCCCAAAGTGCCATCCACATACAGGCGGTCGGGCCGAACCACCAGGCCCGCCAACACCTCCCTTACCATTACCGGCTGGTGTACCGGGTTTTGGTCCACGTTACCTCAAAAAGAGGGTTCCTCCCTGAACCTGCCCCCGCGGCAACTGTCCCTGTTGGCTGCAGGTTGTTGAGGTGACCGGCTAGGAGAACAGGCCCTCCAGCGTGGAATCATCCAGCATTTCTTCCAGTTGTTGCCGGTGGGTTTCGTAGCGGTTCCGGTCCCAGATTTCAAAATACCGGACCTGGCCGACCATGGCCACCTCCCGGTCCAGCTTGGCGTAATCCCTTAAGGTGGGGGGGATGAGGATGCGTCCCTGCCGATCCAGGGGGCAATCCTCGGCCCCGGAGATGATAAACCGGTTAATAGCCTGGTATTTCTTGATAAAGAGAGGCATCTCCCCCAACTTGGCCTCCACCTTCACCCATTCGGACTGGGGAAAAGCCACAATGTAGCCATCCCAATTGGTGACAACGAGCTGACGGTCCTGACGTTCCTGCAGCAGTTCCCGATAGCGCACGGGGATGCTGACTCTCCCCTTGTTGTCCATGATATGAAAGGAACTGCCCTTGAACATGGGACTCAACCCCAGTTGCTACCACTAGTCTCCACTCTGTCCCACAATTTCCCACCCAAGGTCAAAATAAGGCTTTCCTCAGGGTGTTGTCAAGAAAAAAAACCTAAAAGAAAAGTTTCACAACCATGGGACCCAAAAAGGGATTTCGGGGGGGAGAAAGAAGCGGGGGGGCAGAAAAAGTGGAGTTGGGCGGCCGGCTGCATCCGGCTCTGGGGGGAAGCGGGGGAGAGAGGCGGGAGGGCAGAGGGAGGGGGGAGGGGCTTAGGTGGGAGATGGGGGACAGGGGTTGGTTTCCCTGAAACCTTCATGGCCACAATTGGCCACCCCCGGCAATGAAAAGCTTTTGTTGGGGCGGGTTTCAAACTCACTCCTACAGACGGGGGATTTTCACGGTAAAAGGTTTTTGTGTGGGGAGGGGGCCAGGGGCAGCAACCCCGTGCTGCCGGGGCTGGTGGGCCCCTGCCCCCTCCCGCACACCCCCTGGCCCGGGAGCACCGGCGTCCCGCCCTCTAGCCCTTGTAGCCGCAGGCTTTAGCCTGCGCCTGCCCAGGCAAGATGCCTGCGGTCCCGGAACCAGGAGGGCGTCGCCAGGCGGGAAGGCGCAGGCCCTGCAGCGCTGTTGTCAGCCGTTGCCGGTTTCCTTCCCATAAACCCCGGGATGACTTGACGCCTATTAACAGATATGTTAACAAAACCTTATGAACTGGAAGATCGTCTACTACAGCGAAGCCGTCCGGCAGTGGGTAGACGGTCTGCCGGTGACCCTGCGAGCCTATTACGCCAGGATCACCGAGCGCATGTTGAAATACGGCCCCCATCTGGGAATGCCCTATATGCGCCCCTTAGGCAAGGGCCTGAATGAAATCAGGGCCATCGGCAAAGAAGGCATCGCCCGAGTCTTTTTTGTCGTCAGGTCCGAAGAAATTGTCATTCTCCACGGGTTTGTGAAAAAAACCGACAAAACGCCACAAAGAGAGATGGACACCGCCAGGCGCCGGCTGAAGGAGGTCTGGGATGAAAACGCATGAAGAGATGATGGCCGACTGGATGAAGGATCGGAAGTTCAAGGCGGAATACGACGCCTTGGAAGAGGAGTTTTCCATTTTCGACGCTTTGGTGGAGGCGCGCCACCAGGCCGGGCTAACCCAGGAGGAGGTGGCCAGGCGGATGGGCACGAAACCCCCGGCCATAGCCCGCCTGGAGTCCTCCGGCGGACAGAAGAAACCCTCGCCGACCCTGAGCACTCTGCAAAAATACGCCAAGGCCCTGGGGTGCCGGTTGGAACTTCGGTTGGTCCCCAAAAAAAGTGAGCCCGCGGCAACTTGAGGCGGAGCTTTCTTGGTTATTACTCAGTGCAGGAAGTAGATTAATGTGGCGCCGCCGCCCCCGGCGGCGCCTGAACCGCCGAGCGCGGCGGTTCCACATTGATGGTTAATCAATTTGTTGCTCGGAGTAATAAGAAAATCTTTTTGCCGGGGCTGGCGGGCCCCTGCCCCCTCCCGCACACCCCCGAACCGGGAGCACCGGCGTCCCGCCTGTGGGTCACAGTCAAGATGCCTGTGGTCCCGGAACCAGGAGGGCGTCCCGCCCTCTATCCCTTGTAGCCGCAAGCTTTACCGTGAAAATCCCCTTGGAGATGTGGAGCAGGCGCCCTCGCCGGCTCTTTTAAAGAACAGCCGGGGGCGGTTGTTTTACATTTTTTCATCCTCGGGGGTGAAACATCTGGGTTTAATGAAGGTTCAGCCTGCGCCTGCCCAGGCAAGACCTCTGGGCTCCCGGCTAAAGTGCGGTAAAAGGGGGCCTTACTTCTTTTTGATGACCGCTCCCTCAGCCCCTCACCAGCCCTTCGAGCCTCTGGCAGGCCTCCTCCAGGACGGCGTCTTCCTTGGCGAAGCAAAATCTCGCCAGATTATCCCCCGCGCCGTCGTGGTAAAAGGCCGCTCCCGGGACGCAGGCCACCCCGGTCTGCTCCAGCAGATACATGGCCCTGGCCTTGCTGGTGTTCCCCGAAAGAATGGACAGGTCCGCCAGCACGTAATAAGCCCCCTGGGGCACGTGCGGCCGCATCCCCGCTTTCCTGAGGGCGGTGCATAACCTGTCGCGCTTTTGCACGTATGCCTGAGCCAGGTGCGCATAATACTCCGGCCCCAGGGCCATGAGCCCCCGGGCCACCCCCAGCTGCAGGGGCGCCGGGGCGCAGACGTACACCAGATCGTTGAAATAGCCGATGGTGGACGCCCATTTCGCATCGCAGAGGCAGTAGCCGATGCGCCAGCCGGTGATGCTGAAGGTCTTGGACAGGCCCGACACCGTGATGGTGCGCTCCCGCATCCCCGGCGCCGCCGCGGGCGGCAGGTGGCTGCGGCCGTCATAGACAAAGTGCTCGTAGATCTCGTCGGTGAACACAAAAAGATCGTGCCGGGCCGCCAGGCCGGCCAGACGCTGCAATTCTTCGGCGCTGAAGACCTTGCCCGACGGGTTGGCCGGGGTATTGATCACGATTCCCCGGGTTCGGGGACTGATGGCCTGCTCCAGGTCCTCATCCCGGAAGGTCCAGGCCGGGGGCGTGAGCCGCACATACACCGGCAAGGCCCCGGTGGCCGCCAGGGTGCTGACGTGATACCCGTAATAGGGCTCGAACAAAATCACCTCATCACCCGGATTGAGCAGGGCCAGACAGGCGCAATACAAGGCCCCGGTGGCCCCGGCGCTGACGATGATCTCGGTTTCCGGATCAACCTCCATGCCGGTGAACCACTTTTGCTTGAGCGCGATGGCTTCCCGCAGCTCCGCCAGACCGTCATAGCGGGTGTAGGTGTTAAAGCCGGCATTTAGGGCCCAGGCCGCGCCCTCCCGCACCACCGCCGGCGCCTCCAGATCGCACACCCCCTGGGCCAGGTTGATGCCCTGCACCCGGTGGCATTCGATGGACATGCTGCGGATTTCCGACTGCGCCACCCACTCCTGACGTCGGCTCAGTTTCAGGCCCATTATGGCGTCCTTACCCGAAAAAAATTGGCCCCTGATGTTCCCTGCCCTACCTTACAGGCTAAGAGGGGAGAACATCAAGGGCCGCAGGGTAAAATTGAGGGTATTGAAAAAATGTTTTTTGCGGGGAGGGCCGGGGGACCCCCGGTTCCTTTGGCACCGGCGTCTCGCCGGTGACGGCCTCCCCACTCAGGGTATGCTTTTCAGGTCAGTCTCCATGACTAGAACAAGCAACAATCAGGTGCACTTTTTTGGCGAGGCCAAATCCCCCCGATTTTTTCAGGCCTTATCGAGATAAGGGGCTTCCCCGCAGGCCCCCTCAGTTTGTGGCAAGCGGTCGAATTTCGGGAAGGACTTGTTTCCTGATTCCATATGGGTCGTGGTATATTGTTTTTCGGTAACCGATAGTTCAGCATTTATTTCTGCCGGGAGGATTGGCACGGGATAAGTTCTTTCTAATGTCCCATCAACCCCTCCTCTTTCGTTCTCGCCTAAAACGTTTCTTGAAATTGTCCGATAAAAAAGATGCTTTAGATGACAACCTTCTCTAACACAATAGCTCCCCATTGAAAAAAGGATGAAATAAAAGCATAATACTGACAGAACTATGATAAGGCCGCATGGCTTTACCAGGAAAACACTCAGGCTGACGAGAAGTTGCAAAACCGCATAACCCAAAGTTACCAGCCAATGAGGAATATTCCGCTCATTTGCCAACAGTTGGTAGAGATGGCGACGATGGGGCTGGGTCAGGTTCTCACCGTCCCGCAGGCGGACCGCCATGGTGGTTAATTCGTCCGCATAGAAGGGAAAAAGGCAGGCAGTCATACAGACAAAGTCCAATAAGGTTTCTGAGGCCAGGTAAACCAGGCAGGCAAAGGCGCCGCCCAAAAGGATACTGCCTAGGTCACCCATGAACACCCTGGCCTTGGGCATATTCAGGGGAAGGAAGCCGAGGGCTGCCAGAGATATGCTGATGGCCACCAGGCTGAGGGGGGTGGGCCCGAGATTAAGATAGAAATAGAGCGCCAGGAGAGCAAATCCCAGAAACCCGGTAATCCCGGCGATGCCATTGATCCCGTCCATAAAATTATAGAAGTTTGCGGTGCCCACCAGAAAGACGGTCCAGAAACCCAGAGATATCCAAAAGGTCTGGGAAAATGGGGGTGACGGGCAGGTGGCGACAATAATGACCGAGGCCAGGAAAAGCTGGCCGACGAGCCGAAGTTTTGGTGACAAGTCCATAAGATCTCCCAACAAGGCCCACATGGTCAGGGCGCTTAGAGGGAGATAAACAGTAGCAGGGATGCCGCTCAGGAGAGCAGACAGGAGAAAGGCCGCAAAAATGCCGATGCCGCCACCCTTAGGGGTCGGCTGGGAATGCGAACTGCGGCTGGTGGGGCAGTCCACCAGTCCCACCTTGGCGGCAAGCAGGCTCATGATCCAGGCCCCCAACCACCCCAGCAGGCAGTTGGAGAACAGTATGGCGGTAAAAGTCATGGCAGGGGAGATTGGTGCGATAGAATGCCAGGAAGTTAAAGTACGGTCTGTTGTTGGTAATCGGCCGGCTTAGGCAACTGATTCAGAGATTGTTTTAACATTCGGAATCTCTGGTAAAATTCCCAGATTGGAGGACTGGTCATTCTGAGCGCAGCGAAGAATCTTGTATTTTCAAAAGGTTGAGATCCTTCACTTCGTTCAGGATGACAAAACTAACCTTATTGCAAGAGGCTCTAGGGTTACGGCCTTTCTTCCCGGAGATTAATAACGACCTCGACCCATCCTCAGCGCCGGGTGGAATCCCAGGTTATCCGCTGGAGGCCCAACAAATTTTTAAAAAAACCGCACATCAGGGCTGCGTTCAGCAGGATAAAATAATAGAGGATATAGAAGGGCTTCCAGCGGATTCGCAAGAGGCCCACCAGGGCTGCCGTCCCATATCCCAGAAACTGGATTGCAAACAACGCTTGGTAAAAAGGTTGGTTGAGGAGCAAGGCGTTGCTCAGGAAGGCCAGAACGAGGAAGAAGGGTCCCAGCCAGCGGAGCACCCGATGGCTGAGATAAAAAAAGAAACGTTTGCCCTGAAGGGGATTGAGCAGGCCGCGCAGATACACCAGGGCCCGATAATGGCCGGCGCCGTCCCGCACATGACGCCGGAATTCCTCATAATCAGAGGTTATCTGAAGTTCTTCCGCCACTGCCGCCTCGGCGTAGACCACATCATAGCCTTGCTCAAAGATGCGCATGGAAATGGAAAAGTCGTCGTTGATGGTGCCGGGGGGCAAAGGTTCGAACAGTTCCCGCCTGAACAGGTAAATGGCGCCGTTGGCCCCGATGACTGAGCCGAAGAGGCTTTCCCTTTTTTTTATGTGGGTTTCCAGGCGCCAGTAGAGGCCTTCGCCTGAGGCGCCGTTTCCATCCAGCAGCACCAGGCGGCCGCAGACCACCCCCACCCCTTTTTTCAGATGAGCCAACAGGTTGGACACCGCGTCCGGGCGAAACATGCTGTTGGCGTCGGTCATCACCACGTAAGGTTGCCAGACCCGTTCCAGGAGGGCATTGATAACCCGGGCCTTGCCACTCCGGGGGAATTCGAAGACCTTGACCCGGTGGTCGCGCCGGGCCCGGTGAATTTCCGCCATGGTGTCGTCGCTACAGCCGTCCAGGCCCAGGTAGAGTTCGACTTCCGGATGACTCAGGCGATAAAAGTTTTCAATCTTGCGGGAGATGACTTTGGCCTCGTTATACACCGAACAGACCACCGCCACCGGTCCCAGGGGGTCGGGGTTGCCCTCCTGGGTCCCCCGGGGGCGGAGGAGATACAGCACTCCGGGATAGAGAAAGTGGGAATAAAAGATGAGGAGGACCGAGGCCCAGAAGACGAATTCCATCAGGTGTGTTTCCTGAACAGATGGTTTGCCAGGGTGGTGGCGGCTTTCAGGGTGCGGCCCATTTCTCTTGGATTTCTCAAGACATCCATGGTCTTATCCGCCAGGTAGCGGGGCCGCAGGTAAAAGCGGCGCCGGGCATAATCGCAGAAGTCCACCAGGTCGCCGGCAGACAGCGTGTCGGTTTTCAGGATGCAGTTATGCATGCCTTCGAGGGTAAGCCACTGCCGGAAGCATTTTGCCTGGATATATCCTTCCTTTTCGGCCCAACCATAGGCCTCGGTGCCGGGATACACCATAAGCGGAAAAAACTGGGCGGTGTCCAACGGCAGACCCAGGGCAAAGTCCAGAGTGCGTTTTAAGGTCTGCCGGTTCTCTCCCCGGTTGCCCATCATGAAACAGCCGTGGACCCGGAGTCCGGCCCTTCTGGCATTGCGGGCGAATTCCTCGGATTGTCGCAGGGTTATTCCCTTATTGATCAGATCGAGCACCTCCTGGTCGCCGCTTTCGAACCCGGCCACCACCAGGCGGCAGCCGGCCCGCCGCATCAGCACCATGAGGTCGTAGCGCAGATTGACCCTCACTTCACAGGTCCAGGTCACCTCAAGTCCTCGGCGGATGATGCCCTCACATATTCCAGCGACGAAATCCTGATCCGCGGTGAAATTGTCGTCGTCAATGAGCACCTCCCGGACCTCGGGCAATTCCCGGCGGATGTACGCCAATTCCTCCACAAAATGGGTCACCGAGCGATGCCGATAGCGTCGTCCGAACATGACCTGGGGGTAAACGCAAAAAAAGCAGCGGTTCGGGCAGCCCCGGCCGGCAAAGATGGAAATTATCGGATTGCGGCAATGGGCGTAAAAGTAGTTAGCGATATTTAAATGCTTCTGGTAAACGCGGCTCACAAAGGGGATCTCGTCGAGGTCTTCGGAAAAGGGCCGGTCGGGGTTGTGGACGATTTTCCCCTGAAAGCGAAAGCTGATGCCCGCCACATCCTCCAACCGTTCCGGCCGTTCGGCCAGGTGGCACAGGGTCCAGTCGAACTCCCGGCGGGCCACCGCATCCACCGCCGGACTCAGTTTCAGAGTGTAATCCGGCAGGGCGCTGGGATGAGTGCCCACCAGCACGGCCAGAGGCGGTGAGCCGAACCAGGACTTGATGGTCTCCAAGGCCCGGACATCAGAGTCGATGCTGGGGGTGGAAGTATCGCAGACTATCATTTCCGGGGCGAACGCCGTGATCCGCCGGCGATAGTCCGCCAGTTCCTTGCCTGCCGCCGGAAAATCGAGGAGCAGCACTTCGTGGCCCCGCTTCTCCAACAAGCCGGCGGCATGCGCCAGCCACAGAGGATAATAAATGGTGCCGCTTTTGGTCACCGCCGGGCTGCGGGAACTGCGGGAGAATCGGGGCAGAAAGGGTGGGTTGATCAGCAGGATTCTCATTGCTTGAACCTTATCCGTTCTGAAGCCCGCCGCAGCAGGTTATTGTTGAAAAAGGCCTTCTGAAAAGCCGTGGTGCCGCACACCCAGGCCAACGGGTATTTCATGACCCCGAACCTCTCGAACATCCTTTCAATACCTTTCCGTTGAATATTCAGGGTGACAGAGCGCAATCTCCTGGCGAGCAATTGCCGTTCCCGGTATCCAATTTCCCGGGTGACAAAAAAGGGTTTGCCCGAATCCTTCGAGAAGCGCAGGTTCTTGTCCATGCTGTTGAGCAATTCCATGGGCTGTCCGGTCCAGGCCTGGTTCTCGTCGACCCACTTACACAAGGCTGTCCCGGGGAGGGGGATGAGGTTATAAAAATCCGCCTTGAACACCGGATATTTCTGGGCCAGGCGAATCGAGTCCTCGATATCCGCCAGGGTTTCCCCCGGGGTCCCATAGACAAAAAACAAGGAGACTTCCAAGCCGAGTTCGCAGGACATGGCGATGGCCTTTTCTATCTGAGCAATGGTCTCGCCTTTTTTGAGGATGGCCAACACCCTGTCATTGCCGGCTTCCACCCCGATGCCGAAGCTGCGAAAGCCGACGCTCTTCAACCGCACCAGCATTTCCCGGGTCAACTTGTCGGCTCGAACCCCGTTCGAGGCTCGGAGAGTCAATCCGGTCAAGCCCCGTTTCTCGATCTGATCGCAGACCCCATAGACATGGTCGGCAGAGAAGGTGAAGTTATCGTCGAGGAAATTAAAAATACGTCTGCCCTGCCGGTACCAATACTCCAACTCGTTTCCCACTGATTCCGGAGACCGCAGTCTGACCTTTCTTCCCATGGTCAGGCCCACCGAACAGAAAATGCAGCCATAAGGGCAGCCGCGGGAGGTGATAATCCCCATCTCCCCGCCATACTTATCCAGTTCAAATCCCGTATAGCGCGGCCAGGCGATGGTGGTCAGGTCCTTAAGCCAGTCGGTCGGATTCACCACAATCTCGCCGGTTGCTTTCCTCCAGATCAGTCCGGGAATCTTGCCGGGTTCGACCCCTTGACAGAAGTCCACAAAGCTCAACTCAGCTTCCCCCACCTGGGCGAAGTCCAGGTCGGGATTCTCCCTCAAGATTTGCTCCCGCAGCAGGGTCACATGGGGGCCGCCGGCGATGGTGACGGATTTTGGCGACACCTCCTTGACCCGGCGGATCAGGTCAAAGAACCTTCGGTGTCCCACGGTAAAGACGCTGACCCCGATAACCTCATAGAACCGCGATTGCACCCTCTTGAGGACTTCACTTTCCGGGTGGCCCAGCTTCATATCCACTACGTCATACGGAATATGAGCCTCACTGAGGGCCTGGGCCAGGTATCCGGTCCCTAAGGGTGGCCGGCTGGATCCGAGTTCATCGGAATAAACCTGGTAAAGCAACAAGACTCGCGGGGCGCTGGTTCCCATGGGGTCTTATTCTCCGCAAAGTTTGATTTTTGGGTCCCTTACCTTAAATGGACCAGAAGGCCCGGATGATCTAGTTTGACCGGTTCAAGACTGTTCCGGCGCGGCAGGCGGATTTTCCCTGAGGAGAAGAACTTGCACCCCCGGGGCACCAGCCTCAACGATCCTGGGGAAATCTCCGCCTCCGGATTTGGGATATCCCCTAAGGTCCAGGGGCCGGTTTTGCGGGGGGCTGAGTCCCTCCGGGAGGTCGGGTTGGTGAAGAGCAGCAGGACGCCGGCCTTTTGACACCAGGCTGCGGAGTGGGGATGAGTGGTATGAGTTGTCGGATCAACCTGCTCCCCGGCCAGATGCAGGTGTTCAGTCTTATAAAAAATTGCGCCCGATCACTCTGGAATGGCCAGGGCGGTGCGCAGGGCGCCCCGAACCGCTTCCACCGAAATACTCTCCAGACAACGGGCCTGGTCAAAGGGGCAGACCGTCTGCCAGCAGGGGGTGCAGAAGGCGCGCCCCTGGACCGCCACCGCCTTGCTGGAGCGGACGCCGAACAGAGCGGCCTCCTGGGGTCCGTAGAGCACCACGCAGCGGGCGCCCGCGGCCGCGGCCAGGTGGGCCGGGCCGCTGTCAATGCCTAAAAATATCTGCGACCGGTGACACAGCGCCGCCAGTTCCCCCAGGGAAAGGTCCCCGGCGAAAATCTGGAGAGGAACCGGCGCAGATTCATGGCGGCGGAGAATATTTAGGTCCTCGGGGCCGCCCACCAGGCAAATCTCCAGGTCCAGATGGTGGTACAGGTGGGTGCAGATCTCCATCCAGCGGTCCCAGGGCCAGGCCCGGGGGGCCCATTTCCCGAAAGGATGGACCACGGCCAGCCGCTTGCCCGCCAGATTTTTGGCCCTGAGCTTGGCGGTCAGGGAATCCTGCCATGCTCGCCGCAGCGGCAGGCTGGGGGCGTCCGGCAGATCAAGGCCCAGGGAGCGCAGGGCCCGGCGAAAAGCTTCGTACTGGTGCTCCCGGGAGCGGGGCGCCGGCAAGCCCAGATAATACAGCGGCGTCCAGCGCAGGCGGCTGTGGCGCGGCAGGCCGCAGAGGAAATGGGCCCCATGGTTTCTCCACCCGGCCCGCATCGCCTCCAGGCTGCCGCGCAGATACACGATAAGCTGGGCCTCGGGCGCACCGTCGCCATTTTTTGAGCCAGGGTCATACACGGCAACCCCGGAAGAAAAAGTGGCGAAAAACTCCTGTCCGAGACGGTCGGCAACCACCGCCAGGCGGGCCTGGGGCCAGCCTCGGCGCAGCCCCTCAATAACCGGCAGGGTCAGCACCGCATCCCCCAGCCCTCCGGACTGGTGAACGGTAATCCGGGCATAGTCTTCAAGGGCGCTCCCCACCAATTCTCTCAGGCGACAGACGACGAGCCCGCTCCAGGAAATCAGCGAGTGGCCGAGGCCTCCGACGTACCATGGAACAAATTGCCGCAACCTTTGCTCCGTTTCAGAAGTTACAAGCTTATTTGACCAAAGAGTCGAGGAAGCCGGTCAGGAGGAGGTGAGGCCGGGTTTCCATACCACATCCATGGTCCTGGTGACCTGGTCTGGAACCAGCGGCTGAAGTTTGACTTCCCCGCAATAGAGGCGGTGCCATCCCCGGCGTTGAAAAGAGAAGGCCCGATACCCGAAATCTTCCATAAGAGAGAAGAGCTCCCTGGTCGAAGAGCCCAACAACACGCAGGCCTGGGGACAAAGTTCGGTAACGAGGTGCGGGCGGTGCCCCTGGGCCAGCCAGGGGGCCAGTCCGCGCAGAACCAGCAGTTCGGCCCCCTCCACGTCAATTTTAATGAGACGCACGTCCGAGATGTCATTCTCGTCCAGATAGCGCGCCAGGGTGGTCAGGGGCACGTCCAGGGTTTGGATGCCGCATCGTTCTTTCATCAGGCCGGGGACAATGGTGTTCCAGCCGATATTTTCTTGGCCGCTGATCTTGATCGACACTGTGCCCCGGCGATCTCCCAGAGCGCAGGACATCACCCGGACATTGTTCACCCCGGCGGCATGCACTGCCAAGGCCAGGGCCTCACCGTAGGCCGGCACCGGCTCGAAGGCATGGACTGCACCCGTCGGTCCCACCAGGTCTCGGGCATAGGCGCTCAGGTAGCCGATGTTGGCCCCCACGTCGATAAAGGTATCCCCGGGTCTCAGCAGGGCGCGCAGGTAAGCCAACAAATCTTTTTCGAAAATGCCAAAATACATGGTGCGCATCACCCGGTTGGCAAGATCGAACTCCAGTTCGATTTCCCCCAGACGCAAGGGCGCCGGCGAGGGCGACTTAAAGAAGACTGGGCTGAGGCAATCGAACAACACCGGCAAGCCGCGTACCGGCAGGCGTGAGGTAATGCTCCGGACCAGCTTTTTCATGGAGTCGTCTTCATGGGCTTTTGAAGGGTGAGGCGGGCGCCTGGGTGCATCTCATCTCCGGCGATGACCGCAGCCCGAAGTCCACTGCGGGCGTGGGGAGATAAGTGGTTTGAGTCCGTTTTCCGAGGACCTGTAGGGAAAATTCGGCAAAGCCGAGGCATTTGCCCCAGGCCACCCGGCCGTACAGCCAGGCGCGGCGCCGGCGCAGGGCCAGCAGGTTTTCCAGCATCCTGAGGGCAGGTTTGCCCACTTCCCAGGCCAGGGTACCGACCATGCCATAATTGGCAAAATCCAGGCAGTGCCGGGCGATCAGCGCTCCCTGTCCCCGGGCCGCGGCCGCCAATTTGGCGCGCAGGGGTCGCAGGGCGGTGTCCACCGCCTGACCTGGATGCCGTACCACCGCCTCAGGAAGGTAGACAATCAGGCAGTTCCGGTACACCATCCGGAAAAAGTAATCCGTCTCTTCTCCCGAGGCCCAGCGGCAGCCGGCGCCGAAGCGTTCGTCAAAGGGGCCGATGCGGTCCAGCACGGCGCGTCGGACGGCAAAGTTGCCGCCGAAGAAACGCCGCCAATCACCCCGGCCCAGCACCCGGGGCCGGCTGTCCAGGGTGCGGGCATAAGGCCGCCCATTCTCCAACCTCAGGATGCGCCCGGCCGCGGCCGCCAGTTCGGGATTTTCCTCAAAGGCCCGGGAGATGCCCCGGACATAATCAGCCTGGGGAACCGCATCATCGTCCACAAAGGCCACCACCTCGCCCGCTGCGGCCTGCACGCCCAGATTGCGGGCCCGGGCCAGACCGCACCCCCCATCGGCCAGTCGGCGGAACCGCGCCTCATCCGGAAGAGCCGCGGGAACACTCCCCTGGTCCACCACCAGCACCTCAAAATCCCCCGGTTGCCGCGCCAGGGACTCAAGACAACGGTCCAGCGCCTCCGGACGGTTGCGGGTGCAGACAAGAATGCTTACCATCCGGCTCTCTTCTCCCGCCGCAGCAGCCAGACCCAGGCGCCGGCCAGGCTGAAGATTACCCAACTTGAGGGTTCCAGGGTGAAAAGGTCGGCGTTATGAAACAGGGCCTGAACCATCACCGCGATGAGGGCCAAAACACAGAGGAGCGCGTATGGCTGCGACGGACAGCGAAAGTACGTCGGGTTAAGAACCCTACCCAAACATTGATTGAGGATGTGCCATATGGCCCACAAAACCAGGGCCGCTCCGATCCAGCCGTACTGTAAGGCGTTGCCCAGGTAGGCATTATGCACCGCTTTGATGGTGCCGCCGTAAACGTCGAAGTCCGCCCCATGGTCCAACGCCTCTTGATCCCAGTTCAATTCCCCGAACAGATCACCCATGGGCCGCTCGACAATAATGCGCAGGGCGGCCAGTTGCCAGCTGATCCGACTGCGGTAATCGTCATGCTCCAGCTTTTGAAACATCATTGTTAAAGGCGTTTTGCTGATTTCCATCTGGTGAAAAAACCAAAGTCCCAACCCCGCAATACCCATCACCAGCAGAGCTATGCGTATCCTGCGCCTGTGTAAGAGAAAAAGTCCTAGAGCCACCCCCAGGGCGGGAAGGATGGACCGTTGGCCGGACAGGATAACCGCCGCCATAAGAATAAGGCTGCCGGAGAGCCATACCAGTCTCCATAAACCCTTGTCCGTCTGAATCAGCAGCAGAGCCAGAACCAATCCCACAGACAACTGGTATCCCATGGCGAAGTGACCGAAGGTAAGTCCCGTGGGGTAGGCCATGATCAGGTTGCTGCCGGTAAAACGGTCCAGGTGCCCGGCATAGAGAAATCCCCGGATGTTGGCAAAGGGTTCGGGGATAAAAGTGCTCAAAATCATCCAGGATCCGGAAACCACATAGAAAAGGGTCAATACGCGGGTGAGGCGCAAGGCCTTGCCGGAACTCCCGGTTGCCAGTCCAAAGATCAGAGCAAAGGTTGCCAGCCCTTCCCAAAAAATCACCAGGGGCCGGGGCGATGCCTGAAAGGCCCCGGCCAACAACACCAGACCCAGGAAAGCGACTATCGCCGGGGGTATTTCCCTAAACGCCGTCCGGAGATGGAAAGGGGTGAACATGGATATCAGGAACAAAGCCGACGGCAAGAGAAAAAACCGGGGTGAAATCGGGAAATAGCCGATCTTCGGAATATCCGCCAACATCACCAGGATCGTCAGCAGGGCCAGGCCTTCGCCGAGCCGGGCGAACAGCCGGTCGGTGGGACGGAGCTGGTGCCAGCATTTCAGGTCAGGTGCAAGGGCGATCTGGGTGGTCAAAAGGCGCCTCCTGAAAGCAGCACTGAAGAGACCGCGGAACCGGAGTCTTTTCTCGGCGACATGAACTCTCTGGCAGTTATTTCACCCGCCGCCCAGGCAAAAGGGCGCGGCACAGGCGCCATAATCCCCGGGGGCCGGGGCGGAAGAGCAACGCCCGCCAGAACATCTGCCGGGCCTCGGCTTTTTTCCCGGCGAGCAGAAAGTTCCGGCCCTGCGCGGAGTATATTGCAAAGTCCAGGCGGCGGCGTTGTCGGGGCGTATCCAGCGATGCAGCAATCCGGTCATAACTTGGCGCCGACCAGGCGACCGACTCTCCACGCCGGCGCCGCCGGGCGACTTCGCTGACGATCATCGCCATACGATGTTGTTCGCCGGATTTTCTTTCTGAAATGCTGTCGGGATTGAGGCGGTAACGGTATAAAGGCAGGTCGAGATTGCCGATGGCATGACGCTCCGCAATGCGCAGAAAAAGTTCGTAGTCCTGGGCGTAGCGGCACTCTTCCTGGTACTGGAAATGACGAAAAACCTCGGCGCGGAACATCACGGACCCATGCACGAACTGATTGGCATGGGGCAAACGGAGCTTGAGGATGGACGGATCGGCAATGACCCGTTGATGATGCAACACCCTTCCCTGGGCGTCGATGAGCAGACACCCGGTGCCCAGCAGCATCACCTCGGGATGGCTTCTGAGAAAAGACACCTGGCGCTCGAGGCGCTCCGGTTCGGAAATATCGTCCGCGTCCTGCCGGGCCACCAAGTCGCCCTGCGCCTGCCGGATAAGGTGATTGAGTGCTTTGCCGAGACCGGTGTTTGCCTGACGGAAAAGCCGGATGCGCCCGTCATGTCGAGCCATTGCGTCGAGCGCGGCGGCCGTCTCCGGCCCCGAACCGTCATCCATAATCAGGAGTTCGAGGTTGTCATAAGTCTGGCGAAGAATGCTGGCCACCGCCAGATCGAGGTATCTTCGGGGTCCATTGTGGACCGGCAAAATCACTGAAACCAGGGGCCGGTGAGTCATCCCTCTTCCTCCGGCACGGCTTCCAGGCGGTATTCCCCCCAGCGGGCTTCAAGGAACCGCACCCGCCAGCCTGCGGCCCTCAGTTCCCCCAGCAGCTCTTCTTGCCGGTGCTCGAGGCGATGGGTGGGGTCCAGGCGGGTATCCAGGCCGAGTTCATGGGAGAACGGCACCAGCCAATGGCGTTCATATTGGGGCACCCGCACCAGCAACAACCTGGGCCGCAGACGGGTGCGCAAGGCCCGGAGAAAATCGACGCGACCATCCAGGTGTTCCAGCACATTGGACAGGACAATCACCTCAGCCGGCGGCAAGTCAGCGGTCAACGCATCGGCGCAGATAAATTCCGACCCGGCCTCGGGGCATCGCTTGCGAGCCTGGGCAATGCTTTCGGCATCCTGGTCAATGCCGATAATGCGGGTCCCGGTCTGGCGGGCTATGGCCGCAGACAACGCGCCGTTGCCGCAGCCGATATCCAGTACGGTCTGTTCCGGGGAGATGCGCTGGATGAAGAAATCATGGTAATCGGTGAGACGGTGCTTCGGATGCAAGCCGTCCGGGGCCTCCCACAAGGCCAGATAATCCACCGAGGCCTCCAAAGCCCGGAGCTGCCGCAGCAGGAAGCGCACCACCGCAGCGCGCCCGGCCGCCAAAGAAGCCACAATGAAGGGAAGTTCTTTGAAAAACCGCCTCTTCCCCAACCGGGGTAACGGGTTCATCATCGGAGAGCGGCGAAGATCTCTTGGTGGCGTATTTTCCATAACCCAATATCAAACTGTTCCACACAGCGGCGGCGGGCCGCAGGGGACAGGCTATCCCGGCGCCGCACCGCTTCCAGCATGGCGGCGGCATAGGTTTGGGGGGGAGGATAGATAAACCGCTCCCAACTAGGCTCCACCGGCACCGTAATGCCGGCGTCGCCCGCCAGCTCCGGAGTGCCGCCGCAGGCCAGATGCACCACCGGCAGGCCGCAGGCCATGGCCTCCAGGACCGCGCTCGGGCAATTGTCATTGAACTGGGTGTTCAGGTAGATGTCTCCCTGCCGGTACAGGGTGGGGGCCTGCTCATAGCGGTAGGGCCCCAGGTACCTTGCTTCCGGGACTTTTCCTGCCACCATTTTCATAAGGGCCGGATGCGCCGTGCCGGCAATGAGGAGCCGCGACCGGGGCAGAAGGGCCCGCACCTGGGTGAAGGCCTTGAGCAGCAGGGCCAGGCGGCCTGCTTTGCCTGGGTGGGAGAAATTGCCGGTGGCCAGAAATACCGGGGCCGCAGGGTCAAAAAGGCGCGGGGATACTGGGGTAAAAAACCGGGTATCCACCGGATTATGCAAAATTTCAGAGGCACAGGGAGGCTCCCCCAAAAACCGCCGGGCCGCTTCCCGGCAAAAGGAGCTTTGGTAGATGAGATAATCCGCGGCCCGGTAATACCCGGCCAGGTGCCGTTCGTTGGCCGCCGCGTAATCAGGGCCATACCAGGCGGGATAGTACACCCCGTTCTGGTTCACCACCAGCCTGACGCCCCGCTTTTTTTCCCGCAGACAATACGATAACGGGATGTGGCCGCTGCAAACATACAAGATGCCGTTCCGAAGAGCCGAGGTGGCAAACAGGTCCGCCAGCCTTCTGGCTTTCATGAAGGCCGCGGTGGTCCGCCCCCGGCGGCTGAACCCGAAAAACGGCACCGTTGCTTTGACGGGGAAGGGATCGGCATCCTTGAGGGTCGCCAGGAGGCCATAGCCCAAACGTTCGGCGGCGCGGCGCAGACTATCCTGATTCATGGTCAATCAGGCCTCCAGAATGAAACTTAATTTCACCTAAGGAGTGAACTCCCGGAACCCGAACTGATCTTGTACTTTTAGTATTTTGCTTATCAACGTAATACCCCAAAGGAACAAACAGGTTCCATGAATATCCGGTTCTTTTAAACCCTTTGTAATTCGGGCGCCATAATAATTTGTGTTACTTTTCCCCTTATAAAAAGAAAAACCGCCGACGGCCGGATGATAATACTCACGATAGATTGCCAACCGCCGGCGGCAGAAATCCTGAATCTCCGTCAATCGATGGGTGCCGCTCGTTATCTCGTTGGCGCACTTCAGGACGAAGATGACATTGAAATTATCGCAAGAATGCTCATCATTGAGGGCTGTCAGGGCTAAGTCTATCATCCGGTCAGGATAAGAAAAATTCATTTCCCCTGCGGCTTTGAGTCCGGTCAATATCTTCATCGCCCCATTAATCTTCTGTTGTAGGGAAGTCTTCGTCCCCCTATACCATACCCCTTCACTCTCTGATTGCATATGGTTAACATGATCTATGGCAAATTTGATCAATTCCCGGCTATCGGCCAACCGGTAGCTGAAGACCGCGGCATTGTATGAATAAAAGAATAAGAGATGGCTAAAATGACTGCCGGATGCCCAGGGATCGCTCCAATCCAGGGCTGTGAGATATCGGTCAATATCATTTGGTTCATATGGGATTCCCGAGAACATAAATTTCGGTTTCTCTCTAAGCAATTTTAATGATGACAACGATTGGCGAGTCTCGGCGCAAACCGTTTTGTTTCCATTCAGATTGCTGAAACTAAGGGTTCGAATGGTATGTTTTATGCGGTTAAACAGGCTGAGGCGTTGAATCAGGGGGTCTGATATCACTCCGTCGGGTTGTTGAAAAGAAGTGATGAAATCCACCATTGCTTTCTTCTGGGGGTCGGCTATTTTGTCGATATCACCGAGTGTAAAAAGGATCTTAATAGCAAAGACCGTGTTGCCAAGGCCCCAGCAACTCTTCTCATTGTGGAGATCACCGCTCAGAGAATAACGAAAAAAACCGGGCCGCGATTTGCTGCGGAGTTCTTCCAAAAACCCGCGTACCCGACTCCGTAGGGATTCTACCCACATCAAGTCATTATCTGCCACGAGTCAGTTTTCTCTGCATTCTCATCAAGAAATCATAAAACTGGAAATAACCCCGCAGTTGCAGATATCGAAAACTCAAGGTCAGTGAGTTGCGTTGGTTAGGACTCTTATCGTTTGTGCAACTTTTCCTTACGGCCTTGGCAAAATCCAAATAATTTAACGTCACTTGGCCGATGTCATAAACAGGGAGAGCGCCTTGAAAAGTCTCGTAATAATCCACGAGCATAGCTAATTTTTTCGGCACTTCCTCCATACGGTCAAAGAGAAGCCCACCACTTGATATCAGTTCAGGATGTCCCCCATCGTTCAAGGCCAAGGCCGGCAGTCCACAGTTCAAGGCCTCCAGGAGAGAATTGGAACAGGGGTCGTTTTGCGACGCAGTCAAAAAAATATCGTGTTGCCGGAGCATCTGGGCCAGAACTGCGGAAGGCTGCGGCTTTACCCAGCGGATATTTTTGAATTGAAGGGGGCTATTCCCCACAAAAGTCATCTCGTAGCGCGACCAGTCGAGATGGTTGTCCAGATAGCGGTAAACCTCAAAACCTTTACGGATGTTGCTTGACCAACTGGTGGCAATGATCTTGGTCTTGCGGTCCGTTGAAAATTTCCTTTTTGTCTTTAGATTAAATATACGCCGGTCGGGGGCATTGTGGATAATCACTTCAGGTCGGGCAGCAGTGCCGATTATTTCCTTATTTTTTAGTCGACTCCATTCCGACTGAAAAATTATCCCATCCATGTAAGCATTGCAGATTCCCTTGAGGAGGTGATCATAGTACTTATGGTTTCCCCTGATCAGATAGGTGGGACCATCAATTCGGAACAGGTATACTTTTCTCGGAAATCTCTGTTTGATATCATGCAAATGTTCCACAACACTAAAATCTGCAAATGGATACCCATTGAACAAATAGACGTCGGCCTTTTCAGCCTCCTGGGTGTAAACCCCCAGCCTCTGAAACTCTGACCGAATGGCCTTGAGGAACTGGTTCCCGCCGCCGTAGGGGCCGTCAACGAAGTCATAGAGTATATGAATCTTCATGTGAGTGCTTACTGCCGGTCCAGCAATGGAACTGGGAGGACTGTAAATCAGCCGGTTCTTGATAGCAGACTCTCGTAAATCAAGTGAAGCCTCCGATCCATTGCCTCGTATGACAATATTGAGCGGGTGCGTTCACCTTGCTTGTTAATTACCTGGGTAAAATCCACAGATCGGGTACCCTCAGTGAGAAGCATAGCGAGAATGGCTTTTCCCTCTTCCGGATGGCGATAGATAAATCGTCTGTCAATAAAATCGCCGGCCAAGCCGACATCACTGCTTACCACCGGCACGTTCATGGCCGTGGCTTCCAGGACCGCCTTGGGGCCCCCTTCGGAGCGGGAAGTAATGAGATAAAGGTCACACAACGCATAGAGACCTGGCATATCATCGATTGATACTGAGTTTAATGATAGGTCATCAACGGAAGTCTCTTTTCCTATATAGTAATAAGGAATTTGGTTGCGACGACAAGATTGTAATAGATAATGCCGCCGGGGACCTGCTAATAACAGGATGTATTTCTGAGAGGGCAAAGCTTTTAGGATATCTACAAGGATGTCCGGCCCTTTCTGCCACTTGGGCTCGACCAAGTTGGTCCCCAGGCTGTCACGTTGAAATGAGCCGATAATCATTTTTCCCGAAACGATTTCTGAGGGAATACCAAATTGATGAAGTAATTTTTCTCGAGGAAGAGACTTTCTTGCTTCTGGGGAAAACAAACTCAGATTTACATAAAAAGGCAACAAAAAGCTCTTAAGTCCACATTTTGTCAGGGCCTCATGTTGTTTAAGGCCCGGAGATATCCAACCCTGGACAATTTTCTTTGCAGTAAAAAACCGTCGGTGATAATTGTTAGAATTTCTTGCTGGATCAACAAAATTGGAACAGGTAGCCAAAATATTTTTTTTGAAAAGGGTAAACAGATTTCTTCTCTCAAACAATTGGTACCAGCAAAGATTATGAACAATATCTGCATTCCATATAGAGTCATATTCCTGCAATCCTATGCGTGCAATTGCATCACGTATGTTCTGACGATCGGCGTCGAGGGACCAGCCGATACCATCACCACCCTGCAGTAATATAGCGATACTCATCAGAAGAATTAAAAAATATAAGCTTAACAGCATGTTGGAGTCAGATAGGTGCTCCAACCTCCTCTGTGGAAAGGTTTGTTCCCCTCTGGTCAGACAGTTTGTGCGCCACGACAAAATAGCCGGTGGTCACTTTGGTCGGCTCCCCCACCTGCAAGCGCTCCAAGAGCAACGCCACCGGACGCAACAGGACCAAGACGTACCGCCATCGGCTACTGCTCCATATCGAGGCTGCCAAATCGTAAACCACGGCGCCTAAGCTGCCCATGTTCCCAAGGTGCACCACTTTGAAACCTGCGGCCTTCAAGCCTTCCCGCAGCTTGTCCGGGGTCCAGCGTTGGTAATCGGCCGGGTCAGGATGCATGGCGAAGAGGAAAGGCGCGCTCAACACCAAGGTGCCGCCCGGCCTGAGTATGCGGCAAGTCTCGGAAAGCACTGCTCCCGGGGAGGGCAGATGCTCCAACACCTCGCACAGCAGCGCCATGTCGTAGCTGCCGTCCGGCACCGGTATGCGGGTGGCGTCGCAGCAAAAGTCAGGCCTGGCCGCCGGATCAAGATTGACCGAGTGCCAGAGCCTCACCTGATGCAGAGGCGGCGCGAAGGCCCCCCGGCGGCCCGCCTTCTTCCCGCCGACATCAATAACGGCGCCGCTGAAAGATGTCCCGGCCAACATGGCGTCGAGATAGTGACGGCGAAAAGTGCAGAAATTCATAGCTCCATAGGTCGGACGGCGTGGAAAACCATAACCTCTAGCCTCGAGGTCATGGTGGTTGCGAGACCAGAAAGCTCAGGCGTATTCTTTGCTGGAAATGTGCGGATTAAGGAGCATCAACATGGCGATGTAGCCCGCGGAGATTACTGCGTAACCCGTCACCCGGCCCCAGGCGACGCCCGGCACGCCCCCCAGCAGGCCCCCCAGGGTTACGGTCACCAGGTTAACCGCGGTGATAAACAGGGACAGCTTGGTGGTCTCTTCCTGTAGTGAGTGACCTTTTAGCAAAGCCCCCAAAAGCACGGTGGGGGCGCTGGCCACCACACCGGCCAGAAATATGTAGCCGAAGAGGATGCTGTCGTCGTAGCGGCTGGTAAAGAGCAGGGGAAAAACTACCGGCAAGGCCAGCGCTGCCAGGCCGGCCGCCAGCGCGAAAGAGGCGGCAAAATGCCAGTAGCGGCGCTTCACCCAGCTCACCGCCTCGGGCAATCCCATGCGAGCCAGGCGGGGAATGAAGATCTGGGTCACCAAGCCCGACGGCACCTTGAACACGTAGGAGTAGAGCAGTTCGCCCAGGGCGAAGATCGCCAGATTTTGAAAACCGAAAAAGCCCCCCACGATGAGTTTATCCAGGTAGGACGACAGGGTGCCGGCGACGGTCAACCAGGTGTACCGCCAGCCGTAAGACTCAAATTCTTTTGAATATCCTTGGCTTAAACCGCCGGCTCGCTGCACCACGAAAAAAGCGCCGAGGTTGCCCAAAGCGGCCACCCCGGCCTGACTGGCAAAAATTAGGGCTGGGTGCGGCGCCAGGCGCACCACCGCCACCAGCATTCCGAGTTGGACCAAACGCAGGCCCACGGAAAATCGGAACATGGCCCGAAAATTCTCTCTGCCGTTCCAGAAGGCCAGGGGGGTGTCCAGCAACACTCCCGGAATGGTGACGGCGGCGATGAGGAAAATCCAGAACAGGGTGGGCTGATGCCGGCACAGATAGGCCGCCGCCAGAGTCAGCAGAACCAGGCTGGCGCCCAGAGAGCCCTTGAGTTCCAGGATGCTGCCCCGGACAAAGTTTTGATCCCAACCTTTGGCCGCGGCGCCGGTGATGGATACGGAGATGCCGGGCAGGCCGAAGGGGGCCAGGATGGAGATCATGGTCCATCCCCAGACCACCATGCCGAAATCCTCCTTCTCCAGGGCATGGGCCATCAAAGACTGGGAGACCAGAGCGGCTGCCCCGAGAACGATGGTTTTGAGAATCAGATACCCGGCGGCGGAGTAGTAAGGGGACGAATCGGTGAGTCGCTTCAGCAAAATACACGTCCAGTATCAACTCCATGGTGATCGGGCCTCGGGGCGTCATTACCCAGATCCTCGGGAAGGTGGCCTCGGGGGGAGGCCTTCGGCTTGGGCACGCCTGGCTCGTCGGTTTGGGGGACGTATTCAGGAATAATTTCCTGGAGCTTTCTCCGGATGGCTCCGGCATCATGAGCCCTGGCGAGGCGATAGAGGTCCTGGAGATGCGTTTCGAGCCACTGGGAGAACTGTCTCCGGCTGCGCTTGCCGTTTCTGCCGTTGGTGCGCAGCATCAGGATTTGGTCGTGGGGGGTGGGGATGATGTCCTCTTCCGGGGTGATGAGTTCTTCGTAAAGTTTTTCTCCGGGGCGAAGGCCGGTGAAGACGATGTTGACGTCCCGGCCGGGTTCTTTGCCGGAGAGGCGCACCAGTTCCTCGGCCATGCGGGTGATCTTGACCGGCGTGCCCATTTCCAGGAGGAAAATCTCGCCCCCCCGGCCCAGTCCCCCGGCCTGGAGGATCAGGTGGGCCGCCTCGGGGATGGTCATGAAATACCGGGTCACCTCGGGATGGGTGACGGTAATGGGGCCGCCTTTTTCCAGTTGGCGACGGAACAGGGGCAAAACCGAGCCGGAGGAGCCGATGACGTTCCCGAAGCGCACCGCCATGAAGCGCACCCCGGTCTTGGGCATGGACTGCAGGATGAGCTCGGTCAGGCGCTTGCTGGCTCCCATGACGCTGGTGGGGCGCACCGCCTTATCGGTGGACACCAGCACGAAGCGCTCGGCCCGATATTTGAGGGCCAGTTCCATGACCACCTGGCTGCCCAGGACATTGTTGGTGATGGCTTCCCAGGGGTTCTCTTCCAGCAGGGGCACGTGTTTGTAGGCCGCGGCGTGGAAAATCAGCCGGGGCCGATAGCGGTGGAACACCTGGTCCAGCAGGCGCCGATTTTGCACCCGGCTGAGAACGCAGCGGTACTGCCGGAAATTGAGCTCGTGCTGCAATTCCATCTGGATGCCGTAGAGATTGGACTCGCCGGCATCCAGCAAAATGAGTTCCGCGGGATCACAGCGGCTGAGCTGGCGGCACAGCTCCGAGCCGATGGAGCCGCCGGCGCCGGTGACCAGCACGGTTTTGCCCTGCACATATTGCCTGATCTCGGCGGCTTCCAACTTTACCGGCTCCCGCCGCAGCAGATCTTCATATTTCACGTCGCGCAGGTTCCTGACGCTGACCCGGCCCTCGATGATATCGGCCAGGTCCGGCAGGGTGCGGGAGCAGAGCCCCAAGCGCTTGCAGAGCTCGGTGATGCGGCGCATCTGGGCACCGGTGGCCGAGGGGATGGCGATAAGGACCTCGTCAATGCCGCGGCGTTGGCTGATTTTGCCGAGCAGATCAAGGCCGCCGAGGATTTTTACTCCGTGGAGGCTGCGGCCCCACTTGATGGGGTCGTCATCCAGCACCCCCAGCAATCGATAATTGAGAGTGGGATTGTCCAGGATTTCCTGGCACAACTTTTCCCCGGCGTCGCCGGCGCCGATGACCAAGACGGCTTTTTTTTGCGGCCGGGGTCGGGGGCCGGGGGGGGAATCACCATTCTGCCGACCGACCAGCCACCGGGGCCGGGCATAGAGGGAGCGGATGGCCAGGCGCAAGCCCCCGGTCAGGCTTATGGTCAGGAGGGCGTCCAGGAGAAAAACCGAGCGGGGGACGCCCGTGAGGCCATGCAGCCAGGAGGTCGCCAGGACATAATAACCCGCACCCAGAAGCGCGGCCTGACCCAGGCGCCCCAACTCCCTCCGGCCGGTGTAGCGCCACATGCCCCGATATAAGCCGAGAAGACAGAAGATGGCCGCTTTGCCCGGCAAAAGAAACGGCAACAGGGCCAATATCTGGGCGCGGTAGTAAGGAGTCAGGGAAAAGTCAAAGCGAAGCAGATAGGCCCCGACAAAGGCCACAAGAAAAAGGAGAATGTCGGCGGCCAAGACAAAATAGAATTGTCGATTGTTAAATTGAGCCAGCACTGTCAGAGCACCGCTTTGGTGATATTGCTGTGGAAAGTTAGCGTCTTAATTTAGAGTGATTTATTGATGATAGGTAGAATAAGTGATTTAAAGATTCTTAATAGCAAAGTCGCTTTTTCGGTATGCTTCATTGAACAATCAGGCTGATTCTTGATTTTCGTAGTAATGGGCATAATATTTTTGGTAATTGTGGAAATAATAGCTGCCGTAGGCATGACCGTAATTGCCGACGCCGTTCAACACCGCGCCCAGGATATGGGTTTGGTTTAAGAGTTGGCAGGCCAGGCGCGCGGCGCTGCGGTGGGTGACATTATGCCGGGCCACCAGCAGGGTGCCGTCCACCAGGGCCGCCAAAAACCGGGCGTCGGCGAAACCCAGCACCGGCGGGGTGTCGATGATGATGTGATGAAACCGTTGCCGCAGGTCCTGGAGAAGTTCTTTAAAGGTGTCGGAATTTATGAGATTGGTGGGGTTAGGCGGCTTGGCCCCGGCGGTGATGACGCTCAGGTTGGGAACCGCGGTGGGGCGCAGAATCTCTTCCAGGCCGGCGCTGCCGGTCAGGTAGTTGCTCAGACCGGGTTGAGCCTCCAGCTGCCAAATCGTATGGAGTTTGGGCTTCCTCAGGTCGCAGTCGATCATGACCACCTGCCGATCGTTTAAGGCATAGGCTTGGGCCAGGTTGGAGACCAGGGTGCTTTTCCCTTCACCGGGATTGGGGCTGGTGACCAGGATGGCGGCCGGCGGCCGCCCCGAGGCGGACAGCATGAGGGAGGAGTACACGTGGCGGATGGCCTCGCTCACCATGGACTGGGGCTGTTCATAGACCACGACGTCCATGGCCGAGGCCTTGCCGTTGCCCCGGGCCCGCCGCAGGCCGGGAATATACCGCAAAAGCCCCGACTTTTTATGGGCCCTGGCAAGCTTGAAGTTCTTTTTGCCGTTGCCGCCCAAAAGAGGCACTATCCCCAGGGACGGCAAACCGCAATAGCGCTCCAGGTCGTCCATGGATTTGATGGAGCCGTCCATATGCTCCACCAGAAAGGCCAGACCGACGCCCAGGGTCAGGCCCAGGACTCCGGCCAGGAACAGGTCGCGCAGAGTCTTGGGTTTGAAAGGTTTTTCCGGCAGGCGCCCCGGGTCGATGACCGTGACGTTGGAAGGCACCATGGTGCTGGCGATGTTGGCCTCTTTGACCCGGGCCAGGAGGGCCTGGTACAGCTGTTCGTTGGTCTGGGCGTCCCTTTTGAGGATCTGGAAGTTGGTAAGATTTTCCTGAAGCCTGGCCATCTGCTCTTTTTGTTCGGCAAAGCTGTCGCTGAGGAGTTTTTCGGTGCGCTGGGCCGCTTCATAATCGGCTTTGACGCTCTCCTGGAGGCGTTGGACCTCCCCCTGCAGGCGGCCCTGGAGTTCGGCCAGGTTGGCTTGTTCGGCCAGCAGCTCCGGATGCTCGCCCCGGAAAACCCTCTGCAGGGCCGAGACCTTGGCCCGTTGGGACACCACCTGCTGGCGCAGCTGGGCCATCAGGGGATGATTGACGATGAGGGGGGCATTGGGGCCGTTTTCCTGAATCTGCTTGGACTGCGCCTCCTTGGCCATCTTCTCGGCCTGGGCCTTGGTGAGCAGGCTGCTCAAGTCGATGAATTTCTGCACCACCACATTGTCTTTATCATCCAGGGTATAGATGTCCGTCTGTTGCCCGAATTTATAGAGCTTCTTCTGGGCCTCCTCCACCTTGGCCGCCATTTCCTTGAGTTGCTGGTCCAGCCATCTTCTCACCAGGGCGAAGGACTCATTGCGCCGGTCGATGGACAGATACATATACTCGTCGGCTATGGCGTTGACCACCTTTTGGGCCATGGCCTTGTCCGGAGACTCAAACGACAATTCCACCAGATAGGAATTGCGCACCGGGTTGACCTGGAGTTTTTTCAGGAACGCGGCGATCAGGTCGCTCTCGACGGCGCTGTCGGTTTTGTCGGGATGCTTTTCCCGGATGTTTTTAAAATCAGGGTGCTGCTCCAGGTTCAAGGCCTTGATCACCCGCTGGGCCAGGGACTCGCTCTGCAGAATCTTGTATTGGGTCTGTTGGAACTTTTCCAACGAATCGGTCCCGGTGAGCTTGGATATTTTGTCGTCCACGGTCACCTGGGAGGCCGGATTGTCCTGGGTGATTTGCAGGATGGTGGCGGCGCGGAAGATGGGAGTGCGGGTAACAGTATAAAAGGTGGCGGCCAGAAATATAATGAGAGAAGTGCTGATGATCCACCACTTGCGCTTCCATAACACATGCAGGTATTCCCGCAGGTCCTGGCTCCGATAGATTTCCGCGTCATAATCCATGGAACCCGGCTGGGAAAAAGACGGCGGCGGCAGCGGTTGGCCAGAGCGCGGTGTCAGGGTGGGGGGCTGGTCGGGCGCGGACATTGGTTATCCCTCTAATATCTAAAGATTAACCGGAATTAGCCTAAAGGGCCGACATGCTGTAGGAGCCGCTGGGAATGGGCAGCAAAGTCCTGATGATGTACAGGCTCTTTTTCATTTTGCTTTCATTGACCACCACCACGTCGCTGTCCTTGAGGGGCAGATCGGCGTCTTTCCGGGCGATGATGCTGCTCAGGCTGGTGTTGATGCTGACGGGCTTGCCCTGGTCATCAAAACGCATGACCGTGATGTTGTTGGTCCCCAGCAGGGGGTCCACCCCGCCGGCCATGGCCACCGCCTGGGACACGGTGAGGTTCTCCTTCACGGGGATGTTGCCGGGCTTCCTGACCCCGCCCAGCACATAGGCGGTGCCGGCGAAGGGCACGTGGATGACATCGCCGTTATGCACCGGGATGTTCAAGCGGGGCTCCTGCCCGCTCACCAGACGGCGCAGATCGATGACCACGGTTTCGGTTTTGGGGGCAAAGGGCTGGGCCCCGGCGACCCCTTTCCCGGTTTTGACCAGATCCGGGGCGCTCTGCTGCCGGATGACGTTGATGGTGTCCCCCGCGGCCGACTTGGGGGCGCTGGAAAACCCGCCGGCCAGGGACAGCACCTCCAGCAGGGTGCGGGGGCCGATGATCTCGTAGGACCCGGGTTTGTCCACCGCACCGGTGACCGCCACCCGCTGATGGCGATATTCCTTGACCCCCACGGTGAGCTGGGGATTCACCAGAAAGCGGGCGTCATAGAGCTCCATGAGGCGTTTTTCGATCTGCTGGGGGGACAGGCCGCCCACTTTGACCACTCCCACCATGGGCATGGTGATCTCCCCCTGGCCGTTGACCCGGATCTCCCGGTTCAGTTTCTCCTGGCCATAAATTTCCACGACCAACAGATCCTCCGGACCCACCTTGTAGTCTTTATAATTCGCCACCGAAGCCTGGGCGGCCTGGACCAGCATCTGGTGCTGGAATTCCGGGTTAGCTTTGGGGGGAGCCTGCCTCTGGGCCAGGGCCTGGGCCGTGAGGGCCTGCTGGGAGGAGGCCCCGCCGCACCCCGCCAACACCCCCAGGCAGAGGAGGATCATGACGAGCCTGGCGGCCCCTCCGGGCGACAGTGGTGAAGCAAGATCAGGCTTGGGGCTGATATGTCTCGCAACAGAGGCAACAATCACGGCGATGGGCTGACGAACCATGTGGGCTGGTCTCCTTTTCCGGACGGCGTTCGACCTGGAGGAAGGCTGGCGGCAGATCAGGGAAACAATCACGCCCCGGTGGGGAAAATCTTCGCCTTTGCCGCCCTGGGGCGGCCGGGGTTATATTGTTGGCGGCTTGTGGTTTTGAGTAAAAAAACTATTTAGTTCCATGTATTATGAGCTTGCCCGGGTTCGGGTCAGGAAGAGCGCGGCCTCAGGACCAGCGCTCCAGCGCTTCCCGGTCCAACTCCACCGCCACGGCCCGGCGGAACAGTTCCACCGAGACGATCAGGCGGCGCTTCCGGGTGCGCCCCTGGACCACCCCGATCACCCCGGCCAGGGGGCCTTCCATAACCCTGACCAGGGTCCCGGTGTTCAAAGGGGGCCAGGGGTAAAAGGGCTGGTTGCTCGAGACGATGGCCTTGATGGATTCTATGGTGGTGGCTGGCACCGGCGCCGGGCCGTTTTTGAAACCCAGCACCCGCACCACCCCCGGGACCCTGAGGATATCCACGAAGCCGGCGGCCTCGGGATTGCCGTGGACAAAAAGATATCCGGGAAACAAGGGCACGGTCAGGAGAAACCGGCGGTCCCGCCGCCGGCTGGGGGTGGTAATCCAGGGCAGATAGGTCTCCACCCCGCTGTGGTGCAGGGCCGCCTCCACCCGGGCTTCGTGGCGGCAGTGGGTATAGACCGCATACCACAGGAGAGATCCCTCCTCCTGGGAAGCGGATTTGGGGGGTTCCATGGGGCTTTTGCTTAACCACACAGCTCCGCCCTCCTGAGATACAGCTCTCATTTAAAAATTATTTAATTATTTTAATTAGTTGTGATCTATTGTTTGGTTTTCCGAAACGCTTTCTTAAGTAACCATTGACTGAAGCTATATTCGGCTTGAAAAAGAAGCTACTTTAGTAAAATTTTTTTAAAAAACATTTTTATGAATTATCATGACGCCTTAAGGAAAAAGAATATTGGAGCGCAGAGGCGGCGGTGACCTCCCGGGCAGTAGCCGTCCGGGAGTTTCCAGGGCAGGTAAACCCTTAGGGCCGCCATTGGCCACTCCCGGCCGTGAACATCCTTTGGTAGGGGCGGGTTTAAAACCCGCCCCAGCAGCCCTGCAGCCCGGGCATTTTCATGGTAAAGCCTGCGGTGGCATTCTGCCGTAGGCTCAAAAACCGAAAACCAAAGATCGAAAACCGAAAACCCGGAAAGGAGGCGCCCGTGAGCGGCATCAAAGTGGAGAACAACCCCGACCCGGCCCGTCTGCAGGCCCTGGGAGTGAAGGAGTGGCCCATCTGGACCAAGGAGGTCTCGGATTTCCCCTGGACCTATGACGGCGAGGAAACCTGCTACTTTTTGGCGGGGGAGGTCACCGTCACCCCGGCGGGGGGCGGGCCGGTGACCATGGGGACAGGCGACCTGGTGACCTTTCCTGACGGCATGTCCTGCCGCTGGCAGATCACCCAGCCGGTGCGCAAGCATTACCGGAGTGAGTAGGGTGTCTTGGGGGGAGGGCTGGGGGAGCAGT
>JBGSLA010000125.1:0-2316 GCA_041740935.1 Desulfobaccales bacterium | reverse complement strand
CCCACCCCAGCCCTCCCCCATCAAGGGGGAGGGAGAAAAAAGCAACCCCGTTCCCATGTCCAGAGACCTGGCGAACCTGGAAGATTTAGGGTTTTGGGGGCCATTTTCTCAACTTCTAAAAAAATGCCTTCTGAGCCCATGTTAACCAGGCAATATCCGTGCCGGACAGTACTGCCTAATTGCCTCTTTGGCAAAGGGGGACTTTGAGGCTATCCAGCTGTAGATTAAACCTGAAGATATGCCCTACAATTGAAGCAAAATGACAGGTCCCACAATTTATTTCTTGGGGGCGAAACCGGCGACGTGGCCCCGGCCCACCTCCACCCGCACCTTGTCGGCGATCTCCAGGGTCAGGGTCTGGTCGCCCAAGGTGATGATCTCGCCGCAGAGGCCGCCCGAGGTGATAACCCGGTCGCCCCGCTTCAAGTTTTCCAGGAATTGGCGGTGTTCCTTGGCTTTTTTCTGTTGGGGCCGAATCAGCAGAAAGTAAAAGATGACAAAGATGGAAAGCATCATGAGCAGGGGAAACATGTTGCTCCAGTCCTGCCCGGCGAAGCCGTTGGCGGCGTAAGCCTTATCAACCACTCAGTGTTCCTCCCTCCAGCCGTTTGGCGTAAAAGTCCCGGCGAAAAGCAGTAAATTGGCCGGCGGCCAGCGCCTGCCGCATCCGGGCCATAAGGTCAAAATAATAATATAAATTATGCAGCGTCAAAAGGCGATAGGCGAGTATCTCCCGAGCCATAAAAAGATGCCGCAGGTAGGCCCGGGAATAATGGCGGCAGCAGTAACAGCCGCAGTCCGGGGCAAGGGGCCCCGGGTCTTGGGCGTGGACCGCGTTTTTGATGACCACCCGGCCGGTGTGGGTGAAGGCCATGCCGTTTCTGGCGTTCCTGGTTGGGAGCACGCAATCGAACATATCCATGCCCCGGGCCACCCCTTCCACCAGATCCTCGGGGGTGCCGAGGCCCATGAGGTAGCGGGGTTTGTCCTCGGGCAGCTCCAGGGCGGTGGCCTCCACCATGGCCAGGGTGGTTTCCTTGTCCTCCCCCACGCTCAGGCCCCCCAGGGCGTAGCCGGGGAAATCGAGCTCCCCCAGGGCCTGGGCCTGCTCCCGGCGCCACTCGGGGGTCATGCTCCCCTGGACAATGGCGAACAGGGCCTGGTCAGGGCCGCGCCAGGCCTGCCGGGACCTTTGGGCCCACCGGTAGGTCAGGTCCATGGCCCGGCGGGCCGCCTTTTCCGGACAGGGGAAGGGCGGGCACTCGTCCAGGCACATCATGATGTCCACCCCCAGGGCTTCCTGGAGTTCCACCACCTTTTCCGGCGTCAGGAAATGCTGGTCGCCGTTTACATGCGACCGGAACAGCACCCCTTCTTCGCTCAGGGTGCGGAAGGGGGCCAGGCTGAAGATCTGATAGCCCCCGGAGTCGGTGAGGATGGGGCCGGGCCAGTTCATGAACCGGTGCAGGCCCCCCATCTCGCCGATGAGGTCCACCCCGGGCCGCAGGTAAAGGTGATAGACATTGCTGAGGATGATGGTGGCCCCCAGCTCTCCCACCTCTTCGGGGGTCATGGTCTTGACGGTGCCGTAGGTGGCCACCGGCATGAAGACCGGGGTGGCCGCCACCCCCCGGGCGGTGTGGATTTCCCCCAGCCGCGGCCCGGCCGGCCCGGCGGCTTGTTTTAGATGAAAAGTAAACATGTAATTAAAAACTCGAGGTTCGCAGCCCCTTTAAAGAGGAAACGCCGGGCAAGTCTATTCCTCACTGGCAAAACAGGTTTTTTCTGTAGCCGCAGCCTTTAGGCTGCGTTGGCTGCCAACTCTCTGATAAACGTAAGAATCGCAGGCTAAAGCCTGCGGCTACAATTTTGGTAATTTCCCTGGAGATGGAAGCTTGGGCCTGTAGGGCGGGAAAGCGAAGCGCATCCCGCCTTGGTCATTAAGACGGCACAGGTGAGGACACCTGTGCCACCAGGGTTTTCATGGTTCCATGAGAGCCGGTGTTTTGCGATGGATAACCCCTGTAAGGAGGCAAAGACTCCTGCCCCCAAACCCATAATCCGGGACCACAGGCTTCCAGCCTGTGCGGCTCAGGCAAGAGCCTCGTGCTCCCGATTTTTTACAATTTTATTTTAATCCTGACAAATACCCCACCAGGGCCTTCAATTCCTCGGGTTTGAGGTGGGCGTAGTTGGGCATCTGGCCCTGAGGGGAAACAATCTGTTTTTGAATGGCCTCGGGGGTGAGGCGCGTCCCCAGGCCGTCCCAGGCGGGACCCCGCCGGCCGCCCTTGCCGGCCAGGGCGTGGCAGCCCA
>JBGSLA010000124.1:0-5988 GCA_041740935.1 Desulfobaccales bacterium | reverse complement strand
TAAGGGTCTCTGACCCTTAGCCCCCTCCCCCAATAAATCTGCGGAGGTGCAAAGTGACGCGGATTGACCAGGTTTTTCGAAAATTACAGGAAAAGGGCGAAAAGGCCCTGATTCCCTTTATCACGGCCGGCGACCCGGATTTGGCCACCAGCCGCGGCCTGGCCCTGGAGATCGCGGCCCGGGGGGCGGACCTCTTGGAATTAGGCATTCCTTTCTCCGACCCTCTGGCGGACGGCCCCACCATCCAGGCCTCCAGCAGCCGGGCACTGAAAGCCGGGGTGCATTTCAGCGATGTCCTGGCCCTGGCCGGAGAACTTCGGCGGGAAACGGACATCCCCCTGATCCTCATGGGGTATTACAATCCCATTTTGCAATATGGCCTGGAAAAGGCCGCGTCCGAGGCCGCCCGCCAGGGGGTGGACGGCTTCATCATCCCGGATTTGCCCGCGGAAGAAGCCGAATCCTGGCGAAGGGCCGCACGAAGAGCGGGAATCGCCACCATTTTCCTGGCCGCGCCCACCAGCGGCCCGGAGCGCCTCAAGACTTTGGGCCGCCTCACCCGGGGATTTCTCTATTATGTCTCGGTCACCGGCATCACCGGGGCGAGGACGGATTTGCCGCCGGAGTTGATCAGGGAACTGGACGAGGTCCGCAGCCTGGTGAAATGCCCCCTGGCCGTGGGTTTCGGCATCAGCACCCCGGAGCAGGTTAAGGGGCTGGCGCCGCACGTGGACGGGGTGGTGGTTGGCAGCGCCATCGTGCAGCAGGTGGCCAGGTTTACCGGCCCGGAAACCATCAGGCAGATCGGGGACTTTGTCGCGGCGCTCAAAGCGCCGCTGAGGCGCGGCGGCCATTGATGCGAAATGGTGAGGATTGGCCTAAGGCTGAAGGTTGAAGGCGGGAGGCGCGGGGCTTTCCCGCCCTATGGACTAATACGAATTTAACATCAAACGTAGAGTATTAGCTCTTTGTAAATACGTCTGGGCTAAGGAGATTTTTTGGAGCCGCAAGCTTTAGCTTGCGCCATTAGTTCCAAAAGGAAAAGAACGCAGGCTAAAGCCTGCGGCTACATTCCTGGAGTTTTTGGCATTGAAGGCTTAAAAAATCAGAACTCTATATTTGGACGTTAAATTGGTATAACAACCTAATTTCTCATATTATTTTTTACCGAAAACCGAGCCTTTTGCAAAATTCACTATTGGCAGAGATGGTCATTCTGAGCGAAGCGAAGAATCTTGTATTTTCAGAAGGTTGAGATCCTTCACTTCGTTCAGGATGACAAAATAACACAATTTTGCAAGAGCCTCGAAAACCGAAAACGGTATTAGGCTGACTTAAAATTGCCGCAAACTATTTTTCCTCTAAATAGCCGGACACCAGGAAATCCGGCCCCAGGCGGCGCAGGCTGAGGTTTTGGGCCTGATGGGCTTCGGCCAGGCGGGCCGCGCCCAGGCCCGCCACCGCGGGGTAGGCCTCTTTGCCCCCCAGGATTTTGGGGGCATAGAAGAAGAAAAACTTGTCCACCAAGCGCTGATCCAGAAAAGCCCCCAGGACTTCGGCGCCCCCCTCCACCAGAATACTCTGCACCCGCCGGCGGCCCAACTCCTGCATTAGGGGTTCCAGGGCCACCCGGCCATTATCTTCAGGCATGACCAGGACGTCGGCCCCCAAGGCTTTCAGGGCCTTGATTTTGTCCGGCCGCGCCGCCCCCGTACAGGCGATCCAGGTGGGCGAGGGCGAGGTCAGGTGCA
Source organism: Desulfobaccales bacterium (assembly GCA_041740935.1). Classification (GTDB taxonomy): domain Bacteria; phylum Desulfobacterota; class Desulfobaccia; order Desulfobaccales; family 0-14-0-80-60-11; genus JBGSLA01. The sequence continues at coordinate 4,237 of JBGSLA010000124.1, read as the reverse complement.
GCAGGCGGGCCGTGGTGGGAAGGCGCAGGCGGCTGTCCAGCACCACCCTTATGGGGTCTTTCGCCCGCCGTCGGGGCAGCCGGGCGGTGAGTTGGGGGTCGTCGGCGGCGACGGTCCCTGCGCCCACCAAAATGGCGTCGCAGGCGTGGCGCAGGCGGTGGCCGAAATTCCTTGCCGCTTCCCCGGTGAGCCACTGGGACTCGCCGGTGCGGGTGGCGATCCTGCCGTCCAGGGAGCAGGCGGCCTTGGCGATGACATAAGGGCGGCCCGTTGCCACCCAGGTGAACCAGGCCTCGTTCAAACGCCGGACTTCCGCTTCGAGCAGGCCCATGTGCACCTGAACCCCGTGTTTGCTCAGAAAACCAGCCCCGCCGCCGGTGACCCGGGGATTGGGGTCAGGAGTGGCCGCCACCAGCCGCCTTATCCCCGCGGCCAGCACCGCTTCGCTGCAGGGCGGGGTGCGGCCGTGATGATTGCAGGGCTCCAGGGTCACATACAGGGTGGCCCCCCGGCTGAGATGGCCGGCGGCCCGCAGCGCCTCAATCTCGGCATGGGGCCCGCCGTAGCGCCGGTGCCAGCCCCGGCCCACCACTTCGCTCCCTTGCACCACCACCGCGCCCACCAGGGGGTTGGGCGACACCCAGCCCGCGCCCCTGGCCGCCAGCCCGAGGGCCATCTTCATGAAGCGGAGGTCGGCTTGGGAATGAGACATGGGTCAGGGGCGGAGGGTTTCCGGAAAATCAGGACTCAAAGAAACTCTGTCCTGAAAAGTTTGTATTGTGTAGGGGCAGGCGCCCTCGCCTGCCCTCAGTGGACAGCCGGGGGCGGCTGTCCCTACACCTGAAAAGGCTTTTCATGATTTACGGGTGGGCCGCCGGCTCATGAGCAACTGTTACGAAAAGTTTTTTGTGCTCTCTGCGCACCATCACAATTCAACTTCCTCGTTCCCAAGTTCCTTGCTTAGGAACGCCTGATTTCCCGCCCAAGCTCTGCTTGGGCTCCTTAAGGAAGCACAGGTGAGGACACCTGTGCCACCGGGGTTTTTATCGTCTTGAGAGAGCCGCAGGCTCAGGAGGGGCTGTCCCCCAAAGAAGTCGTAACCAAAATGTACGATATCAGGGGTGTTTCCCGGCCATTTTCTTGACCTGCCGCTGCACCGCCAACAGACCCGCTTTAATGATATCCTCGGCCGGGATGGTTTCAAAAACCGCGCCGTTCTTTACCAGGGTGCGGCACTCCATACCCTGGCAGGGCCCGCAGCAGGTGCTCTGGCCCACCTCGGCCCCCAGCCACTGTTCCAGAGGCCGGCCGTCAATCCAGATGCGGTTGGACTGGGAAGGGTCAGGGGCCACTTCCTGCATGTCCATGATTTTTTTCTCGAGAGAAAACCGGACGCCCGCCGGCGCCAGGGATTTCTGTAAAAATCTCACCGCCTTGTCCAGTTCCTGTTCGGTGCCGCCGCAGCGCTCGCAGGTGGCTCCCTGATCGTCCACCAGTCGCTGCCAGAGTATCTTGATAGTTTTCATGACGGGTCAGCCTTTGGGCTCGCCCTTTGGCTTGGTTTCCAAAAGGGTGCGAATTTCCTTCATAAAATCGGTGGCGTCCGTGAAGTGGCGGTACACCGAGGCGAAGCGCACATAGGCCACTTCGTCCCAATCCCGCAGTTGGTGCATAATCCGTTCCCCGATCCAGGTGGAGGGCATCTCCCGCTGGCCGCTTTCCAGCATCTCCCGTTCCAGGTCGTCCAGAAATTGTTCGATGACGTCGATGGACACCGGGCGCTTTTCGCAGGCCTTCTTGATGCCTTCGGAGACCTTGGTCCGCTGGTAGGGTTCCCGCCGCCCGTCTTTTTTGATGATGAGCGGCATGGTCTCCTCCACCTGCTCGTAGGTGGTGAAGCGCCGCTGGCAGTGGAGGCACTCCCGCCGCCGCCTTATGGCATTGGCTTCCCGGCTGGGGCGGGAGTCGATGACTTTATTCTGGGTGCTGTGACAGAAAGGGCAGCGCATGTCAAGAAGCCGTCAGACCGGACGCCGCCGCACGGGGACTAGCCCAGCCGTCCGGTTTTCACACTTCCCACTCCCTGGCAAACAACGGGAACTGGCGGCAAAACTCCAGGATCTGAGACCGCAGCCTGGCCAGGTTGTCAGGAGCGTCAGGGGCAGACAGGGCCTGATGGATGAACGCGGCTATGCTGCGCATCTCCCCTTCTTTCATGCCCCGGGTGGTGACCGCGGGGGTGCCCAACCTGATGCCGCTGGTGACGGTCTTGGGCTGCAGGTCAAAGGGGATGGCGTTTTTGTTCACCGTAATCCCGGCCATATCCAGGACCTCTTCGGCCAATTTGCCGGTGAGGCCGATGGGCGTCAGGTCCATGAGAATGAGGTGTGTGTCCGAGCCCCCGGCTACCAGCCGGTACCCTAATCTGAGAAATTCCTGGACCAGGGCGCAGGTGTTGGCCAAAACCTGTTTCTGGTAGCGGCGAAAATTGGGGGATAAGGCTTCCCGCAAAGCCACGGCTTTGGCCGCGATGACGTGCATCAGGGGCCCGCCCTGGATGCCGGGGAAAACCTGGCTGTCCAGGGTCCGGGCATATTCCGGCCGGCCCAGAATGAGGCCCCCCCGGGGGCCTCGCAGGGTTTTATGGGTGGTGGTTGTGACAAAATCGGCCACCGGCACCGGGGTGGGATGCAGGCCGGCGGCCACCAGTCCCGCAATATGGGCCATATCCACCATGAGGTAGGCCCCCACTTCCCGGGCTATCTCCGCAAAACGGGCAAACTCCAGGATCCTCGGGTAGGCGCTGGCCCCGGCAATGATGAGCTTCGGGCGGTGGTTCCTGGCCAGTTGGGCCAAAACGTCGAAATCCACCTGCTCGGTGTTCCGATCCACCCCATAGGTAACGGCCTTATAGAGTTTCCCCGAAAAGGTCACCGGCGCGCCGTGGCTCAGATGGCCCCCATGGGCCAGGTCCATGCCCAGGAGGGTGTCCCCGGGCTTTAAAAAGCCGAAATACACCGCCATGTTGGCCTGGGTGCCGGAGTGGGGCTGGACGTTGGCATGTTCGGCGTCAAACAGCTGTTTGGCCCGCTGAATAGCCAAATCCTCCGCGGTGTCCACGTTCTCACAGCCGCCGTAATACCTTCTACCCGGATAGCCTTCGGCGTACTTGTGGGTCAGGACAGAGCCCTGGGCGGCCCGCACCGCGGGACTGACGAAATTTTCCGAGGCGATAAGCTCAAGCTGCCCCATCTGGCGTTGAAACTCCCGTTCCACCACCCCGTAGATTTCCGGGTCGGTGCGAGCCAGTTCCTCCAGAAAAGGACAGTTATCCGGAGCCGATTTTATCATGCTCATAGGTTTAGGTCAGGTCGGGCCCTGCCAGTTTCTCCAAAAGATCCAGGCGATCCTGGTGACGCCCTCCTTCAAAAGGGGTGGAAAGCCAGGTATGCACGATCTCCCTGGCCAGTTGGGGGCCGATCATCCGCCCCCCCATGACTAACAAGTTGGCATCGTTATGGCGGCGACTCATGGCCGCGGTGGACACATCGTGACACAGCGCGGCGCGGATGCCCGGAAAGCGATTCGCCAGAATACTCATCCCCAATCCGGTGCCGCAGATCAGAATGCCTCGGCAGTGGGGTCGTGTGAGGACCATGTCCACCACCTTTTTGCCGAAAACGGGATAATGCACCGATTCCGTGGAATTGGCGCAGCCCAGGTCCTCCACCCGCACCCCGAGTTCGGTCAGGACCTTGACCACCTCGGTTTTCAACGGATAACCCGCATGGTCGCAGGCAACCGCGATGACTTCCGCCTCAGGCCCGGGTTTTGATAAAGTTGATGACATCCCCCACAGTCCTTAATTTTTCGGCATCCTCGTCGGCGATTTCAAAGCCGAACTCTTCTTCCATGGCCATGATCAGTTCCACCAGATCCAGGGAATCAGCCCCCAGGTCGTCGGTAAACACCGCGTCAGGTGAAACCTCGGCGCGATTAACCCCTAATTTGTCCGCCACAATGGCGCTCACCTTCTCCTCGATGGTCATCTATTAACCTCCTCCTGTTAAGCCATAAGCATCCCGCCGTTCACATGAATGACCTGGCCGGTGATGTAAGCTGCCTGCTCCGCCAGCTTCATCCCCTCGTGCGTCGCCTTGAAACCGAGGCGTTCGTAGAAGCGGTGGGCGTCGGCGCGGGTCTTGTCTGATGTGAGCTGGACCAGCGAACAACCCGC
>JBGSLA010000123.1:0-1827 GCA_041740935.1 Desulfobaccales bacterium | reverse complement strand
GAGGCCTACCTGGCGGCCCACCGGCGCCTGCTGGCCGGGGGCTGCCCCGGCCTGGCCGGATATTTTCCGAGGGTGACGGACCCGTTGGTTGGCGAAGGGACCATTTTGGAAGAAGGCGTCACCTGCGCCGGCGGCGTCTGCCTGGGGCGGGAGGTGCGGGTGGGGCGGGGGACCCGGCTGCAGAATGTGGTGGCCTGGGACGGGGCCCGGATCGGGCCGGGGCTGGTGGTGGAAAATTGCATTATCGGGCCGGGGGCCCGGGTGACGGTTTCGGCCCGGGACATGGTGCTGGTTTGAAAACAACCGTAAACCAAAGGCAGGCCGGGGATTATCCGGGGCACAGCTCCTCAGGTGCTGTTGGCCCGCCCGTGAAGCCTGAAGAGATACGTAGGGCGGGCCGTCTCTCGGCCGCTGCTGGCCTGGGCCGGATTCGGAGCCCCGGCAGAGCTTGGCGGGCACGTGAGTTCCCAGGCGGCTTGGGAGCCAGGATACATGTCAAAGGCGGGAGGCGCTTCGCTTTCCAGCCCTACAGCCCTGCGGCCCTGCGGCTCTAAGGCCTGCAGCCTCTTTGGGCCGGGAGCACAGGCATCTTGCCTGTGCAGGCACAGGTTGAAAACCTGTGCCACCGGGTTAGAGGGCACTGAGAGCCTCAAACTTTTCAGGACAGCTCCTCATGGTCTGGCGGCCCACCCGCAAAGCCTGAAAAATGTGACGCCGGCGCCCTCGCCGGCGCATGAACCGCCGAGGGCGGCGGTTCCACACAAGAACTTTTCAGAACCGAATAAACTTTGGACTCTGGACTTTTCAGGACAGCGAAGCGGGCGGCTAATCGGCGTCCCGGGGTTTGGCCGCGGCCACCTGCTTGGGGTTGGGATAGCGGACGATGATGACCTTGGGCCGGGGCCGGCCCGCGGCCTTGTCGGATTCGGCTGGCGGGGCCGGTTTTCTGGCGCTGGGCAGGACCTTGCCGGTCTGGGCCGGGCGGGTTTCCATGTGGGCTTTGGTTTGGGGCAGGGGTTGGGACGGGGGAACAGGGGCTGTGGAGGCGCCGCCGTAGGCGCCCAGGACATTTTTCACAAAGGCCTGGGTTTCCGGAATGGCGGGCACGCCCTGAGATTTGGCCACCCGGGCCGGTCCGGCGTTATACGCGGCCACCGCCAGGGGCACGCTGTGGCCGAAACGGTCCAGGCAGTGGCGCAGATACCCCACCCCGCCGGCGATGTTCTGCTCGGGGTCAAAAGGGTTGGTGACCCCCATGAGGGACGCGGTGCCGGGCATCAGCTGCATGAGGCCCTGGGCCCCTTTGGGGGAAACCGCGTTGGGGTTGAACGCCGACTCATGGCGCATGACCGCCCGCACCAGGGCAGGGTCCACCCCGTAGCGCTGGGCATATTTTTGGATAAGAGATTCGAGATAGGGCCCGGCCAGCTTTTGCAGGTGCGCGCCGGATTGATAATAAGAGGTTTGCCCCCAGGTGTAGGGCTGGGGAAACAGCCGGGCGCCGCCGCGGTAGATATAGACCTGCACTTCCCGGCTGAGCATGGTGTGCAGGGTATCTTTTTTGGCGGGCGCGGCGGCTGTGTCCCTGTGGGCCCCGTCGAGGACCAGCGAGCCTTCCCGGGTTTTCATCAGGGCGGCGGACGAGGCCGCCACTCCGGAAGCCGCGGTGGCCGTCCAGGCCATGACTGCAGACAGGAAAATGATCAACAACCGCATAGTTTTTGGCTCGATTACCCAGCACTATTCTACACAAAGGGGGTTGTTGTCAAGCACCTTTTCTTTAACCACCGCGCCGGGGGCGACGGTTCGTTCAGAACCAGGAAAAAT
>JBGSLA010000122.1:0-11506 GCA_041740935.1 Desulfobaccales bacterium | reverse complement strand
CCTGGCGCCCGTCGCTGTCTTCCGCCCGCGGGGCCGCACCCGCGGCGAAAACGCTGACACTGTCGAGCAGCAGGCGGGTGTAAGGATGGAGCGGCTGGTTCAGGACCAACTGGGCCGGGCCCACCTCCACCAGGCGGCCGGCCAGCATCACCCCGAGGCGGTCGCCCACCTTGCGGGCCAGGCCGAGGTCGTGGGTGATGAACAGCATGGTCAGCCCCCGTTCGGTCTGGAGATTCAACAGCATTTTGAGCACCTTGGCCTGGACGCTGGGGTCCAGGGAACTGGTGGGCTCGTCGGCGACCACCAGAGAGGGTTCCATAATCAGGGCCCTGGCCATACAGACCCGTTGCAGGGCGCCCAGGTTTAATTCATGAGGGTAGCGCGCCAAAAATTCCGGCTCAGTGGGGAGGCGCACCTCGGCCAGCACGTGTTTGACCCGCTCCAGGGCCTCGGCCCTCTCCCGGTCCTGGCCGTGAATCCTTAAGGGTTCGGCCACGATGTCCCGGACCCGGAAGCGGTGGCTGACCGAGGCGGCGGGGTTCTGATAGATGACGCCGATATGGCGGGCCAGGGAGCGGTAGTCCTGCCGGGCCCAGTCATCCAGGTCCCGGCCGGCAAAACTCCGGCGGCCCCCGTCCGGCGCCAGCGCGCCCGCGGCGATCATGGACAGGGTGGTCTTGCCGGAGCCGGTCTCTCCCACCAGGCAGAACAGTTCCCCGGCCCTGAGACTCAGGTCGGTGGGGTGCAGGGCCACGGTCTGACCATACCGTTTGCAGACCCCGCGCATCTCCAGGAGCGTGACGATGCCGCCCCGCCGGCAGCGCACCTGGTGGTCGGCCAGCGGTTCCAGGGCTACCGGCTGGCGGCCACATTCTTCAATGGCTTGGGTGCAGCGGGGCTGAAAAATGCAGCCGCCGGGCGGGGCATGGCCATTTTCATGAGAGGCCGGCGGCCGTTTGACATGAGCGTGGCCCGTATCCTCCTCACCATGTCGGTGAATAAGCCGGTAGAAGGCGTCCCCCCTGATGCCCCCCAGGTCCCGGGTGGCGGTGAGGCTCGGATAGGAGCGCACCAGGGCCAGGGTGTAAGGATGGCCGGGATTGTCCAGCAAATCGCCGCCAGGCATGGTTTCCATGACCTGCCCGAGGTAGAGCACGGCCAGGGTGTCGGCCAGGTGGGAGGCCAGCTCCAGGTCGTGGGTGATGAGCAGGATGGCCTTGCCTCGGGCCCGCTCCCGGCAGATGACCTCGGCCACCAGGACCCTGGTCACCGCGTCCAGGCCGGCGGTGGGTTCGTCCAGGATGAGCACTTCCGGGTCCAGGATGAGGGCCATGGCCAAAAGCGCCCTCTGGACCTGGCCGCCGCTCAGTTCGTGGGGATAGCGCCGGCCCAACTCCGGGTCCAGCCCCAGGTCCCGCAGGGCCTCGGCGGCCCGGCCCCTGGCCTCCGAGGAGTTCAGGCTCCGGTGGCTGACCAGAGGCTCGGCCACCTGATCGATGATGCGCCGGACCGGGTTGAGATTGACCGCGCCGTTTTGGAAGACCATGGCCAGCCGGGACCAGCGGAGCTGGTTCAGGTCTTTTTCCGGCAGGTGCTGGATGGGCTGGCCGTCCAGCAGCATCTGGCCGGTGAGCGCGGCATTGTCGGGCAAGAGACCCAGGCAGGCCAGCCCGAGGGTGGTTTTGCCCGAACCGGATTCGCCCACCAGGGCCGTGATGCGGCCCGGCGTCACCTCCAAACTGACCTGGTCCACGGCCAACAGGGCGTGATCGCCGTCCCGGTAGAGGACGGTGACCGCTTCGAGCCTGAGACTGGTGGCGCGCCGGTTCATACCGCCCCCCGAAGACGCGGGTCGAACACCTTCTCCAGGCTGACGGCCAGAAAGGTGACGGTCATGATCAGCAAAGACAGACAGATGATGGGGGGCATGAGCCAGTTCCACCAGATGTCGAGATAATAATATTTCAGGGCATAATGAATCATCATTCCCAGGGACTTGCGGGTGGGGTCGAACAGCCCCAGGTAGGCCAGGGAGGCCTCCATGAACATGGCCATCCGGGTTTTGGCGGCAAAGCCGATGAGGTAAAGGGGAAAAAGCTCGGGCAGCAGGTGCCGGGTGATGATGTACCAGGACCCGGCCCCCATCCGGCCCGCGGCCTGGATATGGAGACTTTCCCGCAAAGTCAGGGCCTGGGCCCGGAGGGCCTTGGCGATGGTGGGCCAACTCAGGACCGCGAGCATCAGGGCCAGGGTCAGGGGCGCGGGCCGGGACAGGGCCGCGACAAGAATCAGGATCATCACCGCCGGGATGGCCAGGAGGATGTCGGCCAGGCGCATGAGGACCTGGTCCACCACACCGCCGAACCAGGCTGCGGCGAGGCCCAGGCCGATGCCCAGAGCCAGGGTCACCAACCCGGTGATCAGGCCGAAACTCAAGGTATTGCGCAGGCCGAAAAGCAACTCGGAGAAAATGTCGTTGCCGCCCTCATTGACCCCCAAAAGATGGTGGGGGGAGGGCGGCGACAGGGGCGCAAAGGACATGTCCCAGGGATTGTACGGGGCCAGGGCCGGCCCGATAAAGGCCAGTGCTCCCAAGAGCACCGCCAGGCTGAGGCCCGTCACGAACCAGAGGTCTTTTCTCAATTCCAGGGCAAGGTTAACATGCATGGCGAATCCTGGGATCAAGCTGGCAATAGATGATTTCCAGACCCATATTGACGGCCAGCACCACCAGGGAGGAGAACAGGACGATGCCCTGGATGAGGGGCAGGTCCCGGGTGCCGATGGCTTTAAACAGCAGGGTGCCCAAACCGGGATAGGAATAGATGGTTTCCACCACCAGGGCCCCGGTGACCATGAAGGCGAGCCTTAACCCGAAGCGGGTGACTACCGGCAACAGGGCGTTTCTGGCGGCGTGGGCATAGCGCACCCGCCAGGGCTGCAGGCCCTTGGCCCGGGCGGTTTGCACAAAGGGTTCCTTGAGGACCAGGAGCATGCTGCCCCGGGTCAGGAGGAAATTGCCGGGGAAATAGGCCAAGATCAGGGTGGCCAGGGGCAGGGCCAGGTGGCGGCCCACATCCGCCAGCCAGGCCCCCCAGGTGATGCGGGCATAGGCGGTTTCGGCCCCGGCCGCGGGGAACCATTGCAGATACAGGGCGAAGACCACCAGGAAAATCACGCCGGTGCTGATCTCCGGCAGGCCCTCAAGCACCGTCAGGCCCCCCACCAGGCCTTTTTCCAGGGGGCCGCCCCGGCGCCAGGCGATCTCCACCCCGGCCCAGAAACCGAAGCACATGGAAAGGAGATGGGCGCCGCCCATGAGCACCAAGGTCCAGGGCAGGGCCTCCAGGATCAAATGGGATATGGGGGTGAGATAGGCATAGGAATAGCCCCATTGCAGGGTGGCCAATTTAACGAGATAACGGCCGAAGCCCTCGTCCTGGGTGTAATATTCCCGTATTTTTTGGTCCTGTTCCGGCGTCAGGGTGGCCGGGGAGCTGGAATACATGGCGGTGACGAAGTCCCCGGGCAGCATCCGGGGCAGGGCGTAGCTCAGGTAAATCATGACCACGGCGGCCAGGGCATAGGCCAGCAAAAACCCGACCCGGCCGGACCCGGAAAATATTCTGAAAAAGTTCACAGCGCCATTACCCTTGTATTATGCTCCCGACGGGGCGGCCGGGGGGCGGGACGCCCAGCCTTTCTCCGAGATGCTTTGATGGTTATTGACAGTGGTTAATTTAAACATTATTATTAAAACAACGGGTTTATGAAAAACCTGCAACTTCTTTGAAGAGAGGATTTCATTATGATCGGCAAACACGAACACCGGCATCTGCATGCCCACGAGCATATCCATGCTCACAGCCATGAGCACGCTCACGGGGGCAAGGTCCACACCCACGAACACACCCACACCCATGTTCACGAACACATCCACGAGCATTCCCATGAGCACAGCCACGCCAAGGATGCGCACGTGCATGATCATGACCACACCGGCGAGCATGGCTCACATGAGCATGAGCATGCGGCGCATGAGGCCGAGGTGCATGAGCATGCTCATTAATTAGCTGAGCTGACAGGCTTTCTCTCCAGGCGAACCTTCGGGTTCGCCTTTTTTTTTCTGGAAAGTTCGTCATGCAAGCATATTCTGGTGGGGCGGCTGTCCCCGGCCGCCCAATGTTCCGGCGGGCGCAGAGGCCCGCCCCACCGAATTTTATTTTCTGGTTCCCAAGCTCCTTCTGGGGAACCGGCTTACCCGCCAGGCTCTGCCTGGCTTCGAAGCCGGCACCAGAAAGCGGCGGGCAGTGCCCGCCCTACACCACTGTTATTCGCGAGCCTCATTTAATCAGGGACATCTTGTTCTGGGGGATGGGAATGCCCTTGCTGACGCCCCCCGGGGTGTAGAACCAGGTAATGCCTTTCTTGGGGTTATAGGCCGACACAGTATCAGGATAATAGAGCGAGATGGCCGGCAACTCGTCGGCATAGACTTCCTGAACCTTATAGACCAGGGCCCGGCGCTTCTCCGGATCCATCTCCGCTACCTGGGCCTCGAGAAGTTTGTTCAACTCCTGATTGGCGTCGAAGCGGGCGCTGTTGACCGAACCGGCGCCGTAGTGGGAGGAGATCATTTCATTCAGAATCTTGGGGTCCCCCAGAACGCCGCCATGGCCGGAGACGGCCAATTGAAAGTCCCATTTTTTGATCTTGCCGTCGGTGGTGGCCTGTTCCATATTTACCAGATCCACCTTGATGCCGGCCCGCTCCAGTTGCTGTTTGATGACCTCGCCGTCCCGGTCGGAGACGCTCTGGCCGGCCACGGTGATGGTGGAGGCCAGGAGCTCCACCTTGAGGGGCTGGCCGTCCTTGGAGTAAAAGCCGTCCTGGCCTTTGGCGTACCCCAGGGACTCCAGGATCTCCCTGGCCTTGGCCGTGTCGGGGCCATAGCGCCGGGTCTGGGGATTGTACATGTCGTGGTCCACGGACAACAGGCCGTAGGAAGCCGGGGCCGCGTTGCCGCGATGCGCCTTGTCGATGATCTCCTGCCGGTCGATGGCGTAGGCCAGGGCCTGGCGGAAGCGTTTGTCGTTAAAGGGGGGCGCCTTGTGGTTGATCATCACCTTTTTGTTCCAGCCGTACTTATCCTTGATGAGGACCAAGCCCTTTTCTTTCAGTGGGGGAGCCATTTCCGGCTTGATGGTGGCCAGGTCGGCCTGACCGGTGGTGAGGGCCATGAGGGGCTCCTTGGACTGGACATAGATCAGGCGCCGGGCCTTGGGCTGCCCCTGGTAGTACTCCGGAAAGGCCTCATAGAGATAGGTCCCCTGGGCTTTATTAAAATCCTTGAACCGATAGGGGCCGGAGCCGATGTAGGCCTGGGGGTCGTCGAAGGTCCTGGGGTTGTCCACCTTTTCCCAGATGTGCCTGGGCAGGATGGGCATGGTGCCGCCGATGTCATCGAGAAAGGGGGAATAGGGCTTTTTCAGGTAAATGACCGCGGTGTGCGGGTCCGGGGCCTCTCCCCGGTCCACACTGTCCAGCACCACCCAGCCGTAGGGGTGTTTTTTGAAATAGTCCAGGGTAAAAACCACATCCGCGGCCGTCACCGGCTGGCCGTCATGCCAGGTGGCCTTGGGGTTGAGTTTGAAAATAAAGGCCTTTTTATCCGGGTCATACTTCCAGGAGTCGGCCAGGGCGGGAACGAAGCCTTTGTCGCCCTTCCAGGCCAGGGTGTCGAACACCCAGCTCATGCGGATGTAGCCGGGTCCCCGGGGATAGTGCCGAAAGGCGTTGGGATAACCCCAGTCGCCGGTGCTGTCGGCGAGGCGGATTTCCTCGAGGGGAGCGGCCGCGGCGGGATTTTGGCCTGAACCCGCCATAGTGGCCGACAGGGCCAGAATCACCGCAGTGATAAAAATTTTCCTCATATGCAACCTCCCCAAAAAAAAGCCACGAAAGCCCCGGTCCCGGCTGGACCGGAAGGAGCCTTCGTGGCTTGATTTACCTGCCAAACTTTGGTGTTGCCTGGTCAAACGCGGCCTCCGTGGCCGCAATGTTTTTTCTATACATCATAGGTTCATTAGTGTCAACCGGGATTCTGGGGCGGAAAGGTGCTTTTTTTGCCCGGACCGGTAGTCTCTGAGTCTTGGGCTCTCACTACCAAAAGGCGCCTTCCTTTCCTGCCCCACAGCCTCCTGGAGCCGGGACCGCAGGCATCTTGCCGGTGAGGCCCAGGCCGGCAGCCTGTGCTCCCGAGGGAAGCCTGACGCCACAGGTTTAGGGCGGACGTCTCGCCCGCGGCGCTTATTTGCCGGAGGCGGCGGCTGGTTGTCGTCCCATAAGAACCAATGCCCAAAACCAGCCGTAATTCTTTAAATTTCTTTTAAAAAAATCGTTTCAGTCCCTGAGAAAATATGGAAAAATACCGCGGTAGAAGCAGATTCCGAAAAATACCCCTTAAAGGATCGTCAGATCCCTGAAGCAGCGCCGGCGCCCCTGCCATCAAAGATTCTCGGGGTGCGGGCCCAGCAGTTGCGCAAGGCAGGAATCACCTGCAGGACCCATCGGCAAGCGGCCAGGGGGGATGAGCCGCCTACCCCCACGTCGTGTGAACCTTTAAAGGAATTCCACCCTTGGAGGAGAAAACGCCATGAAACCGCTGCGTTACGGGATAGTGGTGGGGGTGCTGGCGACGCTGGCCTGGCTGTTATGGCTGGCCCCGGCCGGCCAAGCGGTCAGCCGCAAATGCCCGCCCTTTCACCTGAAAACCGCGGACGGCAAGCTCATCAACCCCCTGACCGGGGAGAATGCCGATCAGCCCATGAGCTCCCGCCAGACCTGCGGGGCCTGCCACAACTACGACAAAATCACCAAGGGTTTTCATTTCCAGCAGGGCTGGGACCGCATTAAAGATGACTTCAGCAAGAAAAAACCCTGGGTGCTGTCCGACGGCATGATGGGCAAGTTCTGACCGCCTTCCTTTCGCCAGTTGGCGAAAAAGCACAACGACAACCCCGATCAAATCGACCTCACCACCTTCGAATGGATCAATGTCGGCCCCCGGGACCCCAAGGGCATGGACGCGCCCACCTGCGGCTCCTGCCATCCGGGGGGCGGCGGTTTGGAGTACGACCGGGACGGGAAGCGCTACGATACTCAACTCAAGGCCAACCCGTCCCTGGCCCAAACCTTCGACGGTGATTATTACCAGAGCCAGTGGGACAAAACCGGGGTGGTGGAGGCCGACTGCTTCATCTGCCACCTGCCGAACTATGATTTCAATGAACGCACCCGCCAGCTCAAGATGCTGAACTACAAGTGGGCGTCGGTGGCGGCCTCGGGCATCGGCCAGGTCCAGGGTTTTGTCCGGGACGGCCAGGCCCCCAGGGTGTCCTACAACCGGCGGCTGTTCAACGACGACGGCAAGATCGCCCTGGACCTGGCCTATCCGCCGCCGGCCCAAAACTGTTTGTTCTGCCACAGCATTTCGGACGTTAAAAAGCGGGGTTTCTCCTGGGACGACCGGGTCAATCCGGATGTGCACAATCTGCAGGGGATGAATTGCGCCCACTGCCATCAGGCCATTGACGACATGCACAACTTCGCCAAGGGAGACGAAAACGTCTCCACGGTGCGGGACGACCTGGATTATGTGAAGTTCAAGACCTGCAAACAGTGCCACGAAGAGGGCTACATGGGCGCGCCCCGGCCGGCGCACCTGTCCATCCGGCCCAACCACCTGGACAAACTGGCCTGCGAGGTCTGCCATATCCCGGCCCTGCACCGGGCGGGTTTCGAGGGCTTTGACGTCACCACCGGCGCCATGGTCAATTATCCCATGATGCTGCCCCCGCCCGGGGCCAAAAAGGTGGGCGCCGAATTCACCTGGAAGCCTGCCTTTCAAAGGGACGAACACGGCAAACTGTGGCCGGTGAACCTGTTTAAAAGCGTGTTTTTCACCAACCTCGACAAGGATGGCATCCACTATCCGCTGTTCGCCCGGGAGCTCAAAAAGGGCTATGAAAAGGCCAAGCCCCAACTGAACCCCAAAAATCCCCAAAAACCCGAACTGCATACCCCGGAGCAGATCAAAATCGCGCTGACCGCGTTTACCGAGACCCTCAAGGGGAACAAGCGCTTCCAGCAAAGCAAGCCTTATTTCCACAAGGGGGGCATGATCTATCATCTGGACGACAAGGGCGAGGTGGCGGGCGAGAAAGACCATACCTGGGCCGGCCACCCGGAGGGCTTCAACATCAACCATAACGTGGCCCCGGTGAGCCAGACCCTGGGGGCGGGCGGCTGCGGCGACTGCCATTCCACCCAGGCCCACATGTTCAAGGGGCAGATCGTCACCGACATGTTCGGCCCGGACGGCAAGCCCGTCACCGTCAGCGCCGGCCTGCTTTTCGGCTGCCAGCCCTGGGTTTTCTACATCAACCAGTTTCACCAGACCTATCTGTCGCCCTACGTCAGCGTCCTGCTGCTCATCCTGGTGTTCGCCCTGGTGGTGCATTATACCGGCCAGGGGCCCAAGGGCGCCGATTTCACCTATGAACCTGCGGAAATCCAGCGGTTCCGGGTGTCGGAGCGCTGGACCCACATGGTCCGCATGATCACCTTCCTGCTGTTGACCCTGACCGGCTATATCTTCTTCTATAATAATGTCAGCCTGCTGCGCATGTTGTTCAGTTCGCCCCAGGCCGCGGTGATTTTCCACTGGGTGACGGGTATCATCTTTATCGTCGCTTCGGTGGTGAGCCTGACGCTGTGGGCCAAAGACGCCAAATTCACCCCCTACGACAAGGAGTGGCTGGCCAAGCGCGGCGGCTACCTGGGCGGTGAGGAAGTGGAGGTGCCCGCCGGCCGGCTGAACGCCGGACAGAAGATTTTCTTCTGGCTGTCGGTGGTCTTAAGCTTCATCATGGGGGTGACCGGGGTGCTGTTGATCTTCAAGAACAGCCTGCCCTTGAGCTTCAACTGCCTCATGTCCACCATTCACGGGTTTGTCTCGGTGGTTTTCGTGGCCACCATCGTGGCCCACGCCTATCTGGGGACCATCGCCAACCCCGGCACCTGGCGGGCCATGGTGGACGGCAAGGTGGGCCGCAAGTGGGCCAAAAAGCACCACTCCGAGTGGTATAAGGAGATCGCCGAGGAAAAACCGCAACCCCAGGACACCGGGAAAGAGGAATAAACCCGGAACATAACCTCCAGGGACGGGAGACCCTACGCCCCGTCCCTGGACCCGGTCACCGGGGCCTTGCAAACAACCGCCCCACTCACCGCCAGCTGCTGCAGGGGAAAGGCTTCGTGGGGGATAAACTGCTCATTCATATCTCCGACCGGGACAAGTGGCCGGTTTTGTGTCAGTTGATTGCCGACTTTCACAATTCCCCCGGCGGCCGGGACGTGCACGTTGTGGTGGTGGCGGATATTTTCGCCGGCGGCGTCTGCCTGGCGTGTTCCTCAGATTTGCAGGACCAACTTCAGGCGCTGGTGGACCGGGGGCACCGCATCCTGGTGTGTACGGACTCTTTAAACGCCTTGAAACTCCGGTCCAGGGGCCTGCCGGCATGTATGGAGGCCGTTCCCAACTCCCTCAGCGTCATCAGCCAACTCCGGGCTGAGGGGTTCCAATATATAAAGGTTTAACCGTTCTCACTCAGCCTGGGCCAGACCCACCGCCAAGATCTCGAGACCACCTGAAACATTGATTTACCTTGCCCGGAAGCATATAATTGCAACGCCGGGGGTGCTGCGGCCTCGGTTGCCGGTGGTCGGCAGCCTTCGGCAACTTAACCACAGAGAGGACGCTCCAACATGGAAAAATTCTTGTTTGTCATGTCCAAGGGCTTTGAAAAGTCGGGGGGCGCCACCCGGGCCCTGCAGTTTGCCGCTATTGCCGCCGAAATGGGCAAACCCGTGGAGGTTTTCTTGATCGACGACGCCATCCACTGGGCGCAACTCGGCATGGCCGAAGGCATCCGCGCCTCCACCGGCGAGCATATGAAAGATCTCCTGGACAAGCTTATCGCACGGAAAACCCCCATCCATGTCTGCAAGGCCTGCGCCGACAAACGTCTTGTTGCCGAGGATGACCTGGTGGAAGGGTCCATTATATCCGCCGGCTCGGTCCTGGTAAACATGATGGTCAATCCGGAGTACAAGGTCTTTACCTTTTAGGCTGTCTTAGCGCTATCTCAGTGGGAATCTCGGTAGGAGACAGGCGGGGAAAACCCCAGGCGAAGTTTTCCCGCCTGTTTCTCATTTTAAGATACCAGGTGCTTGGCCCCCCAGGTGACCGTTCCGGACAAGCCCCGGCCGCTTACCGCCCATCCCTGGGTCGCCCTTCCCTGGGAAAACCATTGACCCATTAGGCGCGGTCTGGTATTTTTTATAAGGGCCGCTTTGCCCAAGGGGTTGGTATGTCCAGAATAGCATCGTATTTTTCCAAGGCCGATCGCAAAAAGCTCTTTTTTGACTACCTCAAGCTGATCGCCATCCTGGAAATCGTCATCTTCATCGTCATCGCCCTGTGGTCCGCGGACGACAAATACCACCGGGTGTACACCCCCTTTCCCTGGAAAGAATACCTGTTCGTGGCCTTTGCCTTTCCCGTTATGCTCACCTTTCTCATGGGGGTGATCGTCACCGGGTTCAACCACTTTTTGGGGCAGCAGGTCACCGGGGGCCCGGAGGAGGAGGCGGCGGCCACAAGCCAGGACATCCCCCTCCTTTTGCACCTGAAGCGCCTGCCGCTGCTGGCCATTTTGTTTCTCCTGCTGGTCACCATTTTCGCCCTGTACAATATTCATCACATCATGGCCTGGCTCACCTCCCTGACTGCCAGCACCTTTACGTTTTTGAGCTATGTGCTGGCCGGGGCGGGGGTGGTGGTGACCATTTACATGCTGTTTTTCCTGTTTTTTAAATACCGCCTCAATCAGCGGCAGATGAAGTACCAGTATTACACCCAGATTTCCGATCGTCACGGGCTGATCATTCTGGACGACCGCACCGTGCTCCACAAAAGCGGCCAACTCCTGGTGCAGGGCAAGCGCTGGGGCCGGCCCAAACCGGTGAAAAACGCCGCGGTGGCCACGGAGACCCGGGGCGGCGCGGCTGCCCCCGAGGAGCCGGAACTGCTGACCTCCCAGCCCTCGGGACCTGTCCGACTGCCGGCGCCCAAGCCCTGATGTCCGGGGCGCCCATCGCCATAGCAATTCTGGCTGCACTTTCCCAGGAAGTGCGGCCTTTTTTGCGCCGCGTCCAGGCCCGGCGGCTGTCGGGGCTGGATCTGCCCACCTGGGAATTTTTCTATAAAGGCAAAAAGGGCGTGGCCGCGGTCTCCGGCATGGGAGAGCGGGCCGCCGAGGGGGCCGCGGCCTGGCTGGTGGAGCGTTATAATCCCCAGACTCTTATTTCGGTGGGATTCGCCGGCGCTCTGACCCCGGATTTGCCGCCCGGCGCCTTGGTGGTGGGGGAAAGTTTTCGGCGC